>JBIQKL010000116.1:6101-10770 GCA_044506555.1 Hyphomicrobiales bacterium | reverse complement strand
CGGTCGCCGTCGCGGCGCGCGAGGAATCGCGCCCGCTGGAAATCGGCCGCGGCCGCGTCGAGTTCGCCACGTCGCACGCGGATCATTCCCGTGGCGTCCGGAATCGTCCCGGGTTCGATATTGAGCCGGCGGGCCAGCGCGGCCGCCTCCATGAGCAGGGCATCGGCGTACGGCAGGTCCCGGTCGAGCATCACGAGGCACCGGGCGGTCTCCGCCATGGCGAGCATGCGGGTGCCTTCGTCGGCACTCCGGCTGACCAGTTCCGCCCGCAGTGTGTCACGCTCGGCATCGACGAAGAACCCGCGCTCCCAGCGCAGCAGGCTGAGGGTCTCGTAGGCGATCCGGGCATGTCCGGAGCAGTTGTGGTCGAGGGCAACCTCGGCCAGCTGCTCCAGCGATTGTGCCGCCTCCGTGATGTCGACTGGCCGAGTGGCGAGGACCGCGATGCGCGTGAGCTCGATGCGGCGCATCACACGGTCCGGCTCGGACAGGCCCTCGGCGTGATGTAGCCCGCGCCGGGCAAACGCTGCTGCCTCGACATTGGCGAAGAGGCGGAGCGAACGGTGACCGGCCTCGACGCAGGCTGCAGCGGCGCGGCCGTTGTCGCCGCCCCGGACGGCGTGGTGGACCACCTCATCGGCCAAGGTTTCGACCCCGCGTCCCTGTTCGCAGAGCGTCTCGGCGATACGGAGGTGCATCAGGCGTCGTCGAGGCTCGGACAGGGCGGTGTAGACCGAGCGATGGACGAGGTCGTGCACGAACAGGTAGACGCCGCCGTCCTCGGAAGCCCGGATGAAGTCGTGTCGCTCCAGCACCGCCAGCGCGGTGACAAGTCCGTCGAGCGGCAGGCCGGACACGGCCATGAGCCGCTCGGCGGCGAACGACGTCCCCAGCACGCTCGCCCAGCGCAACGCTTCCGCTGCACAGTCGGGGAGACGGTCGACCCGGTCGGATATCAGTTCCTTGAGCGTCCGGGGCAGGGGCTCGTCACCTCGCGGCGCCGCATCGCGCGCGAGCGCGATGGCGAACAGCGGGTTACCGCCGCACTCGGTCGCGATGCGGGCTGCCTGGGGGCCCGGCGCTACCGAGCGGACCAGACTCTCCGCCTCATCCGGGGCGAGGGGCCCGAGCCGGATCTCGCGGAGCCTGCCTTCGTGCCGCAGGCCGCGCAAAACCTGGAGAAAGACCGGGTTGTCCGCCAGTTCGCCGCTGCGCGTACCGAGGACGAACACCATGGGTCGCGAACGCGCTGCACTTGCCACCAGTTGAAGGAGATCGGCGGACGCCGCGTCGCACCAGTGCACGTCGTCGAACGTGAGGAGCATCGGGCTGGGGTCGTCCGGTGCGAGGATCCTCGCGGACACTTCCGCCAGGAAACGCTCCCGTGCGACAATGTCGCCGTGGGCCGCCGTCGCATCGGTGAGGGCCAGCGGGCTCGAGAGAGTCCCTGTCGCCTCCTGCCAGGCGCCATAGGGGCGGGTGCGGTCGGCCTCGCGGGCACGCGCGGAGACGATCCGAAAGCCGCGTGACGCGGCGGCGGCAACCGCTTCCCCGATCAGCCTGCTCTTGCCGACGCCGGGCTCGCCGGTGAGCAGCATCACATCGGCCCCGCCGGCGTGCGGCGTCTCGGAGATGAACTCGGTCAGGCGCGAGAGCTCGGCCGCGCGGCCGATGAGCGGCGGGTGCGCCGCGACGCCTGCCGTGACGGAAGGCGGGACGCGTGTGGCGAAGGAGGACGGCATCGGCCCCGGCGCGACGACCGCGCCCTGGCCCGGGTCACGGCGCGATTGAAGATCGCGCCATGCGGCAACCAGACTGTGGTCGTCCCCGGTCTCGCGAAGCTGGCGCATACCGGCTTCGAACTGCTGCTCGGCTTCGGTACGTCTGCCGAGGGCAACCAAGTGTTGAAGCAGCGAGGAACGGGCGGCGGCGTTGTACGGATCGACCTGCACCAAGCGACGAACATAGGGTAGCGCCGTCTCATCCGTGGCCGGCATCCTGGCCGCGATCGCTTCCAGAATTCTCACCTGCCGGCGGCGCATGTCCTCGCGCTCAGCAACGACCCATGCCTGGAAGCCATCGACGTCCGGCAGATCGATACCCTCCAGGAACTCGCCCCGGAAGAGATCGGCAAGCCCCCTCAGTGCATCGATCGAGAGGTCGTCGGGCGTCCTTAGACCCTCCCGGAGCGCGGCGATGTCGATCAGGGCGCCATTCGCCTCGAAGCCGACGGACTCGCGGTCGGCAGCGATCCGGAGCCTGGCCGGGTCGTCCACGAGCGGCCGCAAGCGGCTGAGACTCCAGCGCAAGGCACCGCGCGGATCGTCGGGAACTTCCCAAAGGAGCGAGCAAAGCCGCTCGCGGCGATGACGGCGTTCGGTCGCGACTAGATAAGCGAGGAGCGCGCGGGTCTTGCGGGATGGCGGGAGCGAGACCCTCGCACCGTCCCGCAGGACCTCGAGCTCACCGAGCAATCTGATCTCGAGCATCTGCGCGGATTTTTCCACGGGCCCTCTCCCATCAGGGCGCCCTTAACTGATGGGAGCCCGACAGACTGTGATCGAGGACACAGGCGACACACCTTCCACGCCGGCTCACACGGCGCATCACACAGCTTGTCTTTAGCTCCCGCGTCATGAAGCCGGCGGCAGACCACCGGCATGCCCGGAGAGTCCACGATGCTGTCCCTTGCCCGAAATGAGTACCATCGCCGGCCCGCAACACCAACGACGGCGGGAGAGCTCGCTGGCCTGACCCGGACGGCGATCCCGATCGCGCTGGTGGGCGTCGTCAATCTCGGAATGTCGATCACCGACACGATCCTGATGGCCGACCTTGACCCCCGGGCATTGACCGCCGGTGTTGTCGTCGGAGACATCTACTCAATCGTCATCCAGTTCGCCGCCGGAGCGCTCGGCGCGGTCGCGGCGCCCGTCGCCGCTGCCTTCGTGAGCGGGGATGGACCGCGGGCTGCGAGCGCGATCGCCGATGGCCTTCGCCTCGCCGTGGTGCTGGCGATACTCGGCGCGGCAGTGATCGTGCTCGCCCCTCACGCCCTGCTCGCCGGCGGAGTCGAACTTCCGTTGCCCGAGGTGGCGACGGACTACGCCGCCTACATGGCCGCGACCTACGCGGTGATGATGGCCGTTGCCCTCTCGCGGAGCATCTTCCCGGCCTTCGGACGCGGCGGAATGGTCCTCGTGGTCATGTTGGCGGCCGTTCCGTTGAACCTCGTCGCCGACATCGCTCTCATGCACGGACGCTGGGGCCTGCCCGCCATGGGCATGGCGGGGGCCGGGGCCGCATCGCTGCTCGTCGCTCTGTTCATGGCCACGGCTTTGCTCGCCTACCTGGCCTTGGCGCCGCGGCTCCGCGGTATCGGCATTCCCCGGGCCGCGATCGCGCGGGGCCGCAGCTTTGTGGCCCCGGCACTTGCCAGGGCAGCGCTTTTCACCGGGAGTACCGCGCTTTGCGAGACCGGCGTCTACCTGTCGTCGACGGTAGTGGTCGCCTTCGTCGCGATCGAGGCCGTCCCGGCCCACATCCTCGTGTTTCGCACAGTGGCCGTGACCTATGTGATCGGCACCGGTTTCGCGCAGGCCGTCACCATCCATCTTGCGAGGCAGATCGAGACGGGAGCCGGTGCGATCCACCTGACCCGGGCGTCACTGCTGGGCACCGGGACCCTCGCATCGACTTTTCTCGGGGCGATGCTGGCGCTCCCGCTGTCAAGCAGCCTCACCGGCATCGACGGCATCCTTCTCGCCGATCTCGCCCCATGGGGGGCGGTGGCGGTCTGCAATCTCGTGCCTGCCGTCGTCGCCTTCGGCATCCTCAGGGCCTGGGCCGACGTGGCGGTGCCCTCGCTGATTAGCCTGGCTGGCTACTGGGGGATCGGCTTCGGTCTGATCGTCCTGCTCTCCGGGCCACTCGGGTACGGCGTCGTCGGTGTCTGGACGGGGCTGTCGATCGGAACGACAGCGACCGCGGCCGGCCTATGGCTGTACCTTCGTCGGCGCAGTCCCAGGGCGAGCGCGGTCCAGCGACCGCTGTGAACGCGGTCACACCGTCGGCTTTTCACACGCTTTCCCACACGATCGCTGCAACGGCCTTTCGCCAGATTGCCTGTGTCGGCGACGCCAAGGGCCCGCCGACACGGAACCCCCAATCAGGACCCGAAAAGGAAAACGACGATGACCACTGCCACCATGGAAAAGCCCGCCGCCAAGGCCCCCAAGCCGCCGCGCCACGGCATCGACACGCCAACCCTGCTCGCCACGCTCGGCGCCGTGGCCGAGCAGCCGGAGCTCGCGAAGTTCCAGTTCAGGGCCCGGAACCGCTGGATCAGCGGCACGCACAGCCGCAGCGTGATGAACGACCACTTCGGCGCAATGGGCGAGCAGTCCCGCGCGGCCGATTTCATCGCCGAAGCCGACCATACCAAGGTGCTGTGCGGCGGCGACGCTGCCCCGACGCCGGTCGAGTTCCTCCTCCACGCCCTGGCGGCTTGTATCACGGCGGGGATTGGCAACATCGCGGCGATCCGCGGCGTCACGCTTCACGAGGTCGAATCCATCGTGGAGGGAGACATCGACCTCCGCGGAATCTTCGGAATGTCCGACGGCGTTCGCAACGGCTACCAGGGCATCCGGGCGAGCTTCAGGATCCG
>JBIQKL010000116.1:1695-6001 GCA_044506555.1 Hyphomicrobiales bacterium | reverse complement strand
TGTCCGACGGCGTTCGCAACGGCTACCAGGGCATCCGGGCGAGCTTCAGGATCCGCGGCGACGGGCCGCCGGAGAAGCTCCGTGAGATCGTCGCGCAGGCCCAGGCGCGATCCGCGGTCTTCGACGTGCTCACCAACGGCGTGCCGGTCACCATCGACGTCGACGCCAGCTGACCGTGCTCGCGCCAAACGGCCGCCGCCTTCCTCGGCGGCGGTCCTTGGCGGGAAGGAGCAATCGACCCATGCGCTACCTCGACGCGATCATCATCGGCGCCGGACAGGCTGGCCTCGCCATGAGCCATTGCCTCTCGGGTCTCGGGTTGGACCATGTGCTGCTCGAGAGCGGTCGCGTCGCCGAGCGCTGGCGGAGGGGCTCGTGGGATTCGCTGAGCCTCCTCACGCCCAATTGGATGACCCGCCTGCCGGGATACCCGTATCGCGGCGATGATCCCGACGGCTTCATGGCCGCTTCGAGCTTTGTGCACCATCTCGATGCCTATGCCCTGGCGATCGGCGCACCCATCATCGCCGATGCCCGCGTCGAGGCATTGGAAGCAGCCGGGGAGGGCTATCGTGCGATTACCCGCCTCGGAACATTCACGGCAAGGACGGTGGTGATAGCAACCGGCGCCTGCGGCGAACCTGCGGTTCCGGCGATAGCCGACGCGCTGCCTGGGATCGTCCAGCTGACCCCGGCATCCTACCGAAATCCCGGCCTTCTCCCCGCGGGCGGGGCGCTCGTGGTCGGGGGGTCGTCGAGCGGCGTCCAGATTGCCGACGAGATTCATCGATCGGGCCGCCCGGTGACCATTGCCGTCGGCCGCCATACGCGTTTGCCGCGGACCTATCGCGGCCGTGACATCACGTGGTGGCTCGACCTTATCGGAATGCTCGACGAACGTCACGACGCGGTGCATGACATCGCGGCCGCGCGCAGACAGCCTTCATTGCAACTGATCGGATCACCCGAGCTGCGAAGCCTCGGCCTGCCAGAACTGGCCCTCGCCGGGGTGCGCGTCGTCGGGCGCCTGCTGGGGGGCGATGGGCATCGGCTTCACCTTGACATGGATTCTGGGAGGCCTGCGAAAGCCGCGGACGAGAAGATGTATCGGGTGCTCGATCGGATCGACGCCCACATCATCCGACATGATCTCGGGCGGATGGTCGAGCCGGCATCGAGGCCGGCGCCGTGGGTGCCAGTTGAAGGTCCATCGACCATCGATCTCCGGGCCGAGGGCATCGGTACGATCGTCTGGGCGACCGGCTACCGGCGGAACTATGCCTGGCTGAAGGTGCCGGTGCTCGATGCTGACGGAGAACTGCGCCACGACGGCGGCATCGTCGCACGCGCCGGCCTCTACGCCTTGGGCCTTCGCTTCATGCGGCGGCGGAAGTCGAGCTTCATCGCCGGGGTCGGACCGGATGCGACGGAGCTCGCCGCGCATCTCGCCGCCTACCTCCGTCATGGAGTTCGCATTGCAGCGTGAGGGGAGCAGGATGACCACGGAAACGACAGTCCTGGTGAGCGGCAGCGCTATCGTGGCGCCGCTTGTCCAACTGGACATCCTCGACCAGCGGCTCTTGGCGAACCTCCCATCCGAGGTCAAGATCGGCGAAGCAGAAGACGGTCCGGATCTGGCGAAGGGCACGCCCGCCGTGGTCGAAGCGCAACTGGTCGAGATACGCCTGCTTGGCGCCCTGTCGGTCCTCTCCCACGGCGAGGAGGTGCCGCTGCCGGCCTCACGGAAGACGCGCGCCTTGCTCGCCTATCTCGCAGCCACCGGACGACCCGTGCGGCGCGAGCGGCTTTGCGAGCTGTTCTGGGAGGTTCCGGACGACCCGCGCGGCGCGCTCCGCTGGAGCCTCTCGCGCCTGCGCCAGGGGCTTGGCGACCTGTTCGAATCGAACCGCGAGACGATTGCGCTCAGGCCCGACCGCGTCGTCGTCGACTTCGGTGCCGTCCGTGCGGCGGCTCCCGATACGGTCTCGCTTCCCGAACTCGAGGCGGTGACGGCCACCTTCCGTGGCGGGTTCCTCGAGGACCTGTCCTTGCCGCGTTGTCCGGAGTACGAGGCGTGGCGCGTGGCGCAGGCGAGCGAGATGCATGTGCTTCATCTCCGCGTGCTCAGGTCGCTGGTTGATCGGCTCAGGGAGGAGCCGGAGCGCGCGCTGCCCTACGCCTACGCGTTGAGCGCTCTCGATCCGGAAGACCCCGCCCTGGCGTCCGATGCGGCAGCGTTGGCCGAGGCATCCCGGCGCCGCGCGGCGGCCCCACCGGCGGAGAGTGCCGTCGGCATCTGGTCTCCGGCCATCGACACGACGGGCGCAATGCCGGCCCCGACGCCGGCGTTTCCTTCGCAGGAAGTCCGCTATGTCGTCGGGCAAGGCGGCGTTCAGCTCGCCTGTGCCGTGACCGGGAGCGGCTATCCCATCCTCAAGTGTGCGAACTGGATGTCCGACCTGCAGTTCGATCGCGAAAGCTCGATCTGGGCCCACTGGGTGACGGGCCTTTCCGCCGCAAACACGCTCATCCGCTACGACCAGCGCGGCAACGGACTGTCGGACAGGAACGTCGATGATCTCTCCTTCTCGGCGCAGCTTGCCGATCTCGAGGCGGTGGCGGATGCCGCATGCCCGGAGCGGTTCGCGCTGCTCGGCATTTCCGCAGGGGCGGCGCTTTCGGTCGCCTATGCCGCTCGCCACCCCCACAGGGTGTCACATCTCATCCTCTATGGAGGACGCCACAAGGGCTGGCGCCTCTACGGGACGGCCGAGGAGCAGGAGCGCCGCGCCGCCATGGTCAGTCTCATCCGGACCGGATGGGGCCAGGACATACCGGCCTTCCGGCAGCTCTTCTCGTCGCTCTTCATTCCCGACGGAACGAAGGAGCAGATGGACTGGTACAACGAACTGCAGCGCCGCACCGTCTCGCCCGAGAACGCCGCTCGTCTCCACGAGGAAAACGGCAAGGTGGACGTCTCGAACATGCTCGCCGACCTGGCGACGCCGACGCTGGTCATGCACGCCTCGGGTGACGCGCTGGTTCCATTCGAGTGCGGCCGGACGCTGGCGATCGGCATACCCGGGGCGCGCTTCGTCTCGCTCGACAGCCGCAACCATATCCTCATGTCGCATGAGCCGGCCTTCCAGAGATTCCTGGAAGAGGTGCGACGCTTCGTAGACAGCAAGGAGGCTCAATGCTGACGGGACCCAGCTTCGACCTCACGGGTCGCATCGCGCTGATCACCGGGTCGAGCCGGGGCATCGGCCTCGCCTTCGCCGAGGGGCTGGCATCGGCCGGTGCCGAAGTGGTGATCAACTCCAACGAGCCGGAGGAACTCGAACGCGCACGCGCAAGGCTCGTCGCCGACGGCGCAAGGGCGCATGCGCTTGCCTTCGATGTGACCGATCGCAACGCAATCGAGGCCGCGGTTGAAGGGATCGAGACGGAGATCGGACCGATCGACATTCTCGTTGCCAATGCCGGCATCCAGCGACGCATGCCATTCGTCGACTTCGATGCCGATACCTATCGCGCGGTGATGGCCACGAACATCGACCACATCTTCTTCGTCGGCCAGGCCGTCGCCCGCCGCATGGTCCCGCGGGGCCGCGGCAAGATCATCAACACTTGCTCCCTGAACAGCGAGATCGGCCGGCAGAGCATCATTCCCTATACCGCGTCGAAGGGGGCGGTGAAGATGCTGACCAAGGGCATGTGCGTCGAGCTGGCGCGGCACGGGATCCAGGTCAACGGCATCGGCCCGGGCTACATGAAGACGGAAATGAACCGCGCACTCGTCGACAATCCGGAGTTCAGTTCCTGGGTTGCAACGCGCACACCCGCCGGCCGCTGGGGCGAGCTGGACGAGATGAAGAGCGCCGTGGTGTTCCTAGCGTCGGACTCATCGAGCTTCGTCAACGGCCAGGTGATCTACGTCGACGGCGGACTCACCAGCAGCATGTAGGTGCGCTCACCGGGGTGCGCCCGGCACGGAGGTCGAGGCAAGGACCTCGGCGTTGCCGGCGCGGATCGGGGCCCCGGAAGCGCGGCATGACGCTTCCCGGGCCCCCTTTCATTTCATCGGCGGCGGTCGCTCGCCGCCCAGGCCACCCGCCCAATGTCCTGTGGCGCAATGCCGAGCTCGGCCAGCTCGCGCCGGGAGTAGCTGTCAAGTTCCCGCGCGACGGCGCGGTAGCGCCGCCAGCGGCTGTAGCTCTGTCTTACGTGCATCTCCACAACTCCCCTATAGGACTCAGAAGGGGTAGGGGCCTGCGGGACGGCCGGCATGGTCCAGGCGCTCGGG
>JBIQKL010000116.1:0-1595 GCA_044506555.1 Hyphomicrobiales bacterium | reverse complement strand
GGACTCAGAAGGGGTAGGGGCCTGCGGGACGGCCGGCATGGTCCAGGCGCTCGGGAACCACGTGGTCGATCATCCCACGGCTGATGCCGATGTCCGAGAGGACGCGGTCGGGGAGACTGTGAAGGATGCGGCGATGGACCCGGATCGAGTGACGCCGCCGAACCCAGTCGAGTCCCGCGCGCACGATACGGGCGACGACGGGGGTGGCCGGGGCCGGTGCGATGACAGAAACGGCGAAGTCTGCAGTCTTGATGGACATCTTGCTTTCTCCGGTTGACGACGCGTTGGTGCGTCAGATGCCCACGGTGTCGGACACGCCCGTGTTCCAGTGCGTTTGAAGGAGCATTGGAATCGGGACCGGGTGTGATCAGCTTCACAGGCCAGCAACCTACGAATGCCCAACGTCGTCACCCTTCGTTCCGGGGGGACTGCGCCGATTCGAGCCCCGCGCCCCCGCGAAGGCTGTGCAACTCGTGGCGGGACAAGACCTCATTGCCGAGGGACCTCCCGGAGACAGTCGCCTCTCTGAGCATGCTGGCGGATGTCGCGCGCCGACGAAGGAAAGTAATGATAAACGACACTCGGCGAAGAGCGCGTGGACCGGCCGGTCTCTCCGCGCGCTCCGCCTGTGCGCCGTCAGGCTGCCTGGAGTCGAGCGAGCAGCGGACCCGCTCCAGTGACGGCGGAAAGATCGTGGTCGACTGGTGCCACCGCGAGGAAGACCTCAGCAACGTCTGGACTTGCCTTGAGACCCTCGATCACCGGACCGTTCGCAAAGTGCTGCGCGGCCTCCTCCGAGTCAAAGAGGTAGGTGCTGGTGCCGACCCGGTTCACCGCATCGAAGCCCCAGAGTTTGAAGGCGAGGCCCGGCACCCCGGCGATTGCCGGGGCTGCCATGCTCATTTGGCTGCGCAGGCGTGTTGGATCTCCGGCGATGGCATAGTGAACAGTAAGCAGGGTCTGGTTCATCGGTTCTCGCTCCTTGCGATTCTCGCAGCGGATGCTGCGACGAGCGCGGTTGTAGACAGGCCGCGAAGCGGGAATCATGATCGGCCGATGAGAAGCGATGAGAATGCGATGAAGGTGCCTGGCGGCATCGCCGGCATCGCGAAGGGCGGCACCAGCATCGGCGATCTGATGCGGAGCCGCCGTGCTGCGCCGCTCTACGGCCGCGCGCACGAACTTGCGGCGCTCCGGAGCCTTCTGGCAGCGGCGGGCGCGGTCGTCGCCTACGTTCATGGGCCGGCGGGCATCGGCAAGACCTCGCTCCTTGCCCGGTATGCCGAGGGGCTCGCCGCAGAGCGTGTAGCCGTTGCCTGGATCAATGGCGGTACGATCGAGCCTCAACCGGGTGCGCTCGATGAAGCGGTGGCCCTCGCGTTGGCCTCGGCGAAGCCCCGGCGGCGGGCAAACTCCCAAGTGGTAGTGACCATCGACGACATCGATGCCCTTCGCCTGGTCCAGACTTGGCTGAGACGATCCCTCATTCCGGCACTGCCGTCCCATGTCCGCATAGTCCTTGCGGGCCGGTCTCCGCCGGCGGTGGCGTGGGCCATCGACTTCGGCCAGCTTTTCCTGCCGGTGGCGCTTGCCCC
>JBIQKL010000115.1:9323-11030 GCA_044506555.1 Hyphomicrobiales bacterium | reverse complement strand
ATCTTAAAACGAATTTCGGAGGAAAGCGCCGGATGACGACCGCGGCAAGGCGCGCTGTGGTGACCGGCGGTGGCCTGAAGGGCGATCATGCGGCGCTCCGCCTCGACGCCGAGACCAAGGCCGCCGGCGCCGGCCAAAAGGCCGAGCTCCGCCTCTGGCTTCGGCTGCTCACCTGCACCACGCTGATCGAGGCCGAGGTCCGCCGACGCCTCCGCCGCCGGTTCAACGAGACGCTGCCGCGTTTCGACCTGATGGCGCAGCTCGAGCGCGCCGATGCCGGGATGACGCTGGGCGAGGTGTCGAAGCGGATGATGGTCTCGGCCGGGAACGTGACGAGCCTGGTCGACCGCCTGGTCAAGGCGGGGCTGGTCGAGCGCCGCCAGGCGCCGAACGACCGGCGGGCCCAGCTCATCCGGCTCAGCCAGCGCGGCCGTCGACATTTCGGCCGCATGGCATCGGCGCACGAGGACTGGGTCGCGGAACTCCTCGCCGGACTCGGCGACCGGGACATCGCGGCGACCATCGAGCGGCTCGCCAAGGTCAAGGGATCGGTGAGCGCGGCGATCGCCCGCCAGGCCGAGGGGGCGGTGCGTCTCCCATGAACGCCATGTCGCGCGAGCGGCCGATCACCATCGCCATCCTCGCCATCGGCGGGCAGGGCGGCGGCGTGCTCACCGACTGGCTGATCGCGCTTGCCGAGCGCAACGGCTGGTATGCGCAGGCGACGTCGGTGGCCGGCGTCGCGCAACGGACCGGCGCCACGATCTACTACCTCGAGATGATCCCGGCGGCGACGGGGCGGACGCCGGTGCTGGCGATGATGCCGGCGCCGGGCGACGTCGATATCGTCATCGCCGCCGAGCTGATGGAGGCGGGACGGGCGATCCAGCGCGGGCTGGTCACGCCCGACCGGACGACGCTGATCGCCTCCTCGCATCGGGCGCTCGGCATCCTCGAGAAGATCGCGCCGGGGGACGGCATCGCCGATTCGGCGAAGGTGACGGCGATCGCCCGGGCGAGGGCGAAGCGCTTCATCGCGCACGACCTGCAGCGTCTCGCCGAGGCCAATGGCAGCGTCATCTCGGCGAGCCTGTTCGGGGCGCTCGCGGCGTCCGGCGCATTGCCGTTTCCGGCGGAGTCGTTCGAGGCGACGATCCGCGCCGGCGGCAAAGGCGTCGGGCCGAGCCTCGCCGCGTTCTCGGCCGGGGCGGAGGCGGTCGCGCTCGGCGGCGCGGCCGCGCCCGAGGCACCGACGCCGGAGCGGTCGCAGGTGCAGGCGGTCGGCGGCAGCGCCAAGGAGCGGGCCGAATACGACCGCGCCGTCGCCCGGGTCGCGACCTTGCCGACGGAGGCGCGCGACATCGCCGCGACGGGCCTCCGCGCGGTGGTCGACTTCCAGGACGCCGCCTACGGTCATCTCTATCTCGACCGGCTCGACGAGTTCGCGGCGCTGGACGCGACCCACGGCGGTGCCGAACGCGGCTTCGTGCTGACCCGCGAGGCGGCGAAGTATCTCGCCCGCGCCATGGCCTATGACGACGTGATCCGCGTCGCCGACCTCAAGACGCGGGCGGCGCGCTTCGCCCGGGTCCGGGACGAGGCGCGGCTGAAGGATGGGCAGGTGATGCACGTCACCGAGTTCATGCATCCTCGGATCGAGGAGGTCTGCGGCACGCTGCCGGCGGGGCTCGGCCGCGCCATCGAGCG
>JBIQKL010000115.1:3970-9223 GCA_044506555.1 Hyphomicrobiales bacterium | reverse complement strand
CGCGCCCGGGCCGAGAGCAAGTACGGCAGGGTGCTCTCGGCCCTTCCGCTGGTCGAGATGCGGCCCGACGGCGCCGACTGGATCCGCAGGCTCCGCGAGGCGGCACTCAAGGACGAAGAGGGCAAGGAGCTCGACGGCGCCCTCAAGACGGTAGCGACGCTCTGAGGACGTTGCCCCCGTGGTGCCACGAATGCGGGTATAGGATTTGTCATCCCCCGCGAGGTGCCATGCCGTCCGTCCTTGCCGCCTTCGTCGCGATGCTCGCCGCCTTGGCCGGTGTCCCGGCGGCGTGGGCGCAGGATGCGGAGGATGCGAGCGGCGCCTTCGGGCTCGGCATCGGCGTCGGCACGGCGCTGCTCGTCCTGCTCGCGGTGCTGATCGGCCTCTCCGTGGTGGCGAAGCTGCTCATCGTCTTCGGCGTCGTGCCGCGGCGGCCCGCCAATGCGGGCCACGCCGCGATCCATGCCATGGCCAACTTCGTCGGCAGCCTGACGCGCCCCAAGCCGCGGCGGCGGGAGAACCTTCCGCATGACGAGCGTTAGGACAACGGGCCGTCACGGGGCGATGCTCTCGTCCAGGCAGGATGATTCGCGGACGGCGACGTAATCGGGGGGCAGCGGAATGATCGGGGAGAATGGCGAGCGGAACCGGCTCATCGGCCTGGCGCGGCGTGCCCTTGGCCGGGACGGAGACGATCGCGGCAGACTGCGGGAGCTCGCCGGCGACCTGTTCGCCCATGTCGGCCTCGAGGACCTTGCCGTCTATGGCGGGGCCGATCTCGCCGCCTTCGTGCGGGCCGCGGACGCGCTGCTCGGCGAGCGGAAGCCCGGCGAGACGGTGATCAGCCTCGACGACCCCGCCGCGGGAGGCGCTACGCCGGGCAGCGAGGTCAGCGTGCTCGGCATCCTCAACGACAACATGCCGTTCCTTCTCGATTCGACGTTGGCCGAGCTCTACGCTTTCGGGGCCAACATCCGTCTCGTCGCCCATCCGATCGTCAGCGTCACCCGCGACCGGGCCGGCCGGCTCGTCGCCTATCACGGCGCAGGGCCGGTGCCCGAGGGCGCGATCCGCGAGAGCCTGATCCAGATCCATCTCAACCGGATCGACGGAGCCGAGCCGCGGCGCGAGCTGATCGAGCGGCTGCGGTCGCTGTTCGTCGAGGTGCGGCGGGCGGTGGCGGACTGGCCCGCCATGCTCGACCGGCTGCGGGCGACGATCTCCGCCTATCGCGAGGCGCCGCCGCCGATTCCGGAGACGGAGCTGTCCGAGGCGATCGCGTTCCTTGAATGGCTGGCCGACGGCGCCTTCACGTTCCTCGGCGTCCGCGACTATGACTACGCCGGCGCGGGGCCTCGCGGCCGGCTGACGCGCGCCGATACGCCCAGCCTCGGCATCCTTCGCGATCCGGAGGTCCGCGTGCTGCGACGGGGCGAGCAGGGCGTGACGATGACGCCGGCGATCCGCGCCTTCCTGAAGCGGCCCGAGCCGCTGATGGTGGGGAAATCGAACCTCGTTTCCCGGGTCCATCGCCGGTCCTACGCCGACTATGTGGGGGTCAAGCGCTACGACGCGAAGGGCGGCCTCGCCGGCGAGACGCGCTTCCTCGGCCTGTTCACCTCGGAAGCCTATACCCGCTCTGTCGATGCCGTACCCTACATCCGGCAGAAGGTGGCGCGGGTGATGCGCCGCGCCGGCTTCGACCCGGCGAGCCATTCCGGCAAAGCGCTGGCGAACGTCCTCGAGACCTATCCGCGCGACGAGCTGTTCCCGATCGGCGAGGACACGCTCTACGACTTCGCGTTGCAGATCCTCGCCCTCGGCGAGCGACCACGGGTGCGGGTGCTCGCCCGCCGCGATCGTTTCGACCGCTACGTCTCCATCCTCGTCTTCGCGCCGCGCGACCGCTACGACAGCGACATCCGGGTGCGGATCGGCGAGGTTCTCGCCCGCGCCTTCGACGGCCGGGTCTCGGCCTTCCAGCCGACGTTTCCCGAAGGGACGCTGGTGCGGGTGCACTTCATCGTCGGCCGGTCCGGCGGCGCCACGCCGGACCCCGACCAGGCGACGCTCGAGGCCGAGGTCGAGGAGATCGTCACCGACTGGGAGGACGATCTCGCCGCCGCGATGCGCGGCGCCGGCGACGTCGACCTCGCGCACCGCAAGGCTGAGACCTGGCGCGGCGCGTTCCCGGCCGGCTACCGCGACGCCACCATGCCGGAGGCGGCGGTCGACGACATCGCGGTGATGGAGGAACTGACCGCGGAAAGGCCGATCGCCGGTGCGTTCCATCGCGGCGACGCGCATTATCCGGCAGGGATCGGGTTGAAGCTGTTTCATCTCGGCGCGCCGATTCCGTTGTCGCGGCGGGTGCCGATGCTCGAGGATCTCGGCCTTCGGGTGATCGACGAGCAGACCCACGAGCTGCGCCGCGCCGGTGCGCCGCTGGTGGTCATCCACGACATGAACCTGGAGCGGGCCGACGGTCAGGCGTTCGACCTCGCGGCGACGTCGGACCTCGCACTGGCGGCGTTCATGGCGGTCTGGTTCGGCGAGGCGGAGAGCGACGGCTTCAACGCGCTCGCCGTGAACGCAGGCATGCCGTGGCGGGACGTTGCGCTGATTCGGGCGATCGCGCGCTATCTCCGCCAGACGGGCACGCCGTTCACCCAGCATTCCATGTGGACGACGCTCGGGCGCCATGCGGAGATCGCGGCGGCGCTGGTCTCGCTGTTCCGCTGCCGGCTCGATCCCGACGGCGTCGACGACGCGGCTGCGGAAGCGATCGTGCGGCGGATCGAATCGGCGCTCGAAGCGGTCGAGAGCCTCGACGAGGACCGGATCGTCCGCCGCTTCCTCAACATCATCGAATCGACGGTGCGGACGAACTTCTTCCAGCCCGGGCCGGACGGGGCGCCGCGGGCGGAGGTCGTCTTCAAGCTCGATCCGCATCGGGTGGACGAGCTGCCCGCGCCGCGACCGTTCCGCGAGATCTTCGTCTACAGCCCGCGGGTCGAGGGCGTGCACCTCCGCTTCGGGCCGGTGGCGCGCGGCGGCATCCGCTGGTCCGATCGCGCCCTCGATTTCCGCACCGAGGTGCTCGGGCTGTCCAAGGCCCAGCAGGCGAAGAACGCGGTGATCGTGCCGGTCGGCGCGAAGGGCGGCTACGTGCCGAAGCGGCTCCCGCCGGCCGCCGACCGCGCCGCGGTGGTCGCCGAAGGCAAGGCGGCCTACGAGATCTACATCGCCCGCCTCCTCGACATCACCGACAACCTCGAGGGCGGCCGCGTCATCCCGCCCGAGCACGTGGTACGGCGCGACGGCGACGATCCCTATCTCGTCGTCGCGGCCGACAAGGGGACCGCGACCTTCTCCGATACCGCCAATAGCATCGCCGAGGCGGACGGCTACTGGCTCGGCGACGCCTTCGCCAGCGGCGGCTCGCACGGCTACGACCACAAGAAGATGGGCATCACCGCCCGCGGTGCGTGGGTGGCGGTGCAGCGGCATTTTCGCGAGATGGACGTCGACATCCAGACCACGCCCTTCACCGTGGTCGGCGTCGGCGACATGTCGGGCGACGTGTTCGGCAACGGGATGCTGCTGTCGCCGGCGACCAAACTCGTCGCCGCCTTCGACCATCGCGACATCTTCATCGACCCCGATCCGGATCCCGCCGTGAGCCTCGCCGAGCGCCGGCGCCTGTTCGAGCTGCCGCGTTCGAGCTGGCAGGACTACGACCGGACGCTGATCTCGCGCGGCGGCGGCGTGTTCTCGCGGAAGGACAAGGCGATCCCGCTCAGCGCCGAGATCCGGGCGCTGCTCGACCTCGAGGGGAACAAGGCGGCGCCGAACGAGGTCCTCCGCGCCATCCTCAAGGCGCGGGCCGACCTCCTGTTCTTCGGCGGCATCGGCACTTTCGTCCGCGCCGCGAGCGAACCGGACGAGCGGGTCGGCGACCGCGCAAACGACGCGATCCGCGTCACGGCGGAGGAGCTCCGCGTGCAGGTCGTCGGCGAGGGCGCCAACCTCGGCATGACCCAGCTCGCCCGTGTCGCGTATTGCCTGAACGGCGGACGCTGCAACTCGGACGCGATCGACAATTCCGCCGGGGTCAACACCTCCGACGTCGAGGTCAACATCAAGATCGCGCTCGGCCGGGCAGTTCGCGAGGGCCGCCTCGACATGAAGAAGCGCGACCGGCTGCTCGTGTCGATGACCGAGGAGGTCGCCGGCCTGGTGCTCCGCAACAACTACGAGCAGACGCTGGCGATCTCGCTGGCGCAGAGCCGCGGCCTCGCCTTCTTGGGTTTCCAGGGGCAGCTGATGCGCAACCTGGGGCGTCGCGGGCTGCTCGACCGCAAGGTCGAAGCGCTGCCCGACGACGTCGCGCTCCAGGAGCGGGAGAAGGCTGGCCGGCCGCTCACCCGTCCCGAGCTCGGCGTGCTGCTCGCCTTCGCCAAGATCGCGCTGAAGGTGGATCTACTCGACGCCGGCGTCGCCGCGGATGGGGCGCTGGACGACGAGCTGCTCCGTTACTTTCCGGAACGGATGACCAAGGCCTACCGCAACGACATCGAAGCCCATCCGCTCCGGGCCGAGATCATCGCGACGCGCATCGCCAACGCCATGGTCAATCGCGGCGGCCCGACCTATCCCCTACGGATCGGCGAACGGACGGGCGCGCCGCCGCTCGACATCGCCCGCGCCTATGTCACGGTCCGCGACGCCTACGGCCTGCCGGCGCTCGACGCGGCGATCGATTCGCTCGACAACCGCATCCCGGGGATGGAGCAGCTCGCCCTCTACCGGCTGGTGCAGGACCTGCTCGTCGTGCGCACGGCGTGGTTCCTGCGGAACGTCTCCTTCGCCGACGGGATCGCCCCGGTGGTCGCGGCCTATGGCGCCACCATCGCGTCCCTGGCCGGGATGCTCGACGACGTGCTCCCGGCCCGCTTCCGCGAGGTGCTGGGCGAGACCGCGGCGCGGCTCGAGTCGCTCGGCGTGGCGCCCGATCTCGCCAACCGTCTGGCGATGCTCCCGGCACTCGCCGCCGCGCCGGACATCCATCTGGTGACGGAGGCGACGGGCCGGCCGCTCGACGCGGTCGCGCCGGTGTTCTTCGAGACCGCCAATGTGCTCCGGATCGCGCGGATCGGCCGGCTCGCCGAGACGCTGCCGGTCACCGACCAGTATGACGGACTCGCCCGCGACCGCGCGATCGAGATGCTGGCCGTGGCCCATCGCCGGATC
>JBIQKL010000115.1:0-3870 GCA_044506555.1 Hyphomicrobiales bacterium | reverse complement strand
GTGCGCTCGCGCTCGAAGGCGGCGTAGAGGTCGTTCTCGAGCACGCGCCCGCGCGGCAGCCGGATGCGGAGCGGATCGACCGGCTTGCCGTTCACCCTGATCTCGAAGTGGAGGTGGGGGCCGGTCGACAGCCCGGTCGAGCCGACATAGCCGATCACCTGGCCCTGGCGGACCCTTGCCCCGGTGGCCAGGCCCTTGGCGAAGCCGGACTGGTGGCCGTAAAGGGTCTCGTAGCCGTTGGTGTGGCGCACGATCGTCATGTTGCCGTAGCCGGAATTGCGCCCGACCTTCTCGACGACGCCGTTGCCGGCGGCGAGGATCGGCGTGCCGCGCGGCGCAGCGAAATCGACGCCGGTATGCATCCGGGTATATTTGAGGATCGGATGACGCCGGGCGCCGAAGCCGGAGCGGAGCACGCCGGTGGTGATCGGCTTCCGCATCAGGAACTTCTTGGCGCTCTTCCCCTCCTCGTCATAGTAGTCGACGATCCCGTCGTCGGGCGTCCGGAAGCGGTAGAAGCGCTTGGTCGTGCCGTTGAGGGTGAGCGCCGCGAACAGCACTTCGGGCTCCGCCGCATCGGCGGCATCCTCCGGCAGCGAGTGGAAGATCTCGATCGAATCGCCCGGAGTGATGCGGGACTGGAAGTCGACGTCGTAGGCGAAGATGCGGACCAGCTGGTCGATCAGGTCCTTGGGCACCTCCTGCTCGAGCGCGGTCTCGTAGACGGCGTCGTAGAGGCGGGGCATCGCCCCGCCATAGACTTCCACCTGATCGCTGTCGATCTCGGCGAACTCGCTGGCGGCAAGCGTGGGCTCGTCGGCACGGACGAAGATGTTGTCGTCGGTGCGCGCCACGGTCGCCTGGTGGGCGCCCTCGTTGTAGATGCTCACCCGGAGCGGGATGAGGACGCTCTCCTCGGTGCCGTCGCTGGCATAGGCAAGCCGAACCTTCTGGCCGACATGGATGGCATTGAGATCGACGAGCTGCGCCAGCGCGTCGACGATCAGCTCGGCATCCTTGTCGGAGACGTCGTTCTCGGCGAGGAGCTCGCGGAAGCTCTGGCCCTTCTCGATGGCGATGAACCGCTCGCCGTCGCCCTCGAGGCCGAGGCTCTCGCCGTCGTTCTTGGTGACGTTCGAGACGTTCTCGGGGACGATCTTCACGCCCATCGCCGTGAAGGGATCCTCGGCGGCGAACTCGTCGCCGGCGCCGCCCGGATCGATGAAGGCGAGCGCGGCCATGTCGGTCTCGCCGGCCCCGAAATTGGCGGAAGCCCGCACGATCGCCTCGACGTCGGTGCTCGGCATCACGATCCGCGGGTCCTTGCCCATCTCGACGAGCGGGAAGTCGGTGACCTTCACCGACACCTCGCCGTCGACCTCGGCGCCGTAGAACTCGTCGTCGGCGGCGGCCTGGCCCTCCGCGGCGCCCTCCTCGTCGGCCGGTTCGGGAGCGGACGTGTCGGCGAAGATGCGAAGCGCGTCGTATTCCGGAATTTCGTCGGCGTGCTCCGGCGTCGGCGCGGTCAGCGTGGCGACGACGCGGGCGAAGGGGCGGAGCTTGATGAAGTCCTGTTCGCCCTGCTTGGTCACGGTGGAGACCTGGAGCACCTGGCGGCTCGCGACGGCTTCCTCGGTCGGGCGCATGCGGTCGCCCTTCCTGCCGAAGGTGATCGCGGCATTGGCGTCGCTGCTGGCGACGCCGAGAATTTCAGGGCTGGAGGCGAACTGATTGGGATTGTTGAGCGCGGCCATGAGGGCGCCGCCCATGAGGAAGGTGGAGGCGACGCCTGTGAGGATGGTGCCGCACAGCCAGCGCATGCTGACGCCGCGCGAGGCGGGGCGGTCGTCGTCCTCGCCACCGACGAGAAGCGGGGGCTCGATGCCGAGATCCACCACGTCGCCGTGCGCCGTCGCGCTCAAGCCGGATCCGCCCCTCACGCTCGCCTGTTCTCCCCGAATCGGCCGTCGCCCGGACATGGCCGGAGGCAACGCCGCCCCATGATCCGGCCGGTCCCGATGGTACGGCCTCGTGCCGCGCGGGCAAAGCCGCGTCGGCCCGTCCACTCTTGCCGTCTTTTTGGCATTATCAAGGCCCGTTCCACAACCGCCCAGACCGCATGCATGTCACATGTGGGAAACCGCGCGCGGCCGACCGCCACAGCGCCGCGTGATCTCGCTTGCCGCCGCGCCGACCATTTCGCCGAGCGCGGCGAGGCGTCCGGTATCGCAGCGGACGGTGGGCGCGGTGATGCTGAGGCTGGCGACCGGCGCCCCGCGGAAATTGAAAACCGCGGCGGCGGCGCAGCGGATGCCGAGCTCATGCTCCTCGTCATCGAAGGCATAGCCGCGCTCCCGGATCCTCGCCAGCTCCTCGGCGAGCGCCGGCAAGGCGGTGATCGTGTTGGGCGTGAAGGGCGCGAGCCGGCGGGCCCCGATGCGTTTCCTGAGGTCGTCGGCATCGAGAAAGGCGAGGAGCGCCTTGCCGACGCCGGTGCAATGGGCGGGATTGCGCGCGCCGATCATCGAGGCCATGCGGAAGGTGTGCGAACCTTCGACCTTGTCGACATAGACCACATCGAAGCCGTCGAGGACCGCGAGGTGGACGGTCTCGCCCGTCCGTTCCACCAGCCGCGCGATCACCGGCTCGGCCTGCGGCCGTATGTCGACCCGGTCCCAGGCCAGCCGGGCGAGCTCGAAGGCGCCGGTTCCGAGGCGATAGCGCCGGTCCTCGTCGAGGCGGAGCATGCCCTCCTGCAGGAGATCGGAGAGCAGCCGGTGGAGCGTCGACTTCGGCAGAGCGAGGCGGTCGACGAGTTCGGGAAAGGTCGCGCCGCCTTCGATGCCGGCGACGTGGCGGAGCACTTCCATGGTCTTCGCAAAGGTGCCGGCGCCGCGACCGGGACTGCTTGACACCGGGCCGCCCGTAACGCCAGGATCGCGATTTAGAACCATGGTTCCATATTATGGGAATGCATGGCGGGCGCAACAACGTCGGGGACGGACGCCAATGGCACGCATCGATTCGGTCGACCTTTTCTATCTCTCGGAGCCGCACGTGCTCGATATCGGCGACGGCAGCCAGGATGCCCTCGTCGTGCGGGTGCGGGCGGGCGAGTGGACCGGCTGGGGCGAATGCGAGGCGGCGCCGCTGGTCTCGATCGCGAGCTACGTCTGCCCGATGTCGCACAGCGCCTGCCATAACGTCTCCGATTCGGTGATCGGCCAGACCGTCGACGGCCCCGACGACATCCGCCGGATCGCCGCCCTGGTCGCGGCCCGCAGCCTGGACGTGCTTCAGGCGCCGCATACGTTTTCCGGTATCGAGATGGCGCTGTGGGACCTGCTCGGCCGTCGCTACGGCACGCCGGTCTGGTCGCTGCTCGGCTTCGAGAAGGCCTATCCGAAGCTGCCCTATGCCTCGAGCCTGTTCGGCGACACGCCGGCGGAGACGCTCGCCAAGGCGAGGAGCGTGCGCGCCGCCGGGTACAGCGCGGCCAAGTTCGGCTGGGGGCCGATCGGCACCGGCGACGCGCAGATGGACGCCGATCATTTCCATGCCGCCCGCGAGGGACTCGGGCCGGACGGCCGCCTCCTGGTCGACGCCGGCACGGTCTGGGTCGATGACGTGGAGCGCGCCGCGCAATCGGTGCCGGCGCTGATCGAGACCCGCGCGGAGTGGCTGGAGGAGCCGTTCGTGGGCGGCGCCATCGACGCCTATGCGGCGCTGGCCAAGCGCGCCGCGCCGCTCAGGCTCGCCGGCGGCGAAGGCTCCCACAACGCCTACATGGCGAAGCAGATGATCGACCATGCCGGCATTGGCTTCGTGCAGATCGACGCCGGGCGCATCGGCGGCATCGGCCCGGCGAAA
>JBIQKL010000229.1:0-1773 GCA_044506555.1 Hyphomicrobiales bacterium | reverse complement strand
ACAAGATCGCATGCCTCGAGGAGATCGCCTGGCGCCAGGGCTTCATCGGGCGGGACGATGCGATCCGCCTCGCCGAGGGCTATCCGAACAGCTACGGCGCCTATATCCGGACGATCGTCGATCATGGCTGACGGCAGCACCGACCGGTTCCCCTCGACGGCCGTGGCGACGCGCACGGTCGAGGGCGCCGTGGTCGAGACCTTCGCGGCACCGGGGCTGGTGGCTTTGGTGCCGGCGAAGTTCGGCGATGCGCGCGGCTTTCTGGCGGAGACCTACAGCCGGCGCCGCTTCGCCGGCTTCGGCATCGACGTGGACTTCGTCCAGGACAATCAGAACTACTCGGCCGCCGTCGGCACGGTCCGCGGCCTGCACTTCCAGGTGCCGCCGCATGCGCAGGGGAAGCTCGTCCGGGTCGTCCGGGGGGGCGGTGCTCGACGTGGTTGTCGATATCCGCCACGGTTCGCCGGCCTTTGCCCAGCCGGTCGCGGTCGAGTTGTCGGCGTCCAATCGGCGGCAGCTCTATGTTCCACCGGGCTTCGCCCATGGCTTCTGCACGCTCGAGCCGGACACCGAGGTCCTCTACCGGATGACCGCCTACTACGCCCCCGAGGCCGACCGCGGCATCGCCTGGGACGATCCCGACCTCGGTATCGCCTGGCCGGTGGAGCCCGCGCGCGCGGTGCTCTCCGACAAGGACCGCCGCCACCCCCGGCTCCGCGATCTCGACACGATCTTCCGCTACGAGCCGTCGCCATGAGGATCCTGGTCACGGGAGGCGCCGGCTTCATCGGTTCCGCGGTCTGCCGGCATCTGGTCGGCGACCTCGGCCATGAGGTCGTCAACCTCGACAAGCTGACCTACGCGGCGTGCCTCGCCTCGCTCGACCCGATCGCCGACGACCCGCGCTACCGCTTCGAGCGCGGCGACGTCTGTGACCGGCCCGGGCTCGACCGGCTGCTTGCCGATGCCGCGCCGGACGCGGTGATCCACCTCGCGGCCGAGAGCCACGTCGACCGCTCGATCACCGGTGCGGGAACGTTCGTCGAGACCAACATCGTCGGGACTTATCACCTGCTCGAGGCCGCCCGCGCCTACTGGAGCGGCCTCGAGGCCGGCCGGCGCGACGCCTTCCGCGTTCTTGTCGTCTCGACCGACGAGGTCTACGGCTCGCTCGGCCCGACCGGGCTGTTCACCGAGGAGACGCGCTACGATCCGTCCTCGCCTTATTCGGCATCGAAGGCGGCTTCCGACCATCTCGCCGTCGCCTGGCACCGCACCTACGGCCTGCCGGTGGTCATCTCGAACTGCTCGAACAACTACGGTCCCTGCCAGTTTCCCGAGAAGCTGATCCCGCTGATGATCCTCAACGGACTCGAGGGCAAGCCGCTGCCGGTCTACGGCGACGGGTCGAACGTGCGCGACTGGCTGCATGTCGAGGACCATGCGCGGGCGCTGTGGATGATCCTCGAGCGCGGGCGGCCGGGCGAGAAGTACAATGTCGGCGGCCGCAACGAGCGCACCAATCTCGAGATCGTCGAGACGATCTGCGGCGCGCTCGACCGCTTCGCGCCGACCGGCCGGCCGCACCGCGAGCTGATCCGCTTCGTCGCCGACCGGCCTGGCCACGACCGCCGCTACGCCATCGACCCGACCAAGACCGAGGCCGAGATCGGCTGGCGGGCGCGGGAAAGCGTCGACGGGGGGCTCGAGAAGACGGTCCGCTGGTATCTGGACCACGAGACATGGTGGCGCCCGCTGCGCGACAAGCGCTAC
>JBIQKL010000114.1:0-11255 GCA_044506555.1 Hyphomicrobiales bacterium | reverse complement strand
ACGGGGCGAGGCCCCCTCTTCCGGCTGACGCGCCATCCATCGCGTCGAGCTATTCGATCACCCCGCAGGCGATGCGGTCGCCCGATTCGCCGGACGGGTCGGTCTTGTAGTCGTCCGGGCCGGCATGGATGATCACCGCCGTGCCGTCCTCGTCGCGAAGGCTGTTTTCCGCGCCGGCCACGATGGTCACGCCCGCGGCGAAGATCTGGATCGTCCCCTGGCCCTCGTCAGGCATCACGATGTTGGGCATGTCGCCGGCATGGTGCCCCGCCTCGTTGAGGATGCCGTGCTGGTGGCCGCCCGGGTTGAAGTGGTCGCCGGCGCTTTCGAACGGCGGCTCGCACACGCCGACGGCATGGAAGTGGATGGCGTGCGGCCCCGGCGAGACCTCGGTCAGCGTGCCCGTGACCAGGATGCCGTTCCCGGCGTCGGAGAGCGTCAGCGTGGTCACGTCCTGGCCCTCCGCGTCGCGGAGCGTGACGGTGGCGCTCTCGTCGGCAAGCGCCGGACCTCCGGCAAGCGTCAGCAGGGCGGCGAGCGCGGCGGCGCGGAATCTGGTCATGGCCATGAACTCCCGGGGTTGCGGCATCGCTCCGGCAACGGCCCCGGCGCGAATCTGTTCCGAGGCCGTTGCCACCGGCCGGTACGGTGATTAGGAACGCAGTCGCCGCGACCACCATGATCAACCCCACCGACGAGGCCCCCGCGATGACCACCCGCCACCTTCTCCTCCTTCCCGGCGATGGCATCGGCCCCGAGGTGATGGGCGCGACGAAGACGGTGATCGAATGGTTCAATGCCCGCGGTGCCGGCTTCAGCTTCGAGGAGGATCTGGTCGGCGGCTGCGCCTACGATGCGCACGGGGCCGCGATCTCGGACGCGGCCATGGAGAAGGCGCTCGCCGCCGACGCGGTGCTGCTCGCCTCGGTCGGCGGGCCGAAGTGGGACAGCGTCGCCTACGAGGTGCGCCCGGAGGCCGGGCTGCTCCGCCTCCGCAAGGATCTTGCGCTGTTCGCCAACCTCCGCCCGGCGATCTGCTATCCGGCGCTCGCCGATTCGTCGTCGCTCAAGCGCGATCTGGTCGAGGGCCTCGACATCCTGATCCTCCGCGAATTGACCGGCGGCGTCTATTTCGGCGAGCCGAAGGAAATCCGCGACCTCGGCAACGGCCAGAAGCGCGCCGTCGACACCCAGGTCTACGACACCTACGAGATCGAGCGGATCGCCGCCGCCGCCTTCGAGCTGGCCCGCACCCGCCGCAACAAGGTGACGTCGATGGAGAAGCGGAACGTCATGAAGTCCGGCATCCTGTGGCGCGAGGTGGTCACCGAGGTCCACAAGAAGTCCTACTCGGACGTCGAGCTCGACCACATGCTGGCCGATGCCGGCGGGATGCAGCTCGTCCGCGCGCCGAAGCAGTTCGACGTGATCGTTACCGACAACCTGTTCGGCGACATGCTGTCCGACGTCGCCGCGATGCTCACCGGCTCGCTCGGCATGCTGCCGTCGGCCTCGCTCGGCGCGGCGGACGCCAAGACCGGACGCCGGAAGGCGCTCTACGAGCCGGTCCACGGCTCGGCGCCCGACATCGCCGGCAAGGGCATCGCCAACCCGATCGCGATGATCGCGAGCTTCGCGATGGCGATGCGCTATTCGTTCGACATGGTGGCCGAGGCCGACCGGCTCGAGACGGCGATCGCCGCCACGCTCGACCAGGGACTGCGCACCGCCGACATCTGGAGCGAAGGCAGGACCAAGGTCGGAACCGCCGAGATGGCGGCCGGCGTCATCGCCGAACTCGACCGCCTGGCGGCATAGGCAACGACGGCGCCGTCGCGTGGCTCGCGGTTCGAGGGTCGGAACCATCTCCGGCTCACCGCCGTCGAGACACGTCACGAAGAATCGACCAAATGCCCGTTTGACTGCGGCGGGCCATCGGCTAGTTTCCAGCCGATGACCCGTATCTACGAGAATCCCGGTTTCGCCAAGCGGAACAACATTTCGGTGGTCGTGCTGGTGGCCGTGGTGATCTACGGCATCTTCGAGCTCTACACCGCCTTCTTCACCGGCATCCAGGACCAGATGGCGGCGATGTTCGGCGTCCTCTTCATCGGGGGCGGCATCTACGGCGCCTACACGATTTGGAGCGAGGCCCGCGACACGGTGATGGCGATCGACCTCGACCCGGCGGGCGAGCGCGCGAGGATCTCGCTCTGGCGCCCCTTCAGCACCCACATCATCGAAGCGCCGATCGGCCAGCTGACCGAGTGGCGCCACTGGGTCAGGGTCGGCAAGCGGAACGTCCAGACGCACTTCGTCATCTTCCGCGCGCCGGGCTACCCCCACCCCCTCCACGTCGAGCTGACCAAGGGCGAGCTGCCGGAGGGGTTCCGGAAGCTCTCGCCGTCCGCCGTCGAGGAGTTCGAGGAGAATACCGGCAAGCGCGTCGGACCGGCCGAGGCGTGACCGGATTCCATCTGGGGTGTTGAAATCTCGACGAACTCCATCATTTGATGTATATAGACGCCATCAAATGATGGAGAAGGTGGAATGCATCGTGCCGTCCAACCTGTACCGGCACTGCCCGAGCACCAGGACTTCTCGGCGGAATCCGACCGTACCAGGCTCTCGAAAGTCGCGCTCAAGGCCTACAAGCGCCTCGTCGAGCGCTGGGGCCTGACGGGGCAACAGGCGGCGGCCCTGCTCGACGTCTCGACCAGCACCTGGGAGCGGCTGAAGCAGGAGGGGAAGGACAAGTCCCTCAGCCAGGACCAGATGACCCGCATCTCGGCCATGGTCGGCATCTACAAGGGACTCCACCTCCTGTTCGCCGACGACATGGCCGATCGCTGGCCCCGGCTCGACAATCGTGGCCCCCTGTTCGCCCGGAAGAGCCCGGTCGAGTCGATGATCAAGGGCGGCATCCCGCAGATGCTCGAGGTCCGCAGATACGTCGACGCGGTCCGCGGGGGCCTGTGACCGCGCTCGACGGCGTCCCGGTCGTCACCGAGGCGTTCCCCAGGACGGTTCGCCTGGTGACGACGGCCCGACTCCGCGCGGCGGTGCTGGCGCCGCTGGTGGACGGCGACGACGAGCTGGAACAGCTCGCCGAGATCGAGGGCGCGACGAGCGCGCGGCTCATCGCCGAGGATCGCGGCATCTTCGGACTGGCCGCCAACGAGCTCGTCTACGACGTGCCCCATGCCCATTTCATCAATGCGTCGTTCGCCTACGCCAAGCCGCGGCAGCCCAATCGGTTCAACGGACCGGATCGCGGCGCCTGGTACGCCGCGCTCGACATCGCCACGTGCCTGCGAGAGGTCGGGTATCATCTGACGAGGATGCTCGCCGATGCCGGGGACTACAACGCGACGGTCGAATACGCGGAGATGTTCTGCAGCCTCGCCGGCGCCTTTCTCGATCTGCGCCACGTCCCCGACCATCCCGCGCTGGACCCGGACGAGACTAGGGGCTACCCGATCGGCAATAGGCTCGCCGAGAGCGCGCGCGCCGGCGGGCTCAACGGCATCATCTATCCTTCGGTACGGCACACGGGCGGCACCTGCATCGCCGCGTTGCGGCCGGCTGCGGTGCAGTCGGTCCGGCAGGGCGACATCTACCGCATGACCTGGCGCGGCGATCCGACGCCCGCGATCGAAGGCCCGCTGGCGGGGCTCTAGCGTTTGGCTCGGACATCGCCGGATAGACGGACATCGCATGCTACCCGCGCGTCACGGCCGACGGCGAGGGCTCAGTCGTCCGGGAGGATCGCGGTCGCGGTCTCGATGACGCGGAGCGCCATGCGCTCGTGCAGGCGCTCGACCATCCGGCCCTCGACAGAGATGACGCCGCGGTCGAGGTTCTCGGGGCGCTGGAAGGCAGTGAGCACCTTTTCCGCCCAGACCACTTCGTCGTTGGTTGGCGCAAAGACCTCGTTGGCGATCGGGACCTGGCGGGGATGGATCAGCGTCTTGCCGTCCATGCCGAAGTCGCGTCCCTGCTGGCATTCGGCGCGGAATCCGTCCCAGTTGTTGAGTTCGTTGAAGGTGCCGTCGAGGACGGCGATGCCATGGGCGCGCGCGGCGAGCACGCACTGGGCGAGCATCGGCGCGAGCGGCGCGCGGCCCGGCACGGGGCGGATGCCGGTCTCGAGCATCAGGTCGTTGGTGCCGATCACCAGCGCCTCGAGCGCGACGCCCGAGGTCGCGGCAGCGGCCGCGATCGCGGCGACGTTGAGCACCGCGAGCGGCGTCTCGATCATCGCCCAGAGCGCGACGCCTTCCGGCGCCTGCGCGGCGTGGAGCGCGGCACGGGCCCGGCGGATGTCCTCCGGCTTGGAGATCTTCGGCACCAGCACGGCGTCGGGATGGGCAGCGACGATCGCTGCGATGTCGCGGGCGATCCACGGCGATTCGAGGCCGTTGACGCGCACCACGACCTCGCGCTTGCCGTAGGCATGGACGCCAACGGCAGCGGCGACGGCGGCGCGGGCCATCTCCTTGGCCTCGACCGAGACCGCGTCTTCGAGGTCGAGGATCAGGACGTCGGCGGCCACCGACCGTCCCTTGTCGAGCGCGCGCGCGTTCGATCCCGGAATGTAGAGTGCGCTCCGGCGCGGTCGCGGCAAGGCCGCCATCGTGTCCCAGTCTCCCCCAATCTGCCCGGCGGCAGAGACTAGCCGCCCGCGCCCGTCGCACAAGCCTTTTTGACGCCGACCGCGTGCGGAACAGCACCGGCTGCGGTATTGGGGAGCAGCCCCATCGGTCGCCAGATGTCCGTCGCCCCGTCAGTGATCGTCGTCAACAGCCTCGTCGCCCGCGGCAGCGTCGGCGGGCGGGCGAGCGTCTTCGTGCTCGAGCGCCTCGGGTTTCCCGTCACGTTCGTGCCGACGGTGCTTCTCCCCTGGCACCCCGGCCACGGCCCGGGCACGCGGGTCACGGTGGATTCCGGGCTGCTCGACGACCTCGCAGACGCCGCCGGTCCTGTGGCGGGATGCCTCACCGGCTATTTCGGCAGCGATGCGCAGATCGCATCGGTGCTCGCGATCACCGCCCGATTGCGTGAGACGAACGGGCGCGCGCTGGTGATGTGCGACCCGGTGGTCGGCGATTCGGGACGGTTCTATGTGGGCGAGAGCGTGCGCGAGGGCGTGCGCGCGCTGGCGCGGCAGGCGGACATCGTCGCGCCCAACCGTTTCGAGCTCGCGTTCCTCGCCGGCGTCGATTTCGCCGCGCTCGCCGACCCGGCGGCGCTGGTCGCGGCGGCACGAAGCCTCGGCCGGCGGGAGGTGGTGGTCACCTCGGCCTTCGCCGCCGAAGGCGAGGTCGCCAACCTCCTGGTCACGCCGCACTCGGCCGAGCTCGTTTCCCATCGCGCGGCGCCGAGCGCGCCGCACGGCACCGGCGACCTGCTCGCCGCGCTCTACTTCGGCCACCGGCTGGGCGGCGCCGATCCGCGCGATGCGCTCACCCGTGCCGCCAGCGCGACGCTGCGGCTGGTCGACCGCGCTGCCGGCGGTCCGGAATTGCCGCTCGCCGAAGGGCAGGATGCGTTCTTCGCGGCGCCGGAGGGAATGCGGATCGAGGCTGTCGGCGGCTGAGCGCGGGCGACTGCCTGCGTCTTACGCTGCGACGAACACGGCGAGCGTCACGCCGTCCTTGGTAAGGAGCTCCAGGCGGTCGCCGCTGATGACGAAACGGGCGACGTCGGGGAACGCCTTCAGCAGCTCCTGCTCGGTGCGGTAGGCGTCGGCGCAGTACATGCGGGTGGTGCGCATCGGCGTGAAGGCGATGGCGTCGCCGTCGAGCGTGAAGCCGCCGCCCATCTGGTTGCAGCCGGTGCTGCCGTTCACCCCGCCGCCGGCGGTAAGCACCATGTGCGGCAACCCGCCGCGACCGCCGATCGCGTCCATGCCGCGCACGGTTTCGAGCGTCCAGCGGGTATCGAGAAGCGCGGCGTCGGCAGCGGAAGCGGACATGGTGGCGGCGGCGAGCCCCAGCGAGACGAGCGCCGCAAGGCGCAGGATGGACTTTGGCAGCACGAAGATGACTCCGGAAGGCTGCCCCCGCCGATGGTTCAACCCGATGATTGCGGCGCCAGTTGGAGTGGCGCCGATCACGCTCGCGTGTGGCCGCTGCGGCTCAGGCGGCCCTCTGCTTCGGCTGGATGAGGCGCCGGTTGATCAGGACCTCGGCGATCTGCACTGCGTTGAGGGCGGCGCCCTTCCGCAGGTTGTCGGCGACGACCCACATCGAGAGGCCGTTCTCGACGGTCGCGTCCTCGCGGATGCGGCTGATATAGGTCGCGTCCTCGCCGGCCGCCTCGTAGGGCGTGATGTAGCCGCCGGGCTCGTGCTTGTCGATCACCAGGCAACCCGGCGCCTCGCGGAGGATGTCGCGGGCCTCGTCGGGGCTGATCGACTTCTCGAACTCGATGTTGACCGCCTCGGAATGCGACACGAACACCGGCACCCGGACGCAGGTGGCGGTGACCTTGATCCTGGGATCGAGGATCTTCTTGGTCTCGGCCACCATCTTCCATTCCTCCTTGGTGGTGCCGTCCTCCATGAAGACGTCGATGTGGGGAATGATGTTGAAGGCGATGCGCTTGGGGAACTTCTTGGCCTCGACCGGATCGGAGACGAACACCGCCCGGGTCTGGGTGAACAGCTCGTCCATGGCGTCCTTGCCGGCGCCGGAGACCGATTGATAGGTGGCGACGACGACCCGCCTGATGGTTGCCGCGTCGTGGAGCGGCTTGAGCGCCACGACGAGCTGCGCGGTGGAGCAGTTGGGGTTGGCGATGATGTTCTTCTGGCGAAAGCCGTCGATGGCGTCGGCGTTCACTTCCGGCACGATCAGGGGGACCGCGGCGTCGTAGCGCCAGGCCGACGAATTGTCGATCACCACGCAGCCCTCGGCGGCGATCCGCGGCGACCATTCCTTGGACGGCGTGCCGCCGGCCGACATCAGGCAGATGTCGGTGTCGGAGAAGTCGTAGGTGTCGAGCGCCTTCACCTTCAGCGTCTTGTCGCCGAAGGACACTTCGGTGCCCTGGCTCCGGCGCGAGGCGAGCGCGACGACCTCGTCGGCGGGAAAGCCGCGCTCCTCCAGGATGGACAGCATCTCGCGGCCAACGTTCCCGGTGGCGCCGGCGACAGCGACCTTGTAGCCCATGACGATCCTCAACTCCTCTCAGGGTCGGGCGTAACGCACTTTGGGCGCCGCCCGTCACAACATGCCCCCCGCGAGCGGGAGCATCGCGGCGGGCGTCGGAAATGGCTCAGGTTTTCGTGGATGCTTTCGCGGGCCGTTTCGGCGTAGAGTCGACGGTGCCGCCGGAGACCGGCGCGCGCATCGCCTCGGTGGACAGGAACGAGATCATTGGGCCCGATCCGCAAAAACGCGCCCGTTCTACGCCAAAGCGGAGTCTTGTCAATGAACTTGCTCGCCTCGGCGGCGATCCTCGCGTTCCTCGCGGCGCCGGTTTCGGCGTCCGCCGGGGAACGGATGTTCGGCTTCGAGATGGAGAAGACCTTCTCCGGCCAGACGCTCGACGGCGTCTACGAGAACGGCAGCTTCTTCTCCGAGACCTATTTCGAGGACGGCTCGATCCGCTATCACGACGTGGAGGGCGCCGATTCCGGGCAGTGGTCGGTCGAGGAGGATACCTTCTGCACCTTCTACGAGGCCGCGTCGGGCGCGTGCTTCTTCGTCGAGCGCGACGGCGACAACTGCTTCACCTTCTTCCAGGCGGTGGAAGGCGATGGCAGCGGTCTGGTTCCCAGCCCGACATGGACATCGCGCGGCTGGAAGCGCGGCACGGAGTCCACCTGCGACACGCCGCCGGGCGCGGAAATCTAAGGAAACGGCCCGAAGTCGCGCTTGACGCTGGAGAGGCGTCCGGCGATCTCGGTACGAGCCCAGCCCTGTCACGCCAGATGCCCGAAGCGGCGGAGCTCGGCGAGGATCACCGTCCGCATCGTCCCGGCGTCCTTGGAATAGTGGTTGCTGACGCCGTCGTCCCACGTCCAGAAGAAGGTGCGGTCGACGAGGCCGAAGGTCAGCACCTTGGTCTCCCCCGCCACCGTCCAGGTCGGCGGCGTGCGGTCCGGGTTGTCGCGGGCCACCGAAAGATCCGGGCCGAGCTCGGTACCGATCGCGCCGGCAAGGTCCGCGAGCGCGGCAAGCTTGTCGTCGCCGCCGTCCGTCATCGCCTACAGTCCCGCCATCGCCCTCGCGAAATCCTCGGCCTTGAACGGCTCGAGGTCGTCGACCTGCTCGCCGACGCCGACGAAATGCACCGGCAGCTTGTGCCGGGCGGCGATCGCCACGAGGATGCCGCCGCGCGCGGTGCCGTCGAGCTTAGTCATCACCAGGCCGGTTACCCCGGCCCGCTTGCCGAAGACCTCGACCTGGTTGAGCGCGTTCTGTCCGGTGGTCGCGTCGAGGGTCAGCAGCACCGTGTGCGGCGCGCTCGGGTCAATCTTGCGGATCACCCGGACGATCTTCTCGAGCTCGGCCATCAGCTCGTCCTTGTTCTGGAGCCGGCCGGCGGTGTCGATCAGGAGCACGTCGGCGCCCGCGCTGCCGGCGTCCTTCAGCGCGTCGAAGGCGAGACCGGCCGCGTCGGCTCCGGTCTCGCGGGCGACGACCCGCGCACCGGTGCGATTGCCCCAGATCTTCAGCTGCTCGATCGCCGCGGCTCGGAACGTGTCGCCGGCGGCGAGCACGACGCTCAGCCCGTCGTCACGGAACTTCTGTGCCAGCTTGCCGATGGTGGTGGTCTTGCCGGTGCCGTTGACCCCGACGACGAGGATCACGTGCGGCTTCCGGGCGGGATCGACCGTGAGCGGCAGCGCCACCGGACGGAGCGCCTTCTCGATCTCGGCGGCGAGCACCGCCTTGACCTCCTCCTCGCTGATCTCCTTGTCGTAGCGGCCGACGCGCAACGCATCGGTGATCGCCGCCGCGGTGTCGAGGCCGAGGTCGGCCTTGATCAGCGTCTCCTCGAACTCCTCGAGCGCCGCCTCGTCCAGCTTCCGCTTGGTGAAGATCGAGGTGATGCTCTCGGTGATCGCGTTCGACGAGCGCGACAGGCCGGAGCGCAGGCGCTGGAACCACGACGCCCTCTTCGGCGCCTCCGGCTCAGGCGGCGCGACGGCGGCAGGCGCCGGTGGCGGCGCGGCCGCAGCTTCGGCCGCGGGCGCCTCGGCGGCTACCGCTTCGGGCTCCGGGGCAGCCTCGGGCGGCGGTTCTCCCTTGCCGCCGAACATGCGACGGAACAGGCCCTTCTGCTCAGCCATGACGGATGCTCCGCTGGGGGAAGGGCATTGCGTGCTTCGAGGCTCGGGCTGCGTCCGCGCACCTCGGCATGAGGGGGACAGGAGACCTCCCGGCGCGCATCTTCGATGGAGGGCATCTTCCTCCCTCATCCTGAGGTGCTCCGCGAAGCGGAGCCTCGAAGGACGCAGCCACGCCGTTCCAGGACACCATCACGCCGCCTCGGCGAGCAAGGCGCGTGCCGTATGGCCGGTGACGCGGGCCGACACGATCTCCCCCGGGCGGCCGAAACCGATCTCGGCGGGCGTGAAATGCTCCGTCCGGCCGATCCCCTCCTGCTCGACCAGCACGCGGCGGGTCGCCCCCCGCTCGGCGGCGAGGTGGCGGGCCAGTGCCGCCGCACCCGCCGCGCGGAGCCGGGCGGCGCGTTCCTTCACCGCCGTCCTGTCCACCTGCGGCATGCGCGCCGCCGGGGTCCCCGGGCGCGGCGAGAACGGAAAGACGTGGAGGAAGGTGAGCCCGGCCTCGGCGACGATCGACAGCGACCGCGCGAACATCGCCTCGTCCTCGGTCGGGAAGCCGGCAATGAGATCGGCGCCGAACACCACGTCGGGGCGGAGCCGCCGTACGGTCTCGACGAACCGCAGCGCATCGGCGCGAAGGTGCCGGCGCTTCATGCGCTTGAGGATCAGGTCGTCGCCGTGCTGGAGCGAGAGATGGAGGTGCGGCATCAGCCGTTCCTCCTCGGCCAGTGCGGCGACCAGCGCATCGTCGGCCTCGATCGAATCGATCGAGGACAGCCGCAGCCGCTCCAGCTCCGGCACGTTCCGGAGGATCGAGCGCACTAGCCGCCCGAGGCTCGGTCGGCCGGGCAGGTCGCCGCCATAGGAGGTGATGTCGACGCCGGTCAGCACCACCTCGCGGTAGCCGTTCCCGACCAGCCGGCGGATCTGCTCGACGACCGCCCCCATCGGCACCGAGCGCGAATTGCCGCGGCCGTAGGGGATGATGCAGAAGGTGCAGCGATGGTCGCAGCCGTTCTGCACCTCGACGAAGGCGCGCGCCCGGCCGTCCATGCCCTCGATCAGGTGGCCGGCGGTCTCGCGCACCGACATGATGTCGTTGACCCGGACGCTTGTCGCGCCGGCGCCGAAACCGGCATAGGCGCCCGCGGTCAGCTTCTCGGCATTGCCGAGCACGAGGTCGACCTCGGGCATCGAGGCGAACTGGCCGGGGTCGATCTGCGCCGCGCAGCCGGAGACGACGATCCGCGCCTCCGGGTTCTCGCGGCGCGCCTTGCGGATCGCCTGCTTCGCCTGCCGCACCGCCTCGGCGGTGACCGCGCAGGTGTTGACCAGCACCGCCTCGCCCATGCCGGCGGCTTCGGCCCGCGTCCGCATCACCTCGGATTCGAGCGCGTTCAGCCGGCAGCCGAAGGTGAGCGTGCGTACGCCGGCATCGGCCATCACGCCGCGCCCTTCTCCGTCGCGGTGACGGCGAGCGTGTCGGGGTCGACCATGCCGGTGAACTCGGTCTCGACCGGGCCGGTCATGATCACGTGGTCGTCGTCGCGCCACTCGATGCGGAGCGGCCCGCCCGGCAGCGTCATCGTCACGGCGCGATCGGCGAGGCCCTTCCGCATCGCCGCCACCGCGCCGGCACATGCCGCCGTCCCGCAAGCCCGCGTCAGGCCCGCGCCGCGCTCCCAGGTGCGGAGCGTGATCGCGTCGCGCGCCGTGACGTGGGCCAGCGAGATGTTGGCCCGCTCCGGGAACAGCGGATGATGCTCGAGGATCGGCCCGATGCGCCCGAGGTCGACCGCATCCACATCGTCGACGAAGAAGATCGCGTGCGGATTGCCCATGCTCACCGCGGCGGGCGCGGACAGGATCGGCGCGTCGACCGGCCCGAAGCTCAGGTCGATCGCGCGGGTGTCGTCGAACGGCCGCGACAGCGGGATTTCCCGCCATCCGA
>JBIQKL010000009.1:60933-62494 GCA_044506555.1 Hyphomicrobiales bacterium | reverse complement strand
CAGCCGCATCACCATGATGCCCGGCTCGGTATGGACGATCTCCGGCGAGATGCCCGCGGCGTGCGCCGCCTTGGCCGCGGCGCGCTCGTTGAAGCGCATGATCTGGTGGACGGGCAGGTCCTCGCCGACCCGCACGACGTAGCGGCCGCCGCCGTCCTCGACCTCGAGATTGACGTTGGTGAAGCCGCCGAGGATCGGCACCGGCGTCACCGGCCCGCCCCATAGCGACAGAGCGGTGGCGCGCGCGATGGCGTTGCTGGTCGGCTCGGACATCGGCGTCAGCGGCCCGCCGCGGGCATGGCGCGCTCGACGATCCGCACCCAGTAGGAGCAGCCGTAGGCGATCGCCTCGTCGTTGAAGTCGTAGGCCGGATTGTGCAATCCGGCCGAGTCGCCGTTGCCGAGGAAGATCATGGCGCCGGGGCGCTTCTCGAGCATGTAGGCGAAGTCCTCGCCGCCCATCAGCGGCGGCACGTCGGTGTCGACCCGCGCCCCGCCGACGATCTCGCCCGCCACCCCGGCGGCGAAGTCGGCCTGCTGCGCGTGGTTTCGCGTGACGGGATAGTTGCGCCGGTAATCGAGTTCGATTTCCGTGCCGTGGGCGGCGGCGAAGCCTGCGACGATCTCGCCCATCCGCCGCTCGACGAGGTCGCGGACCTCGGGCTTGAGGGTGCGCGCCGTGCCGGCGATCTCGGCGGTCTCGGCGATGACATTGGTCGCTTCGCCGGCGTGGAACCGGGTGACCGAGACCACCGCCGCATCGACCGGATCGACCGAGCGCGCGACGATCGACTGCAGCGCCTGGACCAGCCCGGTCCCGATCAGGATCGGGTCGACCGTGGCGTGCGGCCGCGCGGCGTGGCCGCCGACGCCCTTCACATTGATGGCGAACTCGTCGGTTGCCGCCATGATCGGCCCGGGACGGAGCGCGAAGTCGCCGACCGGGATGCCCGGCATGTTGTGCATGCCGTAGACTTCCTCGATGCCGAAGCGCTCCATCAGCCCATCCTCGACCATGGCGCGGCCGCCGCCGCCGCCTTCCTCGGCCGGCTGGAAGATGACGATCGCCGTCCCGTCGAAGTTCCGCGTCTCCGCGAGGTAGCGGGCGGCGCCGAGCAGCATCGCGGTATGGCCGTCATGGCCGCAGGCATGCATCTTGCCGGGCACGGTCGATGACCAGGGCGCACCGGACGTCTCGTGGATCGGCAGCGCGTCCATGTCGGCGCGGAGCCCGACGACGCGGCCGCTGCCCTTGTCCTTGCCGCGGATGACGCCGACCACGCCGGTCCGCCCGAGACCGGTGACGACCTCGTCGACGCCGAACGCCGCGAGCTTCTCGGCCACCGTCGCCGCCGTCCGGTGCACCTCGTACATGATCTCGGGGTGACGATGGAGGTCGCGGCGCCAGGCGGCGATGTCCTCCTGGAAGTCGGCGAAACGATTGACGATCGGCATGCTCGGACCCGCTGTCTGTCGTGGCGGCGGAGTATAGATCGCCCCGAGCTGCAAAGGCGAGTGTCGGACGTCTCAGGTCTCGTCGTGGCTGTGGTGATGCCCGTGAA
>JBIQKL010000009.1:45925-60833 GCA_044506555.1 Hyphomicrobiales bacterium | reverse complement strand
GGACCTCGAGCAGCGGCTCGTCCGCCGCCTTCACCGCGACGATGCGGCCGTCCTCGAGGAGGAGCCCGTCGCCGTCGCGGATCGCGACCGCCTCCGGCAGATCGAGGATGAAGTCGAGCCCGCCCTCGCCCTGCATGCGGAGCCGCCGCCGGCGTCGGTGGTCGAAGTCGAGGACCACGGTGTCGGTCGCGACATGCGACCAGGCGTCGGCGGGGAACACCCTCGTCGCCCGGATCACGGCGACGGCGGCTCCGGCCAGAAATCGGGGTCGAGGACCTGCTCCATGCCGAAGGGACAGGACTCGGGGAACACCGCCTCGGGCAATCCTGTTTCGTCCGAAGCTTTCAGACGTGCGATCTCATATTCGTCCGCGAGCACCGCCTGCGGATGACGCGAGAGACTTGGATTTTCCGCTAGGCCTCGCGCCAGCTTCCGTCTTTGCTCTCGGATCGTCGCCGTCCAGCCCGTCTTCCGCTGTTCGGGCTGATAGGCCCACTTCATCAGGTGAAGCAGCAGCACGCCTAGACGGCTTTCGATCTCGCGCTTCTCGGATCTCCCCAAGCTCTCGATCTCCTCGGCGAGGTTCTCCCAGTCGATGCTGTTGGGCCTGAGCTCGCGGAGCCGGGCCGCCTGGTCCTGCGACCAGGCGTAGAAATCGGCCTCGTAGGCGGCCGATGCGCGGGGAGGGGCCTTCACGTCAACCATGGCGCCGAATGTAGGCCATGCGCGGCGCCGGGGCTACAGGTCCGGCCGGGTTCTCAGAATAGGAAATACCGCTGCGCCATCGGCAGGGTCTCGGCCGGGGCCGAGGCGAGGACCTCGCCGTCGGCGCGGATTGCGCCAGTCTCGGGATCGATCTCGATGGCGGGCATCGCCGCGTTGTGGATCATCGATTCCTTGGTGATGCCGCGCGTGTGCCGGACCGGGACGAGCTGGCGCTCCATGCCGAGCACCTCGGCGAGGCCGTCGGCGGAGGCCGCCTGGCTGACGAAGGTCACCGCCGAATGGGTCGCCGCCTTGCCGACGGCGCCGAACATCGGCCGGTACTCTCCCGCTGGACCTGCCGGCGCGGCGGCGATGCTGCCCATCTTGATGACCAGGTCGGGCTTCACGCCGAAGAGGGCCGGCGACCACAGCACGAGGTCGGCGAGCTTGCCGATGGTGACCGAGCCGACCCATTCGTCCAGACCGTGGGCGATCGCGGGGTTGATCGTGTACTTGGCGATGTAGCGTTTGACGCGGAAGTTGTCGTTCGGCCCGTCCTGGTCCTCGGGCAGGCTGCCGCGCTGCAGCTTCATCCTGTGGGCGGTCTGCCAGGTGCGGATCAGAGTTTCCTCCACCCGCCCGCCGGAGGCCATTATCGAAACCGCCCCGATGTCATGGAGGACGTCTTCGGCGGGGATCAATTGCGGTTCGGCGACCGCGTCCGCCGCGGGCGACCGCCCCAGTCGGCTCGACGAGGGGAGGGCGTTGGCGAGCGCCGCCAGCTTGGCGACCTCGGACGCGCCGCCGGCGAGGACGGCAAGGATGGTCCGGCCCGCGAAGGCGGCGATCGCATCCTCGATGAAGCCGGCGTCGTTGAGCGCGCCCGGCCGGATCGCGGCCTGCACGTCGAACTCGTCGGCGATGGCGAGGCAGCAGTCGATGGCGGCCGGACTGGTTCCCCAGTCGGGGTCGAGGTCGAGGGCGGCAGCTCCGGCACGAACCTGCTCTTCGAGGGCCGCGGGCAGCGATGCGCTGCCCTTGCCGGCGAAAGCGAGGTTCATCGGAAAAGCCTCGGAGGCCCGGATCATGCGGCCGAGATGCCACGGACCCGGCGTGCATCCGGTCGTCTTGCTCCCGGCGGCGGGGCCGATGCCGCCGCCGACCATCGTGGTGATGCCCGACGTCAGCGCCGCCTCGACCTGCCGCGGGGTGATGAAGGGAACGTGCGTGTCGACGGCCCCGGCGGTAAGGATCCTGCCCTCGCCGGCGATCACCTCGGTACCGGGGCCGACGACGATATCGACGCCGGACTGGATGTCGGGATTGCCGGCCTTGCCGATGCCGGCGATCCGGCCATCGTGGAGCCCGATGTCCGCCTTGACGATCCCCCAATGGTCGATGACCAGGGCGTTGGTGATCACGGTGTCGGCGGCGCCTTCGGCCCGGGTCGACTGGCTCTGCCCCATGCCGTCGCGGACCATCCCGCCGGCGCCGAACTTCATCTCCTCGCCATGGACGGTGAAATCGTGCTCGACCGCGACGATCAGGTCGGTGTCGGCGAGCCGGACGCGGTCACCGGTCGTGGGACCGAACGTCCCGGCATAGGCCGATCGGGAAATGGAGTGGGGCATGCATGCGCTTCCTCGGCCACCGGGCCGAGCAAGGCTAGCGCTGCACGTGGCCTGGGGAAAGACTGCCGGCCCCGGCGCGGATCGAGCGCCGGTCCTTCCGTCTCGGCTCAGAGATCGAAGTCGCTCGCGTGGAGCTTGTGGACGTCGAGGATGCGGATGGCGAAGTCGGCGCGGCCGTCACCATCCGTGTCGCCGCGCACGATGGCGTCCCCGCCCTTGACGCCGTAGCGAAGCTCGCCGGCGTCGCCGCTGAACCGCGCACGGCCGATGAAGGTGAAGCCGTCGTCGTCGGGCGTGCCGGCGCGGGCATCGATGCCGGAAAGGTCGATGACGTCCTTGCCGCGGCCGAAATCGAGGATCTTGTCCCGGCCGATGGCGATGTCGTCGAAGGTGAAGCGGTCGGCGCCGCGACCGCCGATCAGCTTGTCGTTGCCGGCGCCGCCGATCAGCACGTCGTCGCCGTTGTCACCCTTGAGCCGATCGCCGCCGGCGTCGCCGGTGATGACGTCGTCGCCCTTGCGTCCGAGGATGCGATCGTCGCCATCGCCGCCGTGGATGACGTTGGCGTCCCGGGTGCCCTTGACCAGGTCGTCGCTATTGCCGCCCCAGATCTCGAGCCCGTCGCCGATCGCGGCGGCGAGGGTGATGCCGGATTCGCCCCACTCGATCTGCATCCAGGCGCTGTCGGCACTGTCGCGGAACTCGTTGGCATGCGCCACCGTCCCACTCCAGACCGCCAGGTAGCTGACGTCCGCATCGAGATAGCCGCTCGACTTGGTCCAGCCTTCGGGGAGCACGGCCGCCGCCACCGCCGCCGCGATCTCCTCGGGCGTATCGTTGGCTTCGTTGACCGACTTCAGGATGTAGACATTGCCCCAAGGATCGGTAACGTAATACTGGATCTGTGGATTCCCTTGGGAATCCTTGGCGTAGTAGACGTTCTCGTGGTTCTTGTCGTTGCTGTTGTACTGGATCGTCCCAGGCGGCGGCGTGGCCACGAGGAAGCCGGCCTGTGCCGAGCTTGTGAGGGGCGGGCTGCTGCCCGCGTAGTCCGCCGGATCGAACGGATACATGCGGTTCTCGACGGCCGCGACCGCCAGCCACGTGAAACCGTGGGAATCGGTGAGATAGGTGAAGCTTCCGGTGGGCTGATAGGGACTTCCGAGCACGTTCAACGCGTCGAACTGGCCGGCACGCGGCGTGTTGAGCATGAAGCCCGGGTCGGGCGCGTAGGTGTCCCATTCCGCCTGGGTGATGGGATTGTCGCCACCGGCCAGATAGACGACCATCTGGCCCATGAAATCCGGGCCGATACCGCGGAGATCAGCGATTTCGAAGCCCATGGATCGCCTCCCTTGCCCGGCGCGACCGCGGCACGTGGTCCACCGTTCTGCCATCTTGCGGATAGGACAGGTGGGATGCGGCGGACAACGTCAAAAACTGGCCGCAATGGCTGATGGCCGCCAACGCGTGCCCGTCGCGCGCGCTCGGTCATGACCCCGCTGGCCGCCGAAACGGTGCCGCCGAGCCTCATCGAGGCCATACGGCGCCATCCCCGCTTCCCCGAGACGATGCGCCGGTCCGCCGCCGCGATCGTCGCCGCGCATGACCGGAACCGATTGCTCAACCGTCTGATCAGCGATCGCGGCCGGGTGCTGTTCGGACTGCTCGCCCTGTCGCTGCATTTCGACGGGGGCGGCGGCCTGACGCCGTCGCGGTTGGCGGAGCTCTGCGAGCAAGGGGGGATATGCAGCCGGGGCCGGGTGAAGGCGCTGCTCGTGCTGCTCCGCTGGGCCGGGCATCTCGTTCCGGCCGAGGAGGGCGGGGACCAGCGGCGCCGGCCGCTGGCGCCGACGGCGCAGATGAAGGCCGCCTACCGCGCAAGATGGCGCGGCCAGCTCGAGGTGATCGCGCCGATCGTGCCCGAAGCATCGTTGGTGGCGCATCATCTCGACCGTCCGGAGATATTCGAATCGTTCGCGCTCGCGCTCGGCGCCGCCATCCGCGGCGGCTTCCGGGTGCTCGACCATGGCGCCGAGGCGCTCGGCCGGATAGCCGACCGGGACAATGGACTGCTCGTTCTCCTCCGGATCGCATTGTCGGGCCCCGCCGACGGGCCGATGCCGCCGGCGACGCCCGTCACCGTCACGGTCGCCGATCTGGCGGCCGGCGCCCGCGTTTCACGCTCGCATGTCCTCAACGTGCTGCGCGACGCGGAGGGCGCCGGGCTCATCACCCGCGATGTCGCTCGCGGCCCGACGGCGGTCATCACCTGCGAGGCGCTCCTCGCCGAGTCGCTCGCCGGCTTCTTCGCCGCCGCTCACGGGGCGTTGGCCGCCGCGGCGATCGCGGTCAGCGATCGAGCTTCCCCATCACTTTCCGGTTGAATCCGAACACGACCCGGCTGCCGCGGAGCGGCACCAGCGTCACCGTGCGGGACTCGCCGGGCTCGAAGCGGACGGTACTGCCGGCCACGATGTCGAGCCGCATGCCGCGGGTGGCCTCGCGGTCGAAGTCGAGCGCCGGGTTGGCCTCGTAGAAGTGATAATGCGAGCCGATCCGGATCGGCCGGTCGCCGGTATTGGCGACCTCGACGGTCACCGTCGGCTGGCCGGCATTGAGCGTGATGTCGCCCTCTGCGGGGATCACCTCGCCGGGAATCATGGTGTCCCGCCGTGGGGTGCGCGCCAGGCGACGCAGTCCGTGCCATCGCGAAGCACGCGCTTCGTGGAGGCCGGATGGTTCAGGAGCTTTTCCGCCGGACGGATCGGGCGCCGCACCAGTTCGCCGCCGCAGTTCGGGCAGGTACCGCCGAACGTCTCGGCCGCGCAAGCCGTGCAGAACGTGCATTCGAAGGTGCAGATCATGGCGTCTTCGCAGTCCGGCGGCAGGTCGCGGTCGCAGCATTCGCAATTGGGCCGGAGCGCCAGCATGGTCAGCGGATCGGGTTGCGAACGGTGACGACGTGAATGCCGTCCGGGAAGGTCGCTTCGACGCGGATCTCGGAGACCATCTCTGCGATGCCCTCCATGACCGCCGCGCGGGCGAGGACGCGGGTGCCGGCCTCCGTCAGGTCGGCGACCGTGCGGCCGTCGCGGGCGCCCTCGACGATGAAGTCGGTGATCAGGGCGACGGCCTCGGGGTGGTTGAGCCTGACGCCGCGCTCGAGCCGGCGACGGGCGACCACGGCCGCCATTGCGACGAGCAGCCCCTCCTTCTCACGCGGCGTCAGGTTCATCGAAATCCCAAGGATCGAGATCCGGGAGAGCGCACGCCGTACCGGTGGCGTCCCTCTCGCACGGCCATCATGACAAGATGCGGACCGCTCCGCCAGCTTGCCCGCTCGTGGGCGCCCGCACTTTGCCAAATTCGTCGGCCTGTGATTAGTAGGACCCGAATGGGCGGGCTGGGCGTCGCGACCGCCCCGTGAGGCTGAGGCAGGCAAACGTGCGACGGACGCTCCTGATCGCTGCATTCTCCCTTCTGCTCGCGGGCGTGGAGGCGCATGCCGCGACCGATTCCGCCTACATCGTCGTCGACGTCGGCAAGGGCACCGTCCTCGCGCACGACAATTCCGACCGGCGCTGGGCGCCCGCCTCGATCACCAAGGTGATGACCGCCTATCTCACCTTCAGGGCGCTCAAGGCGGGGCAATTGAGGCTGACCTCCCCCGTGGTGGTCTCGGCCAACGCATCCAAAGAGCCGCCGTCCAAGATGGGCTACAAGCCCGGCACGGTGATCACCGTCGACAACGCCCTCAAGATGATGCTGGTGCGTTCGGCCAACGACATCGCGATTGCGCTCGCCGAGACCGTCGGCGGCAGCGAGGCGAACTTCGTCACGCTGATGAACGCCGAGGCGCAGCGGCTCGGCATGAACGGCACCAGCTTCCGCAATCCGAACGGGTTGCCGGCCGAGGGCCAGTACTCGACCGCGCGCGACCTTGCCGTGCTGGCGCGCACGACATGGATGCAGTTCCCCGAATACCGGGACTACTTCCGGATTCCGGCGATCCGCGCCGGCAACAAGGTGCTGCGCAACTACAACACGCTGATCGACCATTACCGCGGCTCCAACGGCATGAAGACCGGCTTCATCTGTGCCTCGGGCTTCAACGTCGTGGCCAGCGCCACCAAGAACGGCCGGACGCTGATCGCCGTGGTGCTCGGGGAGACCTCGGCAAACCAGCGGGCCGTCACCGCGGCGAGCCTGCTCGACAAGGGCTTCGGCGGCGGCCTCGGCGCGATGATCGGCCAGAAGCTCGCCAATTTCCGCTCCCGGCCGTCCTCCGCCGCGCCGGCCAACCTCCACGAGGAGATCTGCGGCAAGAACCGGGAGAAGGGAGAGGCCGATGCGATGGTCGCCTCCCTCGGGCCGCGCTTCGAGACGATGCCGCCGGTCAAGGTGTTCACCGGCGGTGCCGATCCGCTCCCGGGCAAAGGCGACGCGGGGCCCGCCGTCGTGCCGGCCGGCGAGGTCAACGTCCCGCTGCCGCGGCCCCGACCGCATTATCCGGCCGGACAGGCCCAACTCGCGACGCAATAGCCGAACCTGTCCAATCCTTCATGTCTCGCCCCTTGTCTCGCCGCCGGCTGGAACGGTAGGAGGAGACGGGCGAAGGATTCATGCGCGATGGGGGGCTGATAGATGGCCAAGCAACTGGGCAATGCCAAGACGCTGTTCAGCGACACGTTCAACGGGCCGCTGAGCCCGGGAAACTGGGACTACAACCACTGGCAGCCGGACAACAATCCCTCGTATTACGGCCGGACCCAGCAGCGCCAGAACCTGCCCGAGGCCGGCAACGGCGTGCTCCGGCTCAAGCTCGACACCTACAATCCGTCCGATCCCAATCATGTCAGCTTCCTGGGATCGGAGGCGATCACCAAGCAGAAGTTCGGGCTCGGCGGGGACAAGGGCGTCGCCTTCGAGGTGAAGGCCAAGTTCGTCGACGTGCCGAAGGGCGTGGTCGGCGGCTTCTTCACCTATGCCGGCACGGCGCAGAACCACGACGAGATCGATTTCGAAGCGCTGTCCAACGACCCGACCCAGATCCAGACCAACGTCTATGCCGCCGAGCCGCTCGGCGCCGGTCATGTCAAGTTCGTACCGGTCTCGGGCACGCTGAGCGACTATCACACCTATCGCATCGAGTGGACGAAGAACGAGGTGCGCTGGCTGGTCGACGGCGAGGAGGTACGGGTCGAGAAGGCGCATGTGCCGAAGCGGGACATGGCGCTTCACCTCAACATCTGGGCTCCCGACGGCGGCTGGGCCAACGCCTATTCGGCCTCGCTCCAGCCGGCCAAGACCGCCGCCCAGAACTCCTCGTCCTATTTCGACGTGACCTACGCCAAGGTCTTCGAGCTCTCGACCAAGTACGGCGGCGGCGGCGACAACATGCTCAAGGGCACCAAGCTCGGCGATCGGATCGAGGGGCGCGCGGGCGACGACGTGATCCATGGCCGGAAGGCCGCCGATACCCTCATCGGCGGCGCCGATGACGACCGGATCTTTGGCGGCCGCGGCCATGACGACATCAGCGGAGGCCGCGGCAACGACGTCCTCAAGGGCGGCAAGGGCAACGACACCTTCGTCTTCGATACCGCGCTCGGCCCCGACAATGTCGATCGGATCAAGGATTTCACCCCGGAGCACGACACGATCGAGCTGTCCGCGGTGATCTTCGCCGGGATCGGGACCTTGGGCGTCCTGGCCGCAACGGCCTTCCACATCGGTTCCGCCGCTCTCGATGCCGCCGACCGCATCATCTACGACTCCGGCACCGGCAAGCTCTTCTACGACGAGGATGGTGCCGGCGGCGTCGCGGCGGTGCAGTTCGCGAAGCTCCGGCCGGGCCTCGACCTCACCGCGGAGGATTTTTTCGTCGCGTAGCAGCCGCCGGGGCGGCGGCTACGTGGCCGCCGCACCGCGCGCGATCAGGAACCGCCAGGCGTCGGCCATCCGCTCGCTTGCGAGCAGCGTGTGGCCGGCCTCGGCGCAGAAGTGGGGCAGGTCGACCGCGGCCAGCGGGTCGTCCGCCTCGACCAGCAGCCGTGTGCCTATCGGCATCCCGAGCAGCGCCTTCCGCGCCTTCAGGACCGGCAGCGGGCAGGCGAGGCCGCGCAGGTCGATCCGCCGGTCGTGGTTCCAGTCCGTCGCAGCCATCGCATTGCCCGGCTCATGAACGATGCTAGGGTCGCACGGGACCATGGCATCGCGATAGATGGGCTTCCTTCACGATCTTCACCAGGACTGGCGATTCGTCCGCGGCGTCTACCGGGCGCTCCGCGTCGTCACGCCGATGGCGCGGAAGCGGACCCGGACCTATCCCGACGCTGTCGAGGATCTGGCGCGGCGCTACGGCGACCGGCCGGCGCTGCTCTCCGCCGACGAAGCGCTCACGTTCGCCGAATACGACCGCAGGGCGAACCGCTACGCCCGCTGGGCGCTGGACAACGGCGTCGGCAAGGGCGACGTCGTCTGCCTCCTGATGCCGAACCGCCCCGAATACGCGGTGATCTGGCTCGGCATCGTGCGGGCTGGCGGGGTCGTGGCGCTCCTCAACACCAACCTCCGCGGCGCGGCGCTGGCGCATTGCGTCAACCTCGTCCGGCCGCGCCACGTCATCGTCGCCGACGTGCTGGCGTCGGCCTACGACACCGCTGCGCCGCTGGTCGATTCCGGCGCAGCCGTCTGGGCGCATGGAGATGTTGCGGGCCTGCCGCGCGTCGACGAAGCGGTGGCGACGTCGAGCGATGCGCCGCTCGGTCCGGACGAGCGCCCGGCGCTGACGCTCGACGACCCCTGTCTCTACATCTACACGAGCGGCACGACCGGCCTGCCCAAGGCCGCGCACATCAACCACTACCGCGTCTACGGCGCGATGCTCGCCTTCTCGCGCTTCATGGAAGCGACCGCCGACGACCGCATCTACAACTGCCTGCCGATGCACCACACCTCCGGCGGCGTGCTCGGCATCGGCTCGACGCTGGTCGCCGGCGGCTCGGTCTACATCCGCGAGAAATTCTCCGTCTCGGAGTTCTGGGACGACGTCGCCGCGAGCGGGTGCACGCGCTTCCAGTATATCGGCGAGCTCTGCCGCTACCTTCTCAACGCGCCGCCGCATCCGAGCGAGCGCACTCATGGCATCCGGATCGCCTGCGGCAACGGCCTCCGTCCGGACATCTGGGAGGCGTTCCGGGCGCGCTTCGGCATCGCCCATATCCGCGAGTTCTATGCGGCGACCGAGGGCAACGCGATCCTGTTCAATTTCGACGATACCCTGGGCGCGGTCGGCCGCATTCCGCGCTGGGCGCGGCCGGTCTTCCCGGTGACCACGATCCGCTTCGACATCGAGCGCGAGGCGGTGATCCGCGGCGAGGACGGGCTCTGCATCGAGTGCGAGGCGGGGGAGGTGGGCGAACTGGTCTCGCAGATCGTCGTCAACCCGCTCAAGCCGAGCCAGCGCTTCGACGGCTATGCCGACCGGATCGAGACCGAGAAGAAGATCCTTCGCGACGTCTTCGTCGCCGGCGACATGTGGTTCCGCTCCGGCGACCTGATGCGCCGCGATGCGCGGGGCTACTACTACTTCGTCGACCGCATCGGTGACACCTTCCGCTGGAAGGGCGAGAACGTCTCGACCTCCGAGGTCGCCGAATGCCTCGGCCTCTGTCCCGGCGTCGCGGAAGCGACCGTCTACGGCGTCGCCATCCCAGGCATCGAGGGGCGGGCCGGCATGGCGGCGGTCGTGCCGACAGGCGACTTCGACCTCGCCGCATTCCGTGCGCTCATGCATGGATCGCTGTCGCCGCATGCCCGGCCGCTGTTCGTCCGGCTGAGCGCCGCGCTCGACCAGACCTCGACCTTCAAGCAGCGGAAGCTCGACCTCGTCCGTCAGGGATGCGATCCGGCGGCGACCGCCGATCCGATCTTCTTCGACGATGCCGCGGCCGGAGATTTCGTGCCGGTCGACGCGGCGCTGTACGGCCGCCTGTGCAGCGGCCGCATCAGGTTGTGAATCGCGACGAGCGCGCGGGCGTTCAGGCCTCGTTCGGCTGCGCTCCCTCGTAGCCCTCGACGACGAAGACTTCGACGTCGGCCGAATTGCCGCGGGCGGCGATCGCCGCCTGGTACTCGGGCGAACGGAAGCAGGCGAGCGCGGTCTCGTAGTCCTTGAACTCGAGGACGACGTTCCGCGGCCAGGCGTCGCCGCCGAGCGCCTCGTATTGTCCGTTCCGGACGAGGAACTTGCCGCCGTACTTCTTGAACGCAGTGCCGTTGGCGGCGAGGTAGCTCTTGTAGCCCTCGGGATCGTGAATCCGGGCGCGTGCGATCCAGTAGCCTTTGCTCATCATGCTTTCCTTGCTTCGAGGGCGGTTTCGATCTCGGCGACGATGGCGGCGGCCGCCGCGCGCGGGTCGGCCGCGGTGGTGACCGGCCGGCCGACGACGAGGTAGTCGGCTCCGGCGGCGATGGTTGCTGCCGGGGTCGCGACGCGCTTCTGGTCGCCGCTTGCCGTGCCGGCGGGCCGGACGCCGGGCGTGAGCAGGGCCATGTCCGGACCGACGATGGCGCGGACCGCCGCGGCCTCGGCCGGCGAAGCCACGACGCCGTCCATGCCGGCGGCCCTGGCATCGGCGGCGCGGGCCGCGACGAGGACGTCCGGTGCGCCGGCATAGCCGGCCGCGTCGAGGTCGGCGGCGTCCATCGAGGTCAGCACCGTGACGCCGAGCAGTTTGAGCCGTGCGTCGCCACGGGCGGCGACCGCGGCGCGCATCGCCTTGGGATAGGCGTGGATGGTCAGGAACGTGAGGCCGAGCGGCGCGATGCTCTCGACCGCGCCCGCGACGGTGTTGTCGATATCGAGAAGCTTGGCGTCGAGGAAGACCTGCTTGCCTTCGCCCACCAGCCGGCGGGCGAAGTCGATGCCGCCGGTGAAGATCATCTGGAGCCCGACCTTGTAGAATGTGACCTCCGGCCCGAGCCGGGCGACCATCGCCTCGGCCTCGGCGACGGAGGGCAGATCGAGGGCGACGATGAGACGGTCACGGGCGGGAATCGTCAGCATGCCGCGCACTGTTTCCATCCGCTCCGGACCGGTCAAGCGCGAATCCCGGTCACGCTCCGGTGGCGGCACGGATCAGCGCCCGCGCGTCCTCGGAATCCCATTCCGCCGGTCCCTCGAGCACGCCGATCTCGCAGCCCTTGCCGTCGACCAGCACGGTCGTGGGCAGGCCGATGGCGAGGCCGCGGCCCTTGAGGTCCTTGAACAGCCCGCCCGAGGAATCGGAGTAGAAGGGCAGGTGGGTGACGCCGATCTCGTCGAGGAACGCCTGGGCGCGCTCGGTGGCGTTGAGGTCGATGTTGACCGGGACGACGGCGAAGTCCGCGCCGCCCATCGCCGCCTCGAGCCGGTCGAGGGTCGGCATCTCGGTCCGGCACGGCACGCACCAGGTCGCCCAGATATTGACCAGCGACGCCTTGTCGCCCAGCCCGCCCAGCGTCACCGGCTTGCCGTCGGGATCCTTGAAGGCGAGATCGGCGAGGTTCCGGGGATCCTCCGCCACGCGGAATGCCGCGACCTCGCCCCTGGCAAAGGGTGCAGCGCGTTCGGCGGCGGCCTGCGCGCCGGCGCAATCGGCATTCGCGGTGACGTCGCCGTTTGAATTGCCGGAGGCCATGACATATACCGCGACCGCACCGGCCACGACGCCGGCCAGGGCGGCGCCGAGCAGGACGGGAAGGGCGCGGTTCGGGCGGACAGGCGTATCGGCCATCTCGTGTTCCCAAGTCTTTCGGAGCTGGCATGACGAGCCGCATGTGGGGTGGGCGCTTCGCCGAAGGCCCCGACGCCATCATGGAAGAGATCAACGCGTCGATCGATTTCGACCGCAAGCTCTTCCGCCAGGACATCGCGGCCTCGAAGGCCCACGCCCGCATGCTGGCCGCACGCGGCATCATTCAGGCCGACCTAGCCGACAAGATCGATGACGGTCTAGACACGATCCTGCGAGAGATTGAAGCAGGCACGTTCACCTTCAGGCGTGAGCTCGAGGACATCCACACCCATGTGGAAGCCCGCCTGACGCAATTGATCGGCCCCGAGGCGGGCCGCCTCCACACCGCGCGCTCGCGGAACGACCAGGTCGCGACCGACTTCAAGCTGTTCGTCCGCGATGCGATCGACGGGATCGATGCCGGGCTTCGCGATCTCCAGCAGGCGCTCGCGGAGAAGGCGCTGGAACATGCCGGTACCGTCATGCCGGGCTTCACCCACCTCCAGACCGCCCAGCCGGTGACCTTCGGCCACCACCTCATGGCCTATGTCGAGATGATCGGGCGCGACCGCGGCCGCTTCGCCGACGCCCGGAAGCGCCTCAACGAATCGCCGCTCGGCTCGGCGGCGCTCGCCGGCACGTCGTTTCCGCTCGACCGCGAGATGACGGCCAAGGCGCTCCGCTTCGACCGGCCGACCGCCAACTCGCTCGACACCGTGTCGGACCGCGACTTCGTGGTCGAGACGCTGGCTGCCGCCAGCCTCTGCGCCGTGCACCTCTCGCGCTTTGCCGAGGAGATCGTGATCTGGTCGTCGGCCGGCTTCGGTTTCGTCCGTCTCTCCGACAGGTTCACCACCGGCTCCTCGATCATGCCGCAGAAGCGGAACCCGGACGCGGCGGAGCTGGTGCGGGCCAAGAGCGGCCGGATCATCGGCGCCCAGACCGCGCTGCTGGTCGTCCTCAAGGGCCTGCCGCTCGCCTACCAGAAGGACATGCAGGAGGACAAGGAACAGGCGTTCGACGCGATCGAGTCGCTCGAACTCGCGATCGCCGCCACCACGGGCATGGTCCGCGACATGGCGCCGGACAAGGCCGCCATGCGGAAGGCGGCGGGCGCCGCCTTCGCCACCGCGACCGACCTTGCCGACTGGCTGGTCCAGGCGCTCGGCCTCACCTTCCGCCAGGCGCATGAGGTGACGGGCCGGATCGTCCGCGTTGCCGAGGAACGCGGCGCCCCGCTCCACAAGCTGACCCTCGCCGACTTCCGCTCGGTCGAGCCGCGGATCACAGATGCCGTGTTCGGCGTACTCGGCGTGTCGCAGTCGGTGGCGAGCCGCACCAGCTTCGGCGGCACCGCCCCGCAGAACGTCCGCCGCGAGGCGCGTCGCTGGCTGAGACGCCTGGAGAAGGAAGCGCGGGAGCAGGCGGCGTAGCCGGAACGGCGACTTCGCCGCGGCCGTCCGACGCTCGAGCGCATCCTCCGGCCGGGGCCGCGTTCGTTCGCGAAGTGCTGTCGCGGGCAGGATGCCGACGCGGGGTCGCCGGAGGCGGTTGTCACTTTGGGGTATCATCACGCGTCTCGCGTGTTACCCTCCCTTGGTCGATTGCCGACATGAAATCCGTGAAGGGAGGAAGATCATGACAAACAATCAGCCCGCGTCGGAGCGCTGGGAGGCGTTTCGCCCATCGAAGACACTCTGGTTCTGGTCCGTCGTCGGGGCTGTCGTGCTGACCATGATCGTCGGCTTCACGGCTGGCGGCTGGACGACGAGCGGCACCGCCACCGAGATGGCGGAAGAGGCCGCACGGGACGCGCGCGCTCACCTCGTCGCCAATCTTTGCGTCGAGAAGTTCGTGATGACGGCGAACGCGACGTCGAATCTCGCGGAACTCAAGGAGACGTCGTCCTTCCAGCGTGACAACTTCATCACCGATGGCGGATGGGTGAAGATCGCCGGGATGACGGACGACGCACCGGGCGCGGCCGAAATGTGCGCCGATCAACTGATGGCCATGGAGTCGCTGCCGAGCGGCGACGCCGGTCCTACGGCCAGTTCGGAAAGCTAGCGCCTTCCGGCTCCGACTGTTCTGGAGAGGCCGATCGGCCCACAGCAGACGAAACTCCGAACTCGCAGACCAGCCCGTCCCGGTCACCGGGGCGGGTCTTCGCGTTTCGGTCGCGCCCGGGCAGCGTCGTCGCGCATGGGGACAGTGTGACCGCTACGGCGCCGCCCGGGTGAAGATCACGTGCGTGACGCCGCTGGGAGAGGACGTGGTCTCGACCTCGTAGTCCTTCTCGAGCCCCTCCAGCCCGTCCCAGAGCCGCGCGCCCCGGCCGAGGACGATCGGGACCACCACGATGTGCATGTGGTCGACGAGGCCGGCCGCAAGGAAGTCGCGGATCGTGGTGGGGCCTCCGCCGATGCGCACGTCCTGCCCGCCCGCCGCCGCACGGGCCGTTTCGAGCGCCGCGGCGGGCGCGGCTTCGAGGAAATGGAATGTTGTGCCGCCTTCCATTTCGATCGGCGCGCGGGTGTGGTGGGTGAGGACGAAGACCGGTGTATGAAACGGCGGGTTGGGACCCCACCAGCCATTCCAATCCGGGTCCTCTTGCCATCCGGGTGGGCCGAACTTCCCGGCACCCATGATCTCGGCGCCGACCCCGGGGGCGAAGAGCCGCAGGAAGGCGTCGTCGACCCCTCCCGTACCGCCGGACTGGCCGAACATCCGGCGGCCCCAGCGGGTCGCGAACATCCATTCGTGCAACCGGTGGCCGGCGTGGCCGAACGG
>JBIQKL010000009.1:33884-45825 GCA_044506555.1 Hyphomicrobiales bacterium | reverse complement strand
CCGTTTCAAGCGGTTCTACCCCTTGACCGCCCCCGCCGTCATCGAGCGGCCGATCTGGCGGTACATGAGGAGGCCGAGCACCAGCGGCGTCAGCGTGGCGAGGATCATCACGGCGGCTGCCACCCCCCAGCGCACGCCGCCGCCCTGGGCGGCGAAGAAGAACGAGGCGCCGACGCTGATCGGCACGGCATTGCTGGTGGTGAGGATCAGGCCGAACAGGAACTCGTTCCACGAATAGATGAAGCTGAGCACGGCCGAGGCGGCGATGACGTTGACCGAGATCGGCGCGACCACCCGCGTGATGATCTGGAGCGTGCTTGCGCCGTCGACCCTAGCGGCTTCCTCGATCTCCTCGGGCAGCTCGGCGATCGACGTCGCCAGCAGCACCAGCACCAGCGGCAGGTTGACCAGGCACTGGATCAGCCCCATGCCGAGCCGCGTGTCGAGCAGATCGACCTGCTGGTACATGAGATAGATCGGGATCGCGAAGATGATCAGCGGAATGGCGCGGAGGTTGACGATGGTCGGCATCAGCCACTTGTTGCCGACCCGGAAGCGAACCATCGCGTAAGCTGCCGGGAACGCAAGCACCAGCGAGAGACCGGCGCCGATCAGCGACATCACCAGGCTGTTCATCAGGTAGTGGGTGATGTCGAAGCGGTCGCTCATCCGGAAGATCTCCAGGTAGTTGTCGAGCGTCGGCGCTTCGATCCAGAAGCCGGGATAGCTCGCGATCTCGCCCTCGCTCTTGAGCGAAGTGATCAGCGTCGAGATGACCGGGAAGTTCATGATGAAGGCGGCGAGCGCGAACACCGCCCAGCGGAGCGCTATCATCGAGCGCGAATGCATCATGCCGGGTGCCTCCGGGCGGTGAGGCGGTTGATGACGTAGAGCACGACGAAGGACGCGACCAGGAGGATCATCGAGGCGGCCACCGCCAGCCCGATGTCGCCGATCCGGAAGAAGGCCCGGTAGATGTAGATGCTCATCGTCGTGGTCGAGCCGCCGGCCCCGGGGCCGACGAGGGTGTAGACGTTGTCGAAGACCCGGAACGAATCGATGAAGCGGATGAAATAGGTGACGCCGATCGCCGGCATCAGCATCGGCAGGTCGATGTAGCGGACGCTTCTGAGTCCGGTCACGTTGTCGAGCGCCGCCGCCTCGCGGATCTCACGGGGGATCGCGGCATAGGCGGTGTAGAGGATGAGCAGCGCGAATGGCGTCCACTGCAGGATCTCGATGGTGACGAGGGTGTTGAACGCGCTCTGCGCGCCGAGGAACGACGGCGAGTCGCCCATCCACAGGTAGAGGTAGTAGGGGATGACGCCGACGAACTCGTGCAGGATGAGCCGGTACATGAGCCCGACCAGCGCCGGCGCCACCATCATCGGCAGCATCAGGATAGCCATCAGCCACGGCCGGCGGTCGAGGAGCGGGGCGAGGAAGATCGCGAGAAACAGGCCGAGCAATACCTGGACGGTCGCGACGATGATGGCGAAACGGAACGAGAACCAGGCGGCGCCCCAGAACTCAGGGTCGCGGATGGCCTTCGCATAGTTGCCGAAGCCGACGATCTCGGGATCGCGGAGCGTCTCGAAGCCGACGTCGGACAGCGAATAGATGATGTCGAGGACCAGCGGAAAGCCGAGCAGGATGAGCAGGAACAGCGTCATCGGCGAGACGAGCCAAAGCCCATCGCGCTTGTGCTTGCCGGGCTGGGTCGCGGCGGCGGTCGACACGTATGGTCGCGCTGCGCTCAAGTCCTGCTACCCGCCATGGCCGGGCTGGTCCCGGCCATCCACGTCCTGTCCCTCCCGGCACAAGGCCAGGCATGACGAAGGTGTTGTTCCGGCGTGTGCCTGCCCCATGCGCGCGCCCTTGATGCTTCAGGAATTGGAAGCGGGCGCCGCGGAGGTCGCGGCGCTCGCAAGGGTGCTCGGCTACTCCTTAAGGAGCTCGGCCATGCCCGCGGCGGTCGCCGCCAGCGCGTCGTCCAGCGACTTCTCGCCGACCCAGTAGGCGGTGAACTCCTTGGCCTGCAGTTCGTAGACGGAGAGCGCCTTGCCCGCCGTGCCGCCGCTCATGACGAAGCCGTAGGAGCCGGCGAAGTTGCCGAGCTGGATCAGGTCGGGACGCTCGGCCGCGACCTTGTCGGTGATCGCCGCGCTCACCGCGGGCGAGGCGCCGTTCCGGGCGTAGAGCTCCATCGCTTCGGGCGACGCGAACCAGGTCAGGAATTTCTGCGCGCCCTCCTTGTTGGGCGAGGTCTTGTTGATGCCGAAGCCGAGGCCATGGATATGGGTGAAGCGTCCGTCAGGACCGGCCGGCGGGGCGACGGTGCCGATCTTGCCGGCGACGGCGGGCGTCTTCTCCGGGCTGTCGAGATCGACGAACGCGGCGTTCCACTGGAGCATGGTCGCAACCTGGCCCGAGCCGAAGGCGGCGTTGGCCTCGGGATACTCGTAGGTGGTCGAGTCCTTCGGCGTGACGCCCGCGTCGTAGAGGCGCTTGTAGAGCTCGAGCGCGGTCCGGTAGGCGGGGCTGTCGACCGTGATGTTGCCCTCGGCGTCCATCCAGTCGCCGCCGTTCGAGCGCGCGATCGAATGCCAGACCATGATGTTGAACAGGAGGTTCTTCATCTGGAGCACGGCGCCGTAGCGGGTCGGGCTGTCAGGGTTGATCGTCTTGGTGAAGAAGTAGGCGGTCGCCTCGAAGTCGTCCCAGGTCCACTCGTCCGGGTCTTTCGGCGCGAGGTCCTTGCCCATCCGCTCCTGGGCGATCTCGCTGTACTTCGCCTTCCAGGCATCGTCCGAGAGCAGCTGGTCGATGAGGTCCTGGCGATAATACATGAAGTGGAGCGAGAGGTCGGTCGGTATGCCGTACTGCTTGCCGTCATACTGCATGGTCGCGAGCACCTTCTCGCCGAAGGTCTCGACGGCCGTGTCCGGCAGCTCGATCGGGTCCATGAACGGCGCGTAGCGGCCGAGCGCATAGGTGGCGAGCAGGTTGATGTCGAAGTCGGTCGTGCCGGCGCCGAGATCGGCCGCGAGCTTGTCGAAGAAGCCGTCGCGGTTGAAGAAGATCAGCTTCACCTTGTCGGCGTCGGCCGCGGTCTTGTTGTATTCCTCCGCGACGACGCGGAGAGAGGCTTCCTCGGGGCCGCCCGGCCAGCCGAGGACGGTGACCTCGGCGTAAGATTGCGAAACGCCGAACGCGGCGAAGGCCGCCGCGGCGGCCAGGGATTTCCAGATGCGAGCCATGGTCTTCATTCTCCCTCTCACGTGAATGTCCGTCGGGCGAGGTCGGCGACGCCGATCACGCCGGCATGCTTGCCGAGAACCGCGGCGCGGAGCTCGGGATGGAACGGTGGCGGGACGTCGGCGAGCGCGGCACGGAGCCGCTCGAGAAAGCCCGCCGCGAGGCCGATGCTGCCGCCGACGACGAAGAAGGCCGGATCGAACAGCTTCTGAAGGTCGTGGACGAGGCGGGCGGCGATGCCGGTCGTGCGGGCGAGGATCGTCTCTGCCCAGCCGGCGCCTGCCGCCGCCGCCGCGAATACGCCGCGGGCGTCGGTGTCGTGGCCGGCCGCCCGCGCCGCGGCGGCGATCCCGCCGCCGCCGGCGACGTCCTCGATGCGGACGCCGGCGTCGACGGCGAGCGACGTCTGCCCGACGCTCGCCGCGAGGCCGTTCGCTCCGGTGAGCAGGCGGCCGCCGGACACCACGCCGCCACCGATGCCGGTCGAGACCGTGAGGAAGACGATGTCTTCGGCCGCGCCGGCGCCGTGGCGATACTCGCCCCAGGCTGCGGCCTGGGCATCGTTGGCAAGGAACACCCTGGCATCCAGCCGGGCGCCCAGCGCGACGGCGAGCGGGAAACCGGAGGGGATCGGCAGGATCGCCGGATTGAGCGTGTACCAGTGGCCGTCGCGCGCCTGGCCGGTCACGGCGGCGGCGACGGTGCCGTAGCCGCCGCGCCAGTCGGCGACCAGGTCGGCGATCGCGTCGCACCAGCCGTCGGCGCTTACCGCGCGCGGCGTCGCCACCTCGCGCTCGGCGGTGACGCGGGCGCCGTCGACCAGGGCGGCGAGCATCTTGGTGCCGCCGATGTCGATCGCAAGGATCGTGTCGTCGCTCATGCCGCGCGGGCCTTGGCCGCATCGCCGACCGCAGTCGCGAACCATGCGGTGATGTGCTCCGGCCGGGTGATGGCCGAACCGACGACGACGGCGAAGGCGCCGGACGCGATCGCCGTCCGGGCCTGCTCGGGCGTGCGGATGCGGCCCTCGGCGATCACCGGCCGGCCGCAGCCGGCAATCGCGCGGATCAGGGCGAAGTCGGGCATTTCCGGAACCGGGCCTTCCATGTAGCCCGAGAGCGTCGTCCCGACGAGGTCGACGCCCATGGCCACCGCCGCGGCCGCCTCGGCGGCGGTGGAGATGTCGGCCATCGCCAGCCGTCCGTTCCGGCGGATCGCCGCGAGGAGGTCGGTCGCGGGCACGGGACGCGGATAATGGGTCGCGTCGAACGCGATGATGTCGGCGCCGGCGACGGCGAGCGCGTCGATGTCCTCGACCAGAGCCGAGATGCGGACCGTCGTGCCGGGGAAGTCGCGCTTGACGAGGCCGATGATCGGCGCCGTCGTAGCCGCGCGCACCGCTTCGACGTTGGCGATGCCCTCGATGCGGACGCCGGCGGCGCCGCTTTCGAGGGCGGCGAGGGCGAAGCCGACGACGATCTCGGGCCGGTCGAGCGGGCCGCCGGGTACCGGCTGGCACGAGACCACGAGCTTGCCACGCAATGCTGCTTCGATGTCCACGTTCGACCCCCGTTGGCCGTCGAAACGTAACCACAGGCAGACCAGTTCGCAACAAGGTGGCCCGACACGACCACAGAAAGCGTCAACTGGTCTGAAACTGGATCGGACCGCGGTCGTTTCGCCGCAGCTCGGCGACAAAGTCGTAGCGCTCGCCGCAATAGGTGGTGCCGGTGAACTCAACGGCGCTCCCGTCCTCGGCGAAGCAGCGGCGCTCCGCGACCAGGAGCGGTGCGCCGGTGGCGATCTCGAGGAGACGCGCCAACTCCGGGGTGGCGATGTCGGCGCGGAGTCGCTGGAGCGCCCGCACCGGCCGGCAGCCGAGCGCCTCCATCGTCTCGTAGAGCGAGGTGGCGACGAGCGCCGGATCGGGCAGGAAGCGGCGTGGGATGACGGCCCGCTCGAAGGCCATCGGCTTGCCGCTGCCGGTGCGGATGCGATGCAGCCGGCAGACCTCGGCACCCGGCGAGAGATGCAGCGCCATGATCTCGGTCGGCGAGGCTTCGCCGACGCTCCGGTGGAGCCAGATCATGCCCGGCTCGAGGCCGCGCGAGCGCATGTCCTCGGAGAACGAGTTGAGGCTCGCGAGCGGCTTCTCGATCCGTCCGGCGACGGCAGTGCGGGCGCCGTGGCGGCGGACCAGGAGGCCGTCCGCGACAAGGCTGTTGAGCGCCTTTCTTATCGTCGCCCGCGAGAGGTCGAGCGTTCCGGCAAGCTCGCGCTCCCCGGGAAGCGCGGTCCCGGGCTCGAGCAGTCCGTCGGCGATCGCCGCCCGGAGGCCGGTCTCGAGCTTGCGATGAAGGACCGTCGCGCCGGCATCCGCCGTGCGCAGCGCGCGCCGCAGATGATCCTGAAGCGGCTGTTCGGCTGGGCGGGCCAATGGTGCGGTCATGGCGTCGTCCTGCCTACGCCTGATGCGGGACGGGGGCAAGGTGGGGATGCACAGTCGGAAGGCTCGCAACCCCGTCGGCGTCTGGAAGCCTCAAGATGCCGAAGCACGCAGCATCGGCGCGACTAGCGCCGGCCGCGGATATAGACGTCCATCTGCACGTGACCGCCGACCTTGATACAGGTCTGCGTGCCGGGAACCAGCTCGTAGCCCACGCCAAAGCGGTCGCAATATGCGGCGGAGATCCGGGCGTTGGCCTCGTCGTCGGCCTTCTCCGTCCCGGTCGGCGGCGTGTTCTGGTAGCTGTCCCAGAGGTCGGCCGGAAGGACGTCGATCTCGTCCGCGGCGGCGGGGACGATCCCGACGGCAGAGGCGGCCACACAGGCAAGAACGAGGAGCATCCTGATCATCGCGGGGACCCTAGCACGGGTCGCGGGCCGATTGTGCGCATTCCGGCCGAGCGGCGGTCAGGCCTTCGTGATCCCATGGAGGAAGACGTGGTCCATGGTGGCCTTGGCGGTCTCGAAATGGTCGCGCGCACCGGTCCGCTGGCCGAGCACGGCGCGGATCTGGGCGTCGAAATCGGCATAGTGCTGGGTCGTAGCCCAGATCATGAAGATCAGGTGATGCGGATCGACGGGGGCGAGACGTCCGGCCCCGATCCAGCCCTCGATCACCGCGGCTTTCTCGTTGACCAGGGTCTTCAGCCGCCCCGACAGCGTCGCCCCGAGCACCGGGGCGCCCTGCAGTATCTCCATGGCGAAGAGGCGCGAGGCCTTGGGATTCTCGCGGCTCATCTCGAGCTTGCGGTCGACATAGGCGGCGATCTCGGTGGCCGGGTCGCCGGCCGGGTCGAGGTGCTCGAGCGGCTCGAGCCACATCTCGTGGGTGCGCTCGAGCACGGCGAGGTAGATGTCCTCCTTGCGGCGGAAATAGTAGAGGAGGTTGGGCTTGGTCATGCCGGCCAGCGCAGCGATCTGGTCGACGGTTGCGCCGCGATAGCCCCAGGTCGAGAACACCTCCAGCGCGGCATCCAGGATCTTTTCCTCGTTGGCCGCCTGGATGCGCGTGCGCCGCCGCGTGCGACCGGCCCGGGCCGGAGCTGAGGTCATGGGATGCGTGCCTGCGGTTCTTTGACCGGGCGGTCAGGAATTCTCGGAAGCCTCGTAGAGGAAACGTCGGCGCGCTGCAATCGCCGCTGCCGTGCTGCGGGAGGGGGAATTGCGGCCGCCGTCCGCGAGGTCGGTTCCCTACGGCTGGGAGCGCGCTTCAGGCGATGTCCGGAAATCTCCGCAATTCCCGGCGACGGTGAACCCTCAAACGCGGAGGACCCAGCCCATGGCCATGGCCAAGAACACGATCTGCCTGTGGTACGACAAGGACGCGGAAGCCGCCGCCCGCTTCTATGCCGAGACCTTTCCCGACAGTGCGGTCACGGCCGTCCACCGTGCGCCCAGCGATTTCCCGTCCGGGAAGGCCGGTGATGTTCTGACGGTCGAGTTCACGGTCGCCGGCATTCCCTGCATCGGCCTCAACGGCGGCCCTGCCTTCAAACAGGACGAGGCCTTCTCCTTCCAGATCGCGACCGACGACCAGGAAGAGACCGACCGCTACTGGAACGCAATCGTCGGCAATGGCGGGCAGGAGAGTGCCTGCGGCTGGTGCAAGGACAAGTGGGGCGTCTCCTGGCAGATCACGCCGCGCGTGCTGACCGACGCGATGGCTGCCGGCGGCGATGAAGCACGGCGCGCGTTCGAAGCGATGATGGACATGAAGAAGATCGACGTCGCGGCGATCGAGGCGGCCCGGCGCGGCTGAGGGGCGCCCATTGCCATCGCCGGCGACGTCGCCTCGCTGTTCTGCGTCCGGCGTCGCTCGCGGAATCCGTAGCGAGCCGATGGGCCGCTATGCCTTGTCGGGCGCGGCCGGCGTGCCCCATGGCCGTTCGCGATACCACTTGGTGACGATGTACTTGACGCCGGCGCGGACCGGCATGCCCTGGTGCAGGGAGAACGCGTTCGGCTCGCCATGCACGTCAAGGTTGTTCCAGGTGACCAGGCTGCCAAGGCGCGGCGGTATCTTGAGGTCGAGGCGCGGAAAGAACGTCGCGCCGCCCGCCTCCGGCACGTTGAGGAACGCCATCGCCGTCCAGGTCCGCTGGCCGCCGATCTTTTCCTGCCGCTCCCAGTAGGGCGAGCTCGGCCGGAGATAGTCGTGATGCGGCTTGAACTCCTGCCCCACGGCATAGCGCTGGCCCTGCAGTCGCTCCCCGTGCTCCGGAGCGATCCCCATCAGCGCGTGGAGCTTGCGCTCGACCAACTGCGTCGCCGGTGCGGCGGCATCGAAGTTGCAGGTCTCGCTGGTCCTGAACCCGGGCTCGGGGTGGTCGGTCATCAGCCGGGACGGCTTCCGGTTCGCCTCGATCATCGCGATCAGGGCGGCACATTCCGCGGCGCTGATGAAGTCGCGGAGGATGAACATCTCGATCTCATCGGACGGCACCCGGACGATGCCGCGCACCCGCGCCAGCCGGTCTCGAACGATCTTCCCCGCCTCCACCCTGTCCATCAGCGGCTCCATCGGGATGTGGCTGGAGCATAGCCGATTTCGGCTGGTCGCGCGGAAAACGATCCTCTGCGGCGGCGTGCCAAGGGTGGTGAAACCGCCGAATCCAGGCGCGGCCCTTGGTCAGGCGGTCGGCTCGAGCGGCCACACTTCCACGATGCCGTGGGCGACGGCGCAGGGAGTCTTCGACACCATCTCGATGGCCTCAGCCAAGTCGGCAGCTTCGATGATCGCGAACCCGGCTACCGGGAGCGGGGACGTCATGTACGGTCCGGTTGTGGTTTCGACGCGGGCAGCCTCGGGATTCCGCACCTGCATCGGCGCTCCCGCAATCCCGATCAGCGCGCCACCCCTTTGCAAAGCCGCATCATGCGCGTGGGCGGCGTCCCGCACTGCCGCAGGCGTTCGGTCGTAGCCTTCCCGATCACCGTATCCGATCGTCACGAACCTCGGCATCAAGACATCTCCTCCTGAGGGCGAAACCATGCTTGCCGACATTGCCGGTTCCTCCGGGCGAACGGCGCGCCGGTCGAATGGTTCCGCTGGCGAGGCCGTGGGAGCGATCCGACTCGGGCAGCGCATGCATCGGTGTAAGTGATAGAATAATCACTTGGCAGCGGCCGCCGTGGTTGGTAGTCTCCTCGCACGCGCCGCGGGACGGTCGCCCGCCGCGATCCCCGAGGATCAAGGAGGAGACGATGGCCCTATCCCGTGAGCAGATCGAAGCGTATGACCGGGACGGCTTTCTCGTCGTCGAGGACGTTCTCTCGGCCGAGGAGATCGTCGAGCTCCGCCGCGTTACCGACGAGATGGTCGACCGGTCGCGGAGCGTGACGGCGCACAACGACGTCTACGACATCGAACCCAACCATTCGGCGGCGGCACCGCGGATCCGTCGCATCAAGGCGCCCGACAAGGCGCACCCGGCCTACGACCGGGTGATGCGGCACGAGAAGATTCTCGCGATCCTCCGGGACCTGGTGTCGCCGGCGATCCGCTTCGACTCCGGCAAGCTGAACATGAAGGAGCCGGGGGGCGGCGCGGCCGTGGAATGGCATCAGGACTGGGCGTTCTATCCGCACACCAATGCCGATCTCTGCGCGGTCGGCATCATGATGGACGACTGCGCGCTGGAGAACGGCCCGCTGCTCTGCATCCCTGGCAGCCACAAGGGGCCGGTCTACGATCACCACAATGAAGGGGTCTTCGGCGGCGCCATCGATCCCGACGAAAGCGGCCTCGATTTCTCGAAGGCGGTTCCCTGCACCGGCAAGGCCGGCAGCATCTCGATCCACCACGCGATCACGGTCCACGGCTCGGCGGTCAACACCTCGAGCCGTTCGCGCCGCCTGCTCCTCAACCAGTACCGGGCGGCCGATTCGTGGCCGCTGTGCGCGCTGCACCAGGCCAAGTCGTGGGAGGACTGGGAAGCGCTGATGCTCTGCGGAGAGACGAACTCGACGATGCCGCGGCTGGAACCGGTCGAAGTGAGGTTGCCCCTTCCGCAGCCGGCGACCCGGGGATCGATCTTCGAGGTCCAGAAGGCCATGAAGAAGAGCTATTTCAACGCGCCGGCCCGAGCGGCGACCTGAGGCACGTCCCAACAAGAAGACTGCTTTCCTCCCTTAAACTCGACGTTCATGTCGCGAGGCAGCCGACGGACTGGCCATCGGCTGCCTTTTCTTTGCGTGCTCGCAGCAGGGGCCCTATGGCAGTTCTCGCGCGATCGCGGCGCGCCGTTCCCATTCGACGGAGGCGAGGGTCGCCACGAAGATGACGGCGCCGCCGATCAGTGCCGAGAGGGTGGGGACTTCCGAGAACAATATCCACGCCAGGATCGCGACGAAGGGCAGGCGGAGGAACTCGAGCGGCGCGACGATCGAGGCGTCGGTCAGCGCCATCGCCCGCGAATAGCATAGTTGCGAGATGCCGCCGCAGATGCCCTGGACCAGGAGTAGGCCGAGCGTCTTCAGATCGGGCGTGACCCAGACCGGGATCGAGCAGACGAGCGCCAGCGGAATGATCATGAGGGTGTTGAGGGCGACGACCTTGCGCGCATCCTCGCGGCTGGACAGGTACTTGACGATCATGCCGGAGCCGCCGAGCGCCATGGCGGAGCCAATGGCGACGACGATGCCGACCCACCACGCGTCGGGGCTCGGCATGAACACGATGTAGACGCCGACCGTGCCCACCGCCATCATCACCAGCCGCCGCGCGTGCGGCTTCTCGCCGAGGAACAGGATGCAGCCGATCGCGACGAAGAGCGGCGTGGCGAAGCCGAAGGCGGTCACCGTCGCGAGGGGCAGCAAGGTGATCGCATAGAGGAAGCCGACCAGGCCGGTAAACTTCAGGATCGCGCGAAGGCCGTGCAGCGGGAGCCGGGTCGTGCGGAAGGCATCGAAGCCGACCGCGGCGATCCACGGCATGAACACCGGCAGGCTGAGAAGGCTCCGGAACAGCGCGATCTCGAAGGGATGGAGGTCGGCGGAAACCAGCCGTACGACGGCCGCGTCGAGCGCCAGGCAGGCGACCATCGCGACCATGTAGAGCGCGCCGCGGACGACGCGGCCCGAACTCGTCGCCGCCGACACGGATCAGGCCATCGAAGCTGGCGGCGCCGCGTCAGGTCCCCTTCGGGAAATCTCCCGCCCAGCGCCTCTGATAGCGGACATAGGTGTTGACCATATCGAGATGCTGGAGGGCCTTGCCGAAGGCCTTCACGGCGCCGGACGGCGGGTGCCAGGGAGCGTGGAGCTCGACGATGCCGATATAGTCGACGCCCTCGGGATGCTTGGCCTCGAAGACGCGCACCTGGGCCGTCTCCGGCTGATCCTCATACAGCGACCGGAAACCGGCTATGACGTCGTCGAGAATGTGGGAATGGCCGTTGCGGAACCGCCACAGCACGATGCGGGCGGCCGCGCCTTTGGCGCCGAGGAGTGCGCTGCCGGGATAGACCTGAACCGCCTCGGCGCGGTACTGGCCCCAGACCCGGGAGACGATCCGGCCGGTCCACCGGGAATAGCTGTCGCCGGCGATCTTGGCGTAGCCGTCGCCACGGAGCACCGAGACGTCGGCGAGGTCGTAGAGGGCGATGTAGCGGGGCCATCCGTCGACGCATATGCCGCGCGTCGCGGTCAGGAATCCGTCGGTCGCCACTCGCTCGGGGAAGTGCTCGGTATCGTACCATTGCTGGAACTCCTCCTCGAGCGACGGAGACGGCTCCATGGTCGCAAGCAGAAGTCCTCGGCGATCGCCTTCGTCTGACACGCGTAGCTCCCCAATGCTCTCCACAACCGCGCGGGACAATCCCGCCGGCCTCCCACCAAAACGCGCTCACCGCAAGCGTTAGGGCTGGGTCGATCCCGCCGGACTCGGATGCGCTCCGGGCAGCATCCTGGCGCCGATACTCAAGGATCGGATTGAATATTCATGTTGATGATAGGATTGTCAATAGAATGCATCGTGCGCTACGCGCGGGGCCGGCCTCGCGAACTGCATGCCTGGTCCGCTCCGCGAAACGAGGGGTGACAGGGGAGCCGCGACGCCGGGTTCCGGTCTCCGGTCGGCGTCTTCCTTCATGGGGCGAATCGAGGAATTGCATACGATTCGATGGGTGGCGAAAGAGTGCCGGCGCCGATCGAGCCTCGGCGCGCACCGAGCGAAACG
>JBIQKL010000009.1:31504-33784 GCA_044506555.1 Hyphomicrobiales bacterium | reverse complement strand
GATACCATCCATTCGGCCGCTGCCGACAGGCTCCGGGAGACCTGTGAGCTCAGGATCCTTCCGGGATCCTACCCGGCGGAAGCATTGCTCGCCGAGACCTGCGGGAACGCAAGCGCGATCCTGGCGCGGATGGGCGTGGTCACGCGGAGGGTCATCGAATCCGCGCCGCAGCTCCGGATCATCGCGCGTCACGGCATAGGCGTGGATGCGGTCGACCTCGATGCGGCCACCGAATACGGCATCCCGGTGACGACGACGGGGTCGATCAATGCCGGGGCGGTGGCCGAGTATGCGTTCGCCATGCTGCTCGGCCTGGCGCGCAAGATCCCGGAGGCCCACGAGAGCATGCGGCGCGGGGTGTGGTCGCGGGAGAACCTGATCGGCTACGAGCTCGCCGGCAAGACGATGGGCATCATCGGCCTCGGCGCCATCGGTACCTTCGTTGCCCGGCAGGCGCTCGGTTTCCGCATGAAGGTCATCGCGCAGGACCCGGCCTCGCGCCCGCCCGCCGATCTCGACATCGAGATGACCGACCGCGAGGACCTGCTGCGCCGATCCGACGTCGTTTCGCTGCACATGCGACTGACCGAGGATACCCGCCGGACCCTCGACGCGACGTCCATCGCGAAGCTGAAGCCCGGCGTCCTCGTCGTGAATACGGCGCGCGGCGAGCTGATCCATGAGGCGGCGCTGATCGACGGATTGCGGAGCGGCCATATCGGCGGCGCCGCGATCGACGTCTACGAGCAGGAGCCGCTGCCGGTCGATTCGCCGCTCCGGAGCATGCCGAACGTCCTCCTGTCGCCCCACGTCGCGGCCCAGACGGAGGAATCGAGGAAGCTGGTGGCGATCGCCGCGGCCGAGGCGATTCTCGAGGCGATCGCCGGTCGGCGGCCCAAATACGTCTACAATCCGGCGGCCTACGAGGCGGGCCGGAAGCCGGCCGCGTCGGCCGTCTGAGGGGAGGGGAACATGCCTGAGACGCTCGTCAACCCGATCAAGAAGCGCATCGCCGCCGACGAGCTGGCGATCGGGATGCTCATCCGCCTCGCCCGTTCCGGCGAGATCGCCCGCATCGCCAAGACGAGCGGCCACGACTTCCTGTTCATCGACATCCAGCACGCGATCTACTCGCTCGAGACGATCTCGCACATCACCCAGGTGGCGCTCGGCTGCGGCATCGCGCCGCTCGTGCGGGTGCGGAGCGTGCGCGACCCGGACGTCGCGGTGATGCTGGATTGCGGGGCGATGGGCATCGTCTTTCCCGACGTGAACAATGCCGACGAGGCCCGGCTTGCGGTCGATACCTGCCGCTTCGCGCCGATCGGCCGGCGTTCGCTGATCATCGGCCATTCGATCTTCGACTTCCGTGCGGTCCCCCCGGACGACGCGATCCGCATCCTCAACGAGAACACGCTGGTGGTCTGCATGATCGAGACCGTCGAGGGCCTCGAGAACGTCGAGGAGATCGCCGCAGTGCCCGGCGTCGACATCCTGCTCCTCGGCCTGACCGACCTGCTCTACACCATGGGCAAGCCCGGCCGGCTCGCCGATCCGGCGGTGGTGCAGGCGGTCGAACGCACCGCCGCAGCCTGCCGCACCAACGGCATCGCGCTCGGGGTGGGCGGCGACTCGGATCCCGAGCGCCAGCGTCGGTACATCGAGATGGGGGCGCGCTTCGCGCCGCTGCCGGCGGATCATTTCATCCTCCTCGGCGCGGCGACCGCGGCGGCCACGAATCTCCGCGCCATGCACGGCCGATCGAAGTGAGCGCATCGTGACCGGCGCCGGCGGCGACGACGCGCTGTCGGCCGCCGTCGACAGGTACGTCGCGCTCCGGCGGCGGCGACCGGTGTGGGACGAAGTGCCGCCCGGCGACGCGCCGGCGACGGTCGAGGCGGGCTATGCCCTCCAGGCGGCCGTGCACCGGCGCCTCGCCGCCGAAGGCAATCCGCTGCTCGGCTTCAAGATCGGCTCGACCTCGCCGAAGACCCAGCGCGGGCTCGGTCTGGACGAGCCGATATATGCCGGGATGTTCGCCGACACGCGCGCCGCGGACCTCCGGGCGGGATTGTCCCGGCCGCTGCGCGGTCCGTCGATCGAATGCGAGATCGCGTTCGTCCTCGGGAGGGACATCGACGTCGCGGACCTTCGCCCGCCAGCACTTCGCGATGCCGTCGCGAGCTGTCACCTCGCCTGCGAGATCATCGACAACCGCTATGGCGATCCGCTGAAGGTCGGCATTCCGACGCTGCTCGCCGACGACTTCTTCCATGCCGC
>JBIQKL010000009.1:4248-31404 GCA_044506555.1 Hyphomicrobiales bacterium | reverse complement strand
GGTGCGCCGGCATCCATGGCGAAGGCGGGCGTGTTCGGCGGCTCGCCCGCGAGCACGCGCTGGATGTTGTCGACGCAATTTCGCCACGCCGAATCGCGCGCCTCCACCGTGCAGCCGCCCATGTGCGGGCTGAGGACGACGTTCGGCATGGCGCGAAGGCTGGCCGGCACCTCCGGCTCGAACTCGAAGACGTCGAGCCCGGCGCCGGCGAGCCGCCCGGATTCCAGCGCGGCGAGCAGGGCGTCCATGCGGACCACGGCACCGCGCGAGACGTTGAGCAGAATGGCGCCGGGACGCATCGCCGCGAAGGCATCGCCGCCGATCAGGTGGCGCGTCGCCGGCGTGAGCGGACAGTGGAGACTGACCACGTCGGAGGTCGCGAGCAGGTCCTCGAACGGCAGCCAGCTGGGCTCGTCCTGGCCGGACCGGGTGTGGTGGCGGACGGTCATCCCGAAGGCGGCCGCCCGGCGCTCGACCTGCCGGCCGATGTGACCGCGGCCGACCAGGCCGAGCCGCTTGCCGTCGAGCGACATCCCGTCCCACCGTCCGCCCGGCATCCAACCGTCCTTCGCCCAATCGCCCGAGCGGACATAGCGGTCGCATTCGATCAGGCGCCGGGTGAGCGCGAGCAGGAGCGCGATGGTGTGCGTGGCGGTGTCGTTGGCGTAGCTCTCGGGACAGTTCGTGCCCCACACGCCGCGGTGCCGCATCGCGGCGATATCCATGTTGTCGAAGCCGGCGGCGGTGTTGGCGACGATGCGGAGCCTCGGTGCGGCCGCAAGCAGTTCCTCGTCGATCCTGAGCTCGTTCTGGTTGATGATCGCGACGATGTCCGATGCCGCCGCGAGCACGTCCGCCCGCGGCATGCCGCGAGACGCGTCGCCGCCGAGCACGACCTCGATCTCGGGACCGAACAGTTCGACGATGTGCGCCGGCGCGCGGCTCGTGATCAGGACCTTGGGCCGGCCCGGCTTCTCGGAAGATCCTGAATCGTCCTGATACATCGCTCTCCGCCGCACCGAACCAAGACCCGTCGAATTGAAAGCTTAAATGAGCATGCTATAACAAAGGTGGTTTCGGTCGACAACCTCAGCGAATGGCGGGGCGGACGGATGCGCATTGCGGAAGTGAAGACTCATGTGCTCGAGGCACCTCTCAGCCAGCCGTTCAGCTGGTCGTTCCAGGGCACGAAGGTGCGCGCCACCTGCATCGTCGAGATCGTCACCGACGACGGTATCGTCGGCTGGGGCGAGTGCTTCGGCCCGGCACGGCTGAACGCCGCCGTCATCGCCGCCTTTCGGCCGCATCTGATCGGCGCGGATGCGGGCGCGACGGAGGCGATCTGGCAGACGCTCTACAACCAGTTCCGCGACCAGGGCCAGAAGGGCATCACCATCACCGCCCTCAGCGGCGTCGATATCGCGCTGTGGGACATCCGGGGCAAGCAGGCCGGGCTTTCCGTCCACCGGCTGATGGGCGGCCCGCTGCGCACCCGCGTCCAGGCCTATGCCACCGGCACCTACCGTCTCGATGAAGGCGATCCCTTCGAGTACGTGATCGAGGAAGTCCGGAGCTACGTCGACGACGGCCTGCCGGGCGTCAAGCTCAAGATCGGCCGCGACGTCGACGAGGACGTTGAACTGACCAGGGCGGTTCGTGCCGCGATCGGCCCGGACCGCATGCTGATGCTCGACGCCAACCACGGATACGACGCGATCGACGCCATCGCCCTCGGCCGGCGCGTCGCCGACCAGGACGTGATGTGGTTCGAGGAGCCGGTGGCGCCCGAGGACCGCGCCAGCTATCGCGAAGTGCGGCGCGGCCAGCCGATCCCGGTCGCCGGCGGCGAGTGCGAGTTCACGCGCTGGGGCATGATGGACATCATGACGACGCGGGCGATGGACATCCTCCAGCCCGACACCTGCGCGGCGGGCGGCCTGTCGGAGTGCAAGAAGATCGCCGACATGGCGACGATCTTCGGGCTGCGCTACGTGCCGCATGTCTGGGGAACGGGGATCGGCATCGCGGCGGCGCTGCAACTGCTCGCGGTGATCCCGCACACGCCGCCGCGGATCACGCCGCGCGAGCCGCTCCTCGAGTTCGACCGCTCGGAGCATCCCTTCCGCCAGGCGGTGCTCGAACAGCCGATCGAGCATCAGGGCGGGTGGGTCGCGATCCCCGACGGGCCGGGGCTCGGGATCGAGGTCGACCGCGCCGCCCTCGCGCGCTTCCGCGCGTCGGACGGCTGAGCGTCGCAGTCAGGTGCGGAACGTCAGCTCCGCGCGGCCGAACCCTTCGAACTCCGCGCTCACCCGGTCGCCCGGCTTGGCGAAGACCAGGCCGGTGAACGTCCCGGTGGTCACCACTTCGCCCGCCGCGATCCCGGTCGTTCCCCGCACGGCATTGGCGAAGGCGACCGCCGGCAGGAGCGGGTCGCCGGCCGAATGGCCGCCGGTCTTCCGGATCGTCTCGGCGCCGATCTGCAGCGTGACCGGAATGGTCCGGAAGTCGAAGCTTCGCCAGTCGGGTCGCGGCTCGCCGCAGACCAGCCCGCCGTTCGACATGAAGTCGCCGAGCCGATGGAGGAGGGGCGTATCCGTGTAGCTCGCGAACCGCGTGTCGACGACTTCGATGGCCGGCAGCGCGACGACGGCGGCGGCCACCTCGTCGGCCGTATAGGCTTCGGCCCGCGGCGGCAGAGCGTGGAGGAAGCGGAAGGCGATCTCGGCTTCGATGCCGAGCAGCGGCATCGATGCGGCATCGATCTCCGCCGGGCTCGAGAACAGACGCGACGCCAGCACCGCGCCGCGCATCACCTCATCGGGTTCGAGGCCTGCCACCTTCCACCCCGCGACCGGCTCGCCGAGCAGTGCGATCAGTGCGTCCTGGACGGCGTGGCCCTCGGCGATCGTCTGCGGCTGAGAGGCCGCGTCGAGCGCTTCGAGCGGGCGGCGCGACTGCCGCGCGTCCCTGAGGCTCTCGGCGGCGCGGGCGATGGCGGTGGCATCCATGTCGGGATCTCGCTTGGGGTTGGAAACGTCAGCCGATCAACTGCCGGGCGCCAGCGACGATCACATCGTTGATCCAGGCGAAGCGCATGAAGTCCTCGCGGACGCGCTTGCCGGCGGCGCGGATGCGCACGGCCGCGTCCTTTGCGGCGGCGACGACGTCGGGATGGCTCGCCTCGCCGGGGAAGCCGAGCGCCTGCGAAAGGTCGTGCATCCCGAAGCTGAGGTAATCCACGCCCGGAAGTGCGGCGATCTCGCCGGCCGCCTGCAGCCCGCCGACGCTTTCGATCATGATGCAGACCGAGACATCGGCATTGCAGGCGGCGAGATACGCCGGCTTGTCCTCGATGCCGAGGCCGTATTCGGGCCGCCCGGCGCCGAAGGAGCGCGATCCCGTCGGTCCGTAATACGCCGCCTGAACGACCGCGGCCGCGTCCTCGACCGAATCGACATGCGGCACCGCGATGCCGAGCACGCCGCGATCGAGGAACCGGCCGATTGTCTCAGGGGTGCGGTCGGGGACGCGCGCGATCGGCGTGATGCCGTGGCGCTCGGCGGCGATGCAGGCCGCCTCGACGTCGCGCACGTCGAACGCGCCATGCTCGCCGTCGATGTAGATGAAGTCGGGCTCGATGCTGGCCAGCACCTCGATGACGGTCGGCTGCGCGAACGTCAGGTGGATCCCCCGCACCGTCTCGCCCGTGGCGGCGGCATGCTTGACGGTATTGCGCACGCGCGATTCCTCACCGGTCTGCTGTTGTCTTGACACGTGATAGGTCTATCAACAGAGGCGCGCGATTTCAAACTTCTTTTGCATAGGCGAGGCGTTCGACGGCCTTGCCGGCGCCGACGCTCCGGCGGCCCTTGGAGCGGCTCGACCGCTTCACGGTCTCGCTGGCGCCGTCGAGGAACAGGTCGACCTTGCGGCTCACCATCTCGGCCATGTCGTCGCCGAGCGATTCGCCGTGCACCCATCGGCGATAGGCGAGGTGATAGATGACGGCATGCAGCGACTGGACCTGCTCGAGCTCCGCTCGTGTCACCGGCCGGGTATTGGTCGCATCGTTGAACTCATGGCGAATCGCCATCGCGATCCGTTCGAAGATGCGCTTCGACAGCACCGTGTAATAGCGGTTGTTGAAATCGTTGCGGCTGAGGCCGCTGAACAGGAACAGCCGCACGTGCTCGTAGGTGAGCACCGTCGTCGCATAGTCCGAGTAGAAGGCCCGGAGCCGCTCGCGGAGCGAGATCGATTCGTCGTCGAGGAGCCGCAGCCAGTCCGGGTTCCAGCTCTGCGGGAGCAGCCGCTCGTAGACCTTCTCGAACAGGGCGTCCTTGGTCGGGAAGTACTTGTAGAGGAGCGGCTGGGTGATCCCGATCCGGCGCGCAAGCTCGATCGTGCCGGCGCTCAGCCCGTTCTCGGCGAAATATATGGTGGCCTCCCTGAGGATGATCTCCTCACGGTCCTCCGCCCGCATCCGCCGCCGTGGCCGGCGCGCCGGCGGCGTCCCGCCGGTGGCCTTGTCCGTAGCCGTCCGAGTTTTAGTTCCGCGTCTCGTCGCCGCCGTCTTCATCTAGTCCGGAAGTCACCCCGAAGTGAACCATCAAGCCCGACTAGCACAGGATACCTCAATTTCCCACCGCGACGTTCTTCATCAGAAGCGGTACAGCGTGGCGGGATTGTCCACCAGAATCCGTTTGCGCGCCGCCTCGTCGGGCGCCCAGTCGGTGAGCAGGTCGAGCAGCTCGCCGTCGTCGGGCATGTGTCCCTCGACATTGGTATGCGGCCAGTCGGTGCCCCATACGCAGCGTTCCGGCACGGCCGACGCGAACATTCCGCAGAGGTCGCGGACGTCCGAGTAGGGGTAGCCGGCGAGCGAGCCGCGATAGCCGGTGAGCTTGACCCAGGCGCGCTCCGCCTCGAGCAGCCGCAGCATCGCCTTGACCACCGGATTGCTGTCGTCGGTCCCGGCCGATGCGCCGCCCATGTGATCGAACACCACCGGCACAGGCAGGTCCTTGACGATCGGCAGGATCTGCTCCCATTGCTCCAGCGGCAGGTACATCTCGATATGCCAGCCGAACGGCGCGACCGCCTTGGCGACCTCCGGCAACTGGTCGATGGTCGGGCCGCCGCGCGCGAAGGTGATGAAGCGGGTGGCGCGGATGCCGGCATCGTCGAGGCGCTGTAGCTCCGCCGACGATACGTCGCCCGGCACCATCGCCACGCCGCGGGCCCGGTCGAGCCCGATCTCGGCCACGGCATCGACGGTCCGCCGGTTGTCCGAGCCGTAGACGCTCGCCTGCACCACCACCATGCGGTCGATGCCGAGGGTGTCGAGCATCGCGACGTAGGCTTCCGACGAGGCGTCGGGCGGCGTGAAGCTGCGGTCGGTGACGAATGGATATGCCGACTGCGGGCCGAGTACGTGCGAATGGCAGTCGCAACTCCCCGGCGGCGGCGCGACCTTGGGCTTCCGCACGGCAGTGCGGGCGGGCTGGCATGTCACGGTGGCGCTCGATGTCGGCATGGTCTCTGTTCCACTGGGAGAGGGGCAATCGTCGCCGGCCGCCGGTGACGGGCGATCGGAGTTTCGCATGAAGTTAGTGATACATATATCACTATGTCGTTCAAGTACACGCCGAGAAATGATCGACGAGCGCCGCCACCATGCTGTCGCCCATGCCCTGGCGGGTCTCGCGCGTCCCGCTCCCCATGTGCGGCGCGAGAACCACGCGGTCGTCCCGCCGCAGCGCCTCGGGAACGTCCGGCTCGGTCTCGAATACGTCGAGTCCGGCGCCGGCCAGGGCGTTTCGGGCGAGCGCGTCGATCAGCGCCGCCTCGTCCACGACTGCGCCACGTCCGATGTTGACCAGGTAGCCGTCCGCACCGAGGGCGGCGAGGACGGCGCCGTTCACCAGATGATGCGTCTCCGGTGTCAGCGGGCACGCGATGACGAGCATGTCCGCCCAGGCCGCGAGTTGGACGATGTCGGGATGGTAGGCCAGCGGAACCGGCTTCGCCCGCGGCCCATGATAGGCGACCTCGACCCGCATCGCCGCCAGGCGGCGGGCGATGGCCTCGCCGATACGGCCGAGGCCGACGATCCCCACCTTCATGCCGCGGAGCGTGCGCCCGAGCGGGAATATGCCGTGCAGCGGCCATTGTCCGGACCGCACGTAGTCGTGCGCCGCCATCGTCTGCCGGGTGACCCCGATGACAAGGGCGATGGCGAGGTCGGCGACGTCCTCGGCGAGCACGGCCGAGGTGTTGCACACCTTGATTCCGCGCCTTGCGGCCGCGTCCAGATCGATGCCGTCGAGTCCGGCAGCGTAGCACGAGATGATCTCGAGCGCCGGCAGACGGGCGATCGTCCCGGCGTCGATGCGGCGCTGGCGAATTGCGATGCCGCGTATGTCGCCGCCGTGCTCGGCGAGCGTGGCGGCGATCGCGTCGGCCCCGCGAGGGAAATCGATGACGCGGAAGTTCCGGTGAAGATCGGCGATCGTCTTCTCGGGCAGGTCGGCTGCCGCGCGCAGGATCGTGACGGGTTGCGGCATGGCGGCCGTCAGTAGATCGCCGGCTCGCCGGTCGGCGGGCCGAAGTCGGTCTGCAGGAAGTCGAAGTCGCAGCCGTCGTTGGCCTGGGTGATGTGCCGGTAGTACATCCAGCCGTAGCCGCGGCCGAACGGCGCCGGCGGCGGCACCCATGCGCTCCGCCGCGCCGCGAGCTCGGCCTCGTCGACCAGCATGTCGATGCTCCGGTTGGCGACGTCGACACGGATGAGGTCGCCGGTCCGGAGCAGGGCCAGCGGCCCGCCGACATGCGACTCGGGCGCGACGTGCAATATGCAGGCGCCGTAACTGGTACCGCTCATGCGCGCATCGGACACCCGCAGCATGTCGCGCACGCCCTGCTTGAGGAGCTTCCGCGGGATCGGGAGCATCCCCCACTCGGGCATTCCGGGGCCGCCCTTGGGACCGGCATTGCGCAGCACCAGGACGTGGTCGGCCGTGACCTCGAGGTCGTCCGAATCGATCTGCGCCTTCATCTCGGGGTAGCTGTCGAAGACGAGCGCCGGCCCGACATGCTGGCGGAGGCGCGGCTCGCAGGCCGACGGCTTGATGACGCATCCGTCGGGGGCGAGATTGCCGCGGAGCACCGCCAGCGAGCCCTCCGGATAGATCGGATCCGACATCGGCCGGATCACGTCGTCGTTGACCACTTCGGCGCCTTCGAGCGTCTCGCCGAGGGGCACGCCGCTCACCGTCAGCGCGCTCAGGTCCAGGTGGTCCTTCATGCGCAGCATCATCGCGCGGAGGCCGCCGGCGTAGTAGAAATCTTCCATCAGATACGCCTTTCCCGATGGCCGGACATTCGCGATCACAGGGTTGTCGCGGCCCGCCCGGTCGAGATCGTCGAGCGACAGCGCGACGCCGGCGCGCCGCGCCATGGCGATGAGGTGGATGACGGCGTTGGTCGAGCATCCCGAGGCCATCGCCACCGCCGCGGCGTTGGCGACCGCGGCCGGCGTGATGATCCGGTCCGGCGTCAGGCCCTCCAGCACCATCTCGACGATCCGCCGTCCGGTCCGCGTGCTCATGCGCATGTGGTTCGAATCGGCCGCCGGTATCGAGCTCGCGCCGGGAAGGGTCAGGCCGAGAGCCTCGGCGATCGCGGTCATGGTGCTCGCCGTGCCGAAGGTCATGCAATGGCCGTAGGAGCGGGCGATGCCCTCCTCGACGCCGGTCCATTGCACGTCGTCGATGGTGCCGGCGCGGCGTTCGTCCCAGTATTTCCAGACGTCGGAGCCGGAGCCGAGCGCCTCGCCGCGGTACATCCCGCGGAGCATCGGCCCGGCGGGCAGGAAGATCATCGGCAGGCCGGCGCTCACCGCGCCCATCACCAGCCCCGGCGTCGTCTTGTCGCATCCGCCCATCAGCACCGCGCCGTCCACCGGGTGGGCGCGCAGCACCTCCTCCGCCTCGATGGCGAGGAGGTTCCGGTAGAGCATCGAGGTCGGCTTGAGTTGGCTCTCGGACAGCGACTGGACGGGCAACTCGTAGGGCAGGCCGCCGGCCTGGAGCACACCCCGCTTCACGTTCTCGACGCGATCCTTGAAGTGGGCATGGCAGGAGTTGGAATCCGACCAGGTGTTGAGGATCGCGATGATCGGGCGCCCTTCCCAGTCCGCCGCGTCGTAGCCCATCTGCATCATGCGCGAGCGATGGCCCGAGGAGCGGAGATCGTCGGGGGCGAACCAGCGGGCGCTTCGGAGGGCAGGGCGGTTTGGTTTTGACATCGGGCAGTTCCTCGGATCTGTCGGGGGCCTCGCGCAGAGTTCTACTTCTTGCCGCCCTCGGCAAAGAACGCGGCGAGCCGGTTACTGTCCTCGCGATCGCCCTCGTAGTCGGCGGTGAGATGGCCGTAGAGGTCGGAGACGTCGCGGTAAAGAGCGCCCTCGATCCGGTCGCTGCCGAGGAAGGCTGAGATCTCGCGCATCTCGTCGACCCAGCGCCCGGTCTTGTTGACCATGTCCGGAATGCCGCGCGAGATGAATGCCATGATCCCCGGCTGGCTGGCGGCGAACTCGCGGTAGAGCTCGTCCGCGACGCCGGCGCGCGAGGCGCCGAGAATCGCCGATGACGCCACCGCGAACAAGCCTTTGCTGATCGCCGCGTAGGCGAGCTTCAGTGCCGCCGCGGTGCCGACCGGCGCATCGAGCGCATGGATGCGGAGGCCGTGCTGCTTCAGCGCCTCCACGTCGCGGGCATGGTCGCCGGCGACGTAGATCATCGGCCCGGGATAATCGGCGCGTGGAATCGGCCCGATGATGCTGGCCTCGGCGAAGCGTGCGCCGCTGTCAGTTATAATTCGATCAATAATCTTCTTCTTGTCGGGCGCGATCGGATTGCAGTCGACGAACAGCGCCTTCGGCTCGGCGGCCGCCAGGACCGGAGCAATGGTCTCGGCGAAGGGGATGGCCTGGGCGGGCGGAAGCACCGACAGGATAATCGGCGCGGTGACCAGCTTTTCCGGCGATACGCCCTTCATTCCGGCGGCCGCGGCGCGGGCAGCCGTGGCGTCGCTGCGCCCTTCGAGCAGGGTCCAGACCTCGGCCCCGTTTCCTGTCATAACCTTGCCCAGTGCCGAGCCCATCTCGCCCGGCGCCACGAGTGCAACGGTGGTCATCGCCTTCTCCTACCCCTCTTCGCTGTGTCCGCAGAGCGTCGGATCGTCTTGAGATCGCAAGGCGTCAAACGGAATCGGACGCTTGCCTTGACCCCCCATCGCTTGCGTGATGTAATAGAGCTATAATTCCGCGAACATGGCCGTGCAAGGCGAATGTGCCGCGGGGTGTAGCCTGGGAGGAAAAATCGATGACGAGCTTGCCAAGGCCAGCGATGGCCATTGCCTTTTCCGTTGCCATAACCGCCGGCTTCCTCGGCTCGCAAGGCGCCTGGGCGCAGAGCGAGAACACGGAGATCACCATCGTCCTGCCGGAGGGTCCCGCCAACCTCGAGCCCTGCTCCTCGGTGCTGTCGCATGTCGGCCGCATCATCAAGCAGAACGTCGTCGAGATGCTGACCGAGATCAGCCCCGAGGACGGCTCGGTGTCGCCGCGGCTCGCCGAATCGTGGGAGCAGATCGACGCCGACACCTGGCGTTATCATCTTCGCGACGGCGTCACGTTCCATGACGGCACCCCGTTCAATGCCGATGCGGTGGTCTTCAGCATCACCCGCATCATGAGCCCCGACATCACCTGCGTCGACCGCGGCAAGATGCTGGGCGGCGTGTCGCTGAGCGCCGAGAAGGTCGACGACCTGACCGTCGACATCTCGGGCGATTCGGCGATGCCGATCTCGCCGACGATGATGGGCGCGGTCGCCATGGTGTCCCCCAACACCCCGGCCAACGAGGCGACCCGCGAGCCGATCGGCACCGGCCCCTACAAGTTCGTGAGCTGGGTTCCCGAGGCGGTGGTGCTCGATCGCAACGATGAGTACTGGGGCGACGAGCCCGAGATCAGCCGCGTCACCTACGTCTTCCGGTCCGACTCTGCGGTTCGCGCCGCCATGGTCGCCACCGGCGAGGCCGACCTCGCGCCGGAGATCAGCCCGCAGGACGCGACCAATCCCGATACCGATTTCTCGTACTTCAATTCCGAGACGTCGCGGTTCCGCATCGGCGCCACCCAGCCGCCGCTCGACGACATCCGCGTCCGCCGCGCCATCAACCTGGCGGTCGACCGCGAGGCGCTCCACGGCACCGTGTTCAGCAAGGATGCGGTGATCGCGACCCAGCTCGTGGTTCCGGCGATCAACGGCTACAATCCCGACATCCCGGTCTGGAAGTATGATCCGGAGGAAGCGAAGCGGCTCCTCGCCGAGGCGGCCGCCGACGGGGTCGCCGTCGACACCCCGATCCGCATCATCGGCCGCACCGGCATCTACCCGAACGCCGCCGAGGCCGCCGAGGCGCTGATGTCGATGTGGCAGGAGGTCGGCTTCAACATGACCCTCAACATGCTCGAGGTCGCCGAGTGGATGAAGTACTCGGACAAGCCGTATCCCGAGGACCGCGGCCCGACCCTGCTCCAGGATCAGGTGGACAACGCCACCGGCGATGCCCTCTCCACCGCCTATCCGAAGTATCATACCGACGGCCAGACCTCCGAGTTCAGCAATCCCGACCTGGACGCGGTGCTGGAGAAGGCGGTCGCCGCGACCGGCGACGAGCGTCGCGAAGCGTGGCAGGAGGCGTTCCGCATGGTGCAGGAGGACTTCGTTCTCGAGGTGCCGCTGTTCCACATGGTCGGCTATACCCGGGTCGGCCCGCGCATCGACTGGCGGCCGAGCCTGGCGACCAACAGCGAGATCCAGGTGGCGCGGATCAAGCTGCGCGACTAGATCGTCCTGCATGACGAGACGGGGTGCGCGACGCGTGCCCCGCCTCCAACAGGCAACGAACAAGAATATCCGTCGGGGTAAGAGTGAGCGTCTTGGGCGGCAGCGACCGGGAGCGTCGTAGTGGGTGAGTACATCGCCAGACGATCGCTGCAGAGTCTGGTTGCGATCATCGGCCTGTTCATCGCCGTGTTCTGCCTTGTCCGGCTGACGGGCGATCCGGCCGATCTCCTGCTGCCGTCCAATACGCCGCTCGCGATGAAGCAGGAATTCACCGAGCGCTACGGGTTCGACCAGCCGATCCCGGTGCAGTTCTTCCGCTACATCGAGGGTCTGGCGCATTTCGATTTCGGCATGTCGCTGCGCCAGGAGCGGCCGGCGATGGAAGCCGCGCTCGAAGCATTTCCCGCCACGCTGAAGCTCGCCGGCACGGCGATGCTGCTGTCGATCGTCCTGGCCGTCGTGGTGGGGTCGCTCGCGGCGGCCCGTCCTGGCGGGCTGTTCGACCGCTTCGCCAGTCTCGGGTCGCTGGCAAGCGCCAGCGTCCCCGACTTCTGGATCGCGATCATCGGCATCGCGGTGTTCTCCGTGTGGCTCGGCCTCCTGCCGACGTCGGGGACCGGGACGCCGCTGCACTGGGTGATGCCGGTCCTGGTCCTGATGTTGCGGCCCTTCGGGCTCCTGCTGCAAGTGGTTCGCGGCACGATGATCGGCGTGCTGTCGTCGCCCTACGTCAAGACGGCGCGCGCCAAGGGCGTCCGGGAAAGGACCGTCATCTTCGTCCATGCGCTCCGCAATTCGCTCCTGCCGGTGATCACCGTCGCCGGCGACCTCACCGCGAGCCTGATCAACGGCGCGGTGATCGTCGAGGCCGTGTTCGGCTGGCCAGGGATCGGCAAGCTGATGCTCGACAGCATCCTCCAGCGCGACTTCGCGGTGGTGCAGTCGACGGTGCTGATCACCGCGCTCACCATCTTCGTCCTCAACATCGCGATCGACGTGCTCTATGCCATCGTCGATCCCCGCATCAGGCATCGGTGACATGGCGCTGATCGGCGCGTCGTCCGAAGTTCCCACCAACCCCTCGGGTGCCGCGGGGTTCGCCCGCATGCTGTTTCGCGACCGCCTGGCTTTCGTTGCGGCGCTGTTCCTGTTGGTCATCGCCTTCGCGGCGATCTTCGGGCCGTGGCTGCTCGGCGACGCCGCGACGAAGGTGAACCTGAGGATGCGCAACCTGCCGCCCTCGTTCGATCAGGGTTTCCTCTTTCTGCTCGGTGCCGACACCCTCGGTCGCAGCCTGCTCGCCAGGCTCGTCGTCGGCTGCCAGAACACCCTGGGCATCGCCGCGGCGGCGGTTGCCGGCTCGATGATCGTCGGCGGCATTCTCGGGCTCGTGGCGGGATACTTCGGCGGCCTCGTCGGCAACGTCATCATGCGGCTTGCCGACATCCTGATGAGCTTCCCCTCGATGCTCATGGCGATGGTCGTGCTCTACGTCCTCGGCCCGAGCGTGGTGAACCTCATCATCGTCCTCGCCATAACCCGGATCCCCGTCTATCTCCGCACGGCGCGCGCCGAAGTGCTGGAGGTGCGCGAGCGGATGTTCGTGAGCGCGGCGCGGCTGATGGGCGCCGGGCCGCTCCGCATCATCGTCCGCCACGTCGCGCCGATGGTCATCTCGACGCTTCTCACCATCGCCGCGATCGATTTCGCGGCCGTGATCCTGACCGAATCGGGCCTGAGCTTCCTCGGACTCGGCATCCAGCCGCCGGAGTTCACCTGGGGCGCGATGGTCGCCACCGGCCGGAACTATCTCACCTCGGCCTGGTGGCTTTCGTTCTGGCCCGGCATCGCGATCATCGCCACGACGCTGTCGCTCAACCTCGTCGCCGGCTGGATCCGCGTCGCCAACGATCCGCATCAGCGCTGGCGGCTCGAACTGTGATGCACGGTCCGGCGCCCCACCTGCTCGAAGTCCGCGACCTCCGGGTCGAGTTCCACACCAGCCGAACCCCGGTGGTGGCGGTGGACAACGTCTCGTTCCATGTCGACCGGGGCGAGACCTTCGTCATCCTGGGTGAAAGCGGTTCCGGCAAGAGCGTCAGCGCCTCCGCGATCATGGACCTGATCGACGTGCCGCCGGGGCGGATCGCGGGCGGCTCGATCCTGTTCGAGGGCCGCGACCTGCTCGCCGTTCCGAGCGACCAGCGTCGCCGCATAAACGGCTCGGAGATCGCGATCGTCTTTCAGGACCCGCTCGCCCATCTCAATCCGGTCTACAGCGTCGGCTGGCAGATCGCCGAGGTGTTCCGCCGGCACGAGGGCACGGCGCGGGCCGAGGCGCAAAAGCGGGCGGTGATGCTGCTCGATCGGGTCGGCATCCCGAACCCGGCCGAGCGGGCGGCGGACTATCCGCACCAGTTCTCCGGCGGCCAGCGCCAGCGGATCATGATCGCGATGGCGCTCGCGCTCAGGCCGAAGCTGATCATCGCCGACGAGCCGACCTCGGCGCTCGACGTCACGGTCCAGGCCCAGATCCTGAAGCTCCTCAAGCGCATCCAGGAAGAGGAGCGCATGGGGCTCATCCTGATCACCCACGACCTGCACGTCGCCGCCAACATCGCCGACCGGATCGCGGTCATGCAGTCCGGGCGGGTCGTCGAGACCGGTCGGGTCCGCGAGGTGTTCGAACGGCCCGCCCATCCCTACACGCAGGCGCTCCTCGCGGCGGCGCCCGGGCTGCGGCCGCCGCCGCCGAGGTCCGCGCCGGCCAAGCAGCGCGAGCTCCTCCGGGTCGAGGGACTCGGCAAGGAATATGCCGTGTCGACCCGCCTCTTCGGCCGCTCGCACGCCGCGGTCCGTGCCGTCGAGGACGTGAGCTTCACCGTCGACAAGGGCGAGGTCGTCGCGGTCGTCGGCGAGTCCGGATCCGGCAAGTCGACGATCGCACGCGTGCTGTTGCGCCTCAACGAGCCGAGCGAAGGGCGGGCGTACTACGAGGGGCGGGACGTGTTCACGATGGGCCGGCAGGAACTGGCGGCCTTCCGGCGCAAGGTCCAGATGGTCTTCCAGGACCCGTTCGGCTCGCTCAACCCGCGGATGCGGGTCTCGGCGATCATCTCCGAGCCCTGGTCGATCCACGCCGGCCTGGTGCCGCGCGCGGAATGGAGCGCCCGGGTCCTTTCGCTCCTCAAGATGGTCGGCCTCGACGAACGCCATGCCGACCGCTTCCCCCACCAGCTCTCCGGCGGTCAGAAGCAGCGCGTGGCGATCGCACGGGCGCTCGCCTCCGAGCCGGAGCTCCTGGTCTGCGACGAGGCCGTATCGGCGCTCGACGTGTCCGTGCAGGCCCAGGTCATCGACCTCCTCAAGGATCTCCGCAGCCGCCTGGGGCTCGCCTACCTGTTCATCACCCACGACCTGCCGCTGCTCCGCGACTTCGCCGATCGTGTCCTGGTCATGAAGGGCGGTCGGCTGGTCGAGCAGGGGAGCAGCGAAATCTTCGACGCGCCGCAGCATCCCTATACCCGGACGCTGCTCGAAGCGATCCTCCCGCCGAAGTGGGAGACGCAGGCGAAGGCGCGCGTCTCAAGCGATACCGATTGATCCCCGGAAGGATAGTGCAATGGGAAAGCCCGAAAGCGTCAACGCAACCGCGACGATGGCCGCACTGAGCGGCGTGCGCGTCGTGGACCTGACCCAGTTCGAAGCGGGGACCTCCTGCACCGAGACGCTGGCCTGGCTCGGCGCCGACGTGATCAAGGTCGAGCCGCCGGGCCGCGGCGAGCAGGGGCGGAACGCCACCGGTGACAAGCTCAGCGCCGAGTCGCCCTATTTCCTGACGCTCAACGCCAACAAGCGCAGCGTCACCTGCAACCTCAAGAGCGACGACGGCCGCGCGCTTCTGGCCAAGCTGATCGCCGAGTCGGACGTCTTCATCGAGAACTTCGGACCCGGCGTGATCGAGAAGCTCGGCTTCGGCTACGAGCGCGTTCGCGAGATCAATCCGCGCGTCGTCTATGCCCAGATCAAAGGCTTCGCGCCGAACGGCCCCTACGCGAAGTACCTCGCCTTCGACGCCATCGCCCAGGCCGCCGGCGGCGCGGTATCGATCACCGGCGAGAAGGACGGCCGTCCGATCAAGCCCGGCGCGAACTTCGGCGACACCGGCTCGGGTCTCCAGTGCACGATCGGCATCCTTGCCGCCCTTCTCCAGCGCAACACCACCGGCCAGGGCCAGCGCGTCGAGGTCTGCATGCAGGATGCGGTCATCAATTTCGGCCGGATCGCCTTTGCCGCCCAGGCCATGTTCGGCCATGCCGCAGAGCGGAGCGGCAACCAGAGCATCATCGCCGGAACCTCGCCGAGCGAGGTCTATCCCTGCAAGGGCGGCGGTCCCAACGACTACTGCTACATCTACACCACCCGCGCCGGAAACAATCACTGGGAGAAGATCCTCACGATCATCGGCCGCGAAGACCTCAAGGACGACCCGCGCTTCTCCGAGCCGCGGGAACGGCACCGGCACCACAAGGAGGTCGATGCGATCCTCTCCGAATGGACGAAGCACCACGACAAGCACGAGGTGATGCGCCGGTTCGGCGAGGCCGGCGTCCCGGCGAGCGCCGTGTTCGACACGATGGAGCTCTCGAACGACGCTGCGCTGCGCGAGCGCGGCACGTTCGTGACGTTCACTCATCCGGTACGGGGCGAGGTCACGATCCCCGGCTTCATGGTCAAGATGTCGGCGTCGCACGTGCCGGTGAAGTGTGCCCCCGCCCTCGGCGCGGACAATGACGACGTCTATGCCGGGCTGCTCGGCGTATCGGCCGAGGAGCTCGACCGCCTCCGGCGCGAAGACGTCATCTGATCCGCCAACCAACAGAACTTGTTTCGAGGAACGACATGATCCGCGGTTACACGCTTTTCGGCCAGGCCATCGCGCGGGAGGGCATCGGCACCGGCTTCTTCATCATGGGCGGGCCCATGAACGACGCGCTGACCGCCTGCATGGCGAGCGGCGTGCGCATGATCGACGTGCGCCACGAGCAGGCGGCGGCGATGATGGCCCATGCCTATGCCCGCGTGCTGGCGCGGCCGGGCCTCTGCATGGGCGCATCGGGACCGGGGACGATCAACCTCACCACCGGTCTCGCCAATGCGCTGGTCGATTGCGCGCCGGTGATCGCCTTCGGCGGCGCGAGCCCGCTTGGGCAGTTCTGCAAGGGCTCCTTCCAGGAAATCGACCAGCTCGCGATCATGCGGCCGGTGACCAAGTGGGCCGAGCGGGTCTACGAGGCCCGGCGCATCCCCGAATACGTCAACATGGCCGTCCGCCGCGCGATGGCCGGCAAGCCCGGACCGGTCTACATCGACATTCCCGGCGACGTCCTCTACCAGGAGGTCGACGAGGTCGACGTGGTCTGGCCGAAGCCGTTCGACTATGCCGGCCGCGGCCGGCCCGTGGCCGATGAAGCGACCCTGTCGCGCCTTGTCGAGGCGCTCGGGAAGGCCAGCCGCCCGATCCTCATCACCGGCAGCGGCATCCTCTGGTCGGAGGCATCCGGGGCGCTCCGCGCCTTCGTCGACGCCACCGGCATCCCGTTCTACACCACGCCGCAGGGCCGCGGCGTGGTCCCCGAGGATCACCCCTACTTCTACGGCCACAGCCGGTCCCGGGCCTTCAAGGAGGCCGATCTGGTGATCGTCGTCGGGACCCGTCTCAACTACGTCGTCAGCTACGGTCGGCCGCCGCGCTTCTCGCCCGATGCGGTGCTCGCCCGGATCGACGTCGACCCGGCTGAGATCGACGGGTCCGAGCGGGTCGATATCGGCGTGGTCGGCGACGCCCGTGCTGTCCTTGACCAGCTCCGGCATGCGATCGCCGGCAGCGTCGGGCCGGAGCGCTTCGCACCATGGCGGGATGCTCTCAAGGCCAACGAGGCGGCGCGCCTGCCCAAACACGAGGCGTCGCTCGCCAACGACCAGACCCCGATCCATCCGCTCCGGCTCTGCAAGGAAGTCCGCGATTTCATCGACCGCGACACGATCCTCGTCGTCGACGGCCAGGAGATCCTTAATTTCGGCCGGCAGTCGATCCCGACCTTCGAGCCGGGCAATCGCCTCAATTCCGGTCCGTTCGGCATCATGGGGGTGGGACTGCCCTTCGGCATCGGCGCCAAGGCGGCGCGGCCGGACGGCAAGGTCGTGGTGCTGCACGGCGACGGCTCGTTCGGACTGAACGGCATGGAGCTCGACACGGCGATCCGGCACAGCCTGCCGGTGCTGGTGGTGATCAGCCTCAACGGCGGCTGGACCGCGGATCCCGAGCGCAACAAGCCGGGCCGGGACCTCGGCTATACCCGCTTCGACGAGATGGCGGTCGCGCTCGGCGGCCACGGCGAGTATGTCGAGAAGCCGGAGGACATCCGGCCGGCCCTCGAACGCGCCGGCAAGGCCGTCGCCGAAGGGAAGACGGCGGTGGTCAACGTCGTCACGGACTGGAAGGCGCGCGCCGGCACCGTCGGCTTCACCGCCTACAGCACCTGAGGCCCGGCGTTAGCGGATCAGCTTGCTGAGCGGCTTGAAGGCGGGCGCGGCGGCGGTACGGAGCCACTCGAAGACGACCATCTCCGTCGTCACCGCCGTGATGCCCGCCGCCTCCATGCGCCGGACAGCGATGTCGCGGCTCTCCGGGCGCCGCGAGCCGACGGCATCGGCGACGACGAAGACGGACTTGCCCGCCTCGGCGAGGTCGAGCGCGGTCTGGAGGACGCAGACATGCGCCTCCATGCCGGCGATCAGGATCTGCTCGCGGCCGTCCTTGCCGAGACGCTCGGCGAGACCGGCATTCCGGTGGCACGAGAACTCGAGCTTGTCATAGACGCTTCCCGCCGCCGCGAGGCCGGCGAGTGCCGGAACGGTGGGCCCGAGCCCTTTCGGATATTGCTCCGAGACGACCGTCGGCACCTCGACCTCGGCCGCGGCCTTCATCAGCGTCGCGGCATTGCGGATCACCTCGTCCGGTCGGTCGATGGCCGGCGCGAGCCGCTCCTGGATATCGACAACCAAGAGAAGACTCTGGTCGCGGTCGATCAGCATGCGGGTGTTCCTCGCGGTTTCCGTTTCAGGCATTGGCCGCGACCACCAGGTCGCGGTCGATCTCGCCCACGCTGCGGCAGCCGAGATAGCCCATCATGCGATGAAATTCGGTCTTGAGGAGAGAAAGGGCATGTTCCGCCCCGGCCTGTCCACCGACCGATACGCCGTAGAGCGCGCTTCGTCCGACCAGCACGCCCCGCGCCCCGAGCGCCACCGCCTTGGCGATGTCGCTGCCGCGGGTGACGCCGCCGTCGGTCATCACCGCCGTCCTGTCGCCGATCGCATCAACCACCTCCGGCAGCACGTCGAGCGGAGCCCGCGAGGGGTCGAGATTGCGGCCGCCGTGATTCGACACGACGATGCAGTCGACGCCGCGCTCGGCGCAGCGGCGGGCGTCGTCGGCGCGCTGGATGCCCTTGACCATCAGCACCCGCGGCCACAGGCGGCGCAATTCCGAGACGTCGTCCCAGGTCAGGTTGTCGGCGCGGAGGTCGTAGGTCGTGTTGATCCCGCGGACGATCGAGTCGCGATACTGCTCCGGATAGTTCATGTGCTTGGGCATTCCTTCGCGGGAAAGGTAGCGGAGGATGACGCCGGCGAACCAGCGCGGATGGGTCGCGACGTCGTACACGAGGCGCGGGCGGAGCTTGAGCGGGATGGTGAAGCCGTTCCGGGAATTGTATTCGCGGTTGGGCGCCGCGGCGTTGTCCACGGTCAGCATCAGGGCCTCGTAGCCGGCCTTTTCGGCGCGGGTGACGATGTCATGCGACAACGAGCGCTTCCGCCACATGTTGAGCTGGAACCAGAGGCGCCCGCCCGCCTGCTCGGCGACGTCTTCGAGCGAGCTGATCGACAGGGTCGAAAGCGTGAAGGGGACGCCGGCGGCGCGCGCCGCCTTGGCCAGCGCGATCTCGCCGTTGTGCCAGCACAGCCCCGCGAAGCCGGTCGGCGCGACGGCCACGGGCATCGTCGCCGCGGTGCCGAACAGGGTCGTCTCGGTGGACCGGACCGAGACGTCGACCAGCACGCGGGGAGCGAACTCGACCCGCCGGTAGGCCTGCCGGTTGTTGGCGACCGCGATGTCGTCCTCGGTGCCGCGGTCGACGTACTCGAAGATGCCCTTCGGCAGCCGGCGCCGGGCGCCGTCCCTGAGGTCCGCGATGTTGTGATACCTGCCGGCGTCGAACGCCATTGCTCCCCCGGGTGCTTCGTCGTCCGGGCCTTCCCGCGAAGGCGCCTCGGGGTTGGTTATATATCTATAATAAGCGATGGAAAAGCCCGACCCGGGGGGAAATGGCTAGCCGAGATAGGCGCGGATGACCTCCGGATTGGTCCGCACCTCGGCCGGCGGCCCGGCGGCGATGACCTTGCCCTCGTTGAGCACGACCACGCGCTCGCAGGCGCCGAAGATCACCTTGAGGTCATGGTCGATCAGGATGATGCCGCAGCCGCGGCGGTCTCGGATGCCGCAGACCAGTTCGACGATGTCCTGCGATTCCTGGTGGTTCAGCCCCGCCGTGGGCTCGTCGAGCAGGAGGAAGTCGAGGGTGCCGGCGATGGCGCGGGCGATCTCGAGCCGCCGCTGCAGCCCGTAGGGCAGCTCGCGGGCGAGGCGGTCGCGAAGCGCGGGAAACCGCACCTCGTCGAGGGCTGCGGCGGCGACGTCGCGCCGGTCGCCCTCGGCGAGCCACGCGGCCGCGACCTCGACGGTCTCCAGCGCCGTCAGGGTCGAAGCGAGCCTGATGTTCTGAAACGTCCGTCGGATGCCCATCGCTGCCGCAGCGCGGAGCGTGGTTCTCGACCAATGCCGGTCGCCGAGCGAGAAGCGCCCCTCGGTCGGCGGGAACACGCCCGAGATGACGTTGAGGAGGGTGGTCTTGCCCGAGCCGTTCGGGCCGATCAGCCCGACGATCTCGCCCTTGGACGCATGCAGGCGAACGTGATCGAGGGCGGTCAAACCCTTGAACCGGACGACGATGTCCTGCGCTTCGAACTGCATGGCGCGTTGTCCCGGTGGCGGAACGGCGCGCCGTCGTGGCGCGCCGTCCGGTGACGTCACTGCACGGGCGGGAACTTCTCCGGGAAGCCGACCGACTCGACGACGAACTGCTTGTTGGGCAGATCGAAGGTGACGATCGCGTAGTCCTTCTTCGGGATGCCGGGCCCGATCGGGCTGTCCTTGTAGGTGATCAGTCCGGTGGCGCCGGAGACGTTCTCGACGTTGAGGAGCGCATCGCGGACCGCCGCGCCGTCGAAGGAGCCCGCCGCCTCGACCGCGGCGGCGACGGCCATCACCAGGTCGTAGCCCAGCGCGGTCTGGAGCGATTCCGGTGCGCCGCCGTATTTCGCCTCATACTCCTTCTCGAACGTCTCGAAGGCCGAGCCTTCCGTCCGGTTGCCGCCATAGGTCGCCATCACCGCGAGCTCGAGCTGCGGGCCGCCGTCGAAGACCACGGGCGAATCGTTGCCGTCCACGAGCAGCAGCGGCTTCTGGTTGCCGAGGCGTTCGAGGTCCTTGAGGAAGGCCGTGGTGTCGGGGACGAAGGTATTGGTCATCAGCACGTCGGCGTCGCTGTTGACCATCTTGGTGGCGACGACGCGATAGCTGGTGTCGCCGAGGGTGAAGAAATCCGCCCCGACGATCTCGCCGCCGAGCTCCTTGAAGCGCTCCTCGAAGGCATTGGCGAGGGTGTGGGTGTAGCCCTCGCTCTGCGACTTGAGCGTATAGGCCTTCCGGTAGCCCTTGCCGTAGGCGTACTCGGCGAGCATCGCCCCTTGGGTCAGCGTCCCCGGCACGTTGAGGAAGCCGAAGCCGTCGGGGACCTGGCCGGGGCCGGCCGCATCGGCGCCGCAACTGCTCATCACCGGGATGCCGTTGGCCGCGGCGATCTGCGCGCCGGGGAGCGAGACGTCGGTGTCGCAGGTGGTGACGATGAAGTTGGCGCCGTCGCTGATCAGCTCCTGGACCACCGTGCCGCCGAGCATCGGGTCCGACTTCATGTCGCGGGTGTCGAGCTCGATCTTGGCCTTGCCGCCGATTCCGCCGGCGGCGTTGATCTCGTCGATCGCCACCGCCATGCCCTTGGCCAGCGGTCCGTCGACGAAGGAGAGGTAGTTGGAGAGGTCGGCCGCCCAGCCGATCTTGTACACCGAGCCGGCCTCGAGCTCGGCGTGGCCGGACACGGACGTGGCGACCAGAACTGCGCCCGCGGCAACGCCGAGGCGCATGCCCTTCAGCAACGATTTCATCCTGCTTTCTCCGTTTCTCGGCCGTGGATGGCCACTCTTCGATCTGCAGACCGATCCTCGTCGCGCGGCGCGGGGGCCGCGAATCGGCGCGACAGGATCTCGTCGATCTCCCAACGGCCGAGCATGCCCTGCGGCCGCAGCGTCAGGATCAGGACGATGATGAGGGCGAGGACGGCGCCGGTCAGTCCCGGCGCCTCGGTGAGCTGGAAGCCGCCGATCGCGATGCCGTTCTCGGCACGGCGTAGCGCCTCGGCGAGGATCGTCACCACCACGGCGCCGAGGACCGCGCCGGTGACCGAATAGCCGCCGACGATGACCATCGTCACGAGGAGGAAGGTCATCTGGAAGTAGAAGGCGTGGGGCAGGATGGCGAGGACGAAATGCGCGTAGAGCGCGCCCGAGGCGGCGGCGAGCGCCGCGCTGACGATCCAGGCGACGAGGCGCGCCCGCACCACGTTGACGCCGGAGGATTCGGCGGCGATCACGTCGTCCCGGCTGCTCCGGAGGCCGAGGCCGTAGGCCGAATCGCGCACGAGCCGGGCGATGAGGATGATCACCGCCGCCGTGCCGAAGCACCACAGCGTCGTCGCATAGGGCGGGATGCCGCTGAAGGCGCGCGAGCCGCGGGTCAGCCAGTCGGCGTTCGAGAGGACGGTGTAGATCACCACCATCAGGCCGAGCGTGGCGACAGCGGCCGCCGCCCCCGAGAGACGGACGAAGGTGGGGCCGGTCAGCGCGGCGAGGACCACGGCCACCACCATGCCGATGAGCATCGCCGGCAGGAACGAGAGCTCGCTGGCGAGGATGAACGCGGGCGCATGGGGAATCGCCGCGCCCTTGATCTTGATGCTCGCGGTGAACAGGGCCGAACCATAGGCGCCGAGCGCGACGAAGCCGACGTGGCCGAAGGACAGGATGCCGGAATTGCCGCTGTAGGCCTGGAGCGCCACGGCGCCCGCGAGCGAGATCAGGAAGCCCTTGAGGATCCGTATGTCGGTCGGTGAGCCGAGCAACGTCACGGCCAGCACGATGACGCCGAGGATGACGACCAGCTCGGCCGATCCGATGCAGGACCTGACCCACCATTTCGGATGGTCGTGCGTCATACCCGGATGTCCTCGGCGAGGCGGACGCCGAGCACCCCGCCGGGGCGCCAGCGGAGGATCGCGATCGCCACGGCGAAGACGATCGCGTCGAGGTAGGGGTTGAGGCTGCTCGACAGGAGCGAGCCGCAGGCGACCTCGACGAAGGCGAGGAGGAAGCTGCCGACCACTGCGGCGGTGAGGCTGCCGAGGCCGCCGATCACGCAGGCGATGAAGCCCTTCAGCATCGGCTCGAACCCGGAGGTCGGCACGACGTTCGGCACGAGCGCGAAGAAGAACAGCCCGGCGATCCCGGCGAGCAGCCCGGAGACGGCGAAGGCGCCGACGATCACCGCGTTGGCACGAACGCCCATCAGGCGGGTCACGGGGAAATCGTCGGCCGCTGCGCGCATCGCGAGGCCGAGGATCGTGCGGCGGAGGAAGAAGGTCAGGACGACGACGATGACCACCGTCGAGACCAGGGTGACGACGTCGAGGAGCTGGAAGCGGATGCCGCCGACGACGGCCATGGTGTCGACGAAGGGCGGCAGTTCGATGCTCTTCGGTCGCGGGCCGAAGAACAGGAGGAACAGCGACTGGAGTCCGACCGAGACCGCGAAGGAAGTCATCAGCAGCGTCAGCGGCTGGGCGCCGCGAAGCCGGCGATAGGCGACGCGTTCGAGGATCAGCGAGGCGAGTATGGCGGCCGCCACGGCGAGCGGGAAGGCGAAGAACCACGGCATCACGCCGAGGGTCAGGTAGAGCGTGTAGCCGGAGACGGTGACCATCTCGCCATGAGCGAAATTGGCGAGGCGGAGGATGCTGAAGACGATCGCCACGCCGAGGGCGATGAGCGCGTAGATCGAGCCGAGGGACAGAGCGTTGATGATCTGCTGTACGGCGAGCTCCACGTCAGTGCTTCCCGATGCCGAGATAGGCCATCTCGATCTCCTCCGCCGAGAGTTCGCCGATCCGGCCGGACATCTCCAGCCGGCCGCTGCCGAGCACGTAAGCCTGGTCCGCGATCTTCATCGCGCGTTCGACGTTCTGCTCGACGAGCAGGATGGTGACGCCGCGCCGGCGCAGTTCCTTGATGATCTCGAAGACCTTGCCGACGAAGATCGGCGCGAGGCCGAGCGACGGCTCGTCGAGGAGAAGAAGGCGCGGCCGGCTGAGCAGCGCCCGGGCGATCGCCACCTGCTGCTGCTCGCCGCCGGAGAGGAGGCCGGCGAGCGAGGCGGAACGGCGCTCGATGATCGGGAACAGGTCGAGGAGCTCGGCCAGCGTCGCCTGGAACGTGTCCTCGCCGAACAGGGCGGCGCCGAGGCGCAGGTTCTCGCGGACCGTCATGTTCTGGAAGAGGCGGCGGCCTTCGGGAACCAGCGACAGGCCACGGCGGACCGTGGCTTCGGTCGACAGCGCGGTGATGTCGTCGCCGGCGAACGTCACGCGCCCCTTCGATCGCGGCGCCAGTCCGACGATGGCATTGAGGGTGCTCGACTTGCCCGCGCCGTTGGCGCCGAGCAGCGTCGCGATCTCGCCCGCCACCACTGACAGCGACAGATTCTCGACGGCGCGGACCTGGCCGTAGGACACCGAGAGGTTGTCGAGCTCGAGGAGCGGGGATGCTGTCGCCCCCGGCGCTCTCAGATCGGCCGTCGTTTCCGTCCGCGACAGCATCACGTTATCCATATGCTGGATACGATGTCCGATAGTAGGCTATGTCTCGTCGTAGCGGTGCGTCAAGCAAAAGGGACGCCATCGCCGTGATTGGTTCGCCGGCTGCAGGGCGATGATGCGAATGCAGGTCGAAAAGCAGATGGAGGAGGGGAGTTGATGCCAACCGAACAGGCGAATGCCGCCGATCTCGTCATCCGCAATGCCGCGCTGCTCGACGGCGGGGGGCCGGTCGACGTCGCGGTATCGGGCGGCATGATCGCCGCGGTCGGGCCGGACCTCGCGGTCGAGGCGGCACGGACGATCGATGCGGCCGGCGGGCTGGTGACGACCAGCTTCATCGACCCCCACTTCCACCTCGACAAGGTGCTCTCGCGCGGCCACTTCGGCGCGGTCTCCTACCAGGAGGGGTTCGGCCGGGCGCGCGACGTGAAGAAGCACTTCACCGTGCCGGACGTCGAGTCGCGGGTGTGCCGCGCGCTCGACCTCGCCGTGGCGCAGGGCATCGGCCGTATCCGCACCAATGTCGACGTCGACTTCGCGACCAAGCTGGTCTCGATGGAGGGTGTGCTGGGGGCGCGGGAACGCTTCCGCGGCCTGATCGACGTCGAGATCATCGCCTTCCCGCAGGAGGGCATCGTCACCGATCCGGAGGCGCCGGACCTGCTCCGCGCCGCGCTCGACATGGGCGCGGACCTGATCGGCGGCCTGCCCGAGTTCGAGCACTCGGTCGAGGACCAGCGCACCCACGTCCGCACCATCTTCGACATCGCCGAGGAGAAGGGCGTCGCGATCGACTTCCACTGCGACTACACCGACCTGCCGGAATTCAAGACGCTGGAGATGGTCGCCGACATGACCGCCGAGCGCGGCATGGCGGGCAGGGTCACCGCCGGTCACTGCTGTGCGCTTGCGGTCTACCCCGACGACGAGGCGAAGCGGGTGATCGACAAGGTGAAGGCAGCGGACATCGCCGTCACGGTGCTGCCGATCGCCAATCTCGAGATGCTCGGCGGCCCGGCCCGCACGCCGGTCAACCGCGGCTCCTCGCGGGTGAAGGAGCTGCTCGACGCCGGCGTCAACGTCTCCGCCGGCGGCGACAACATGTTCGACATCTGGTTTCGCTTCAACCGGATGGACCCGATCGACACCGCCTACATCACCTGCCTCAGCGCCGGAATGCGCACCGACGAGGAGGTGCGCGAGGCTTTCGAGATGACGACGTCTCGGCCCGCCCGGATGATGGGACTCACCGATCGAAAGGTCGCACCGGGCAGCCCGGCGGACCTCGTGGTCCATACGGCGGGCAATCTCGTCGACATGTTCCGGAACCTTCCGGGCCGCCGCATCCACCTCAAGGCCGGCCGCGCGGTCGGCGGCGTCGAAGGATCGCTCTGGACGGCGCGCTGAACCGTACCGCCGCGCCGCTCAGAGCGCGACGGCCGGCCACATCGGTTTCAGCGCCCGGTAGAGCGCGCGGAAGGCCTCGACCCGCGGTCGGTATGCATCGTGGAGCGCGAGGTCGGGCGCGATCGTGTCGGCCACCGCCGGCTGCACCACGATCGCGGACGCGTCATCGCCGCCTGCCGCCAGTCGCGCGAGACGGGCCGCGCCGAAGGCAGGCCCGCGTTCCGACGAGCGGTAGCGGACCAGCGTCACGCCCATGACCGAGGCGATCAGCTTCGCCCAGAACGACGAGCGCGCGCCGCCGCCGATCAGCGCCAGCCGCGACGGCGGGTCCCCGAGCACCTCTAGGCCGTCGACCAGCGAGAAGGCGATGGCCTCGCAGAGCGCCTGCATCACGTCGGCACGGCTGGTGGCCGCGTCGAGCCCGACGACGGCGCCGCGCGCCAGCGGGTCGTTGTGCGGGGTCCGCTCGCCGGAGAGGTAGGGCAGGGCGAGGAGCCGCGACGGGCCGGCATAGGCGGCTTCGACCTCGGCGAGCAGCGCGGCCACGCTCTCGCCGCCGGTCCACGGCAGCGCCGCGGCGAGCGGGCTGGCGCCGTTGAGCAGCGCCGCCATCCGGAACCAGCGCCCCGGCAGCGCGTGGCAGAAGGCATGGACGAGGAGCTCCGGCTCGGGGCGGTGCGCATCGTCGGCGACGAACACCTGCGCCGAGGTGCCGAGCGAGACGAAGGCGTCACCGGGGTTGACCGCGCCGATGCCGATGCCGCCCGCCGCGACGTCCCCCGCGCCCCCGGCGACGACGACGCCCTTCGGCAGGCCCCAACGGACGGCGAGCTCGGGGCGGACGATGCCGGCCGCGTCGGGCGATTCGACCAGCCGCGGCAGCAGGCCCGGCGCGGCACCGCAGGCGGCGACCGCATCGTCGCACCAGTCGCGGCGGTACTGGTCTAGGAGCCACGTACCGGCGGCGTCGGAGACGTCCGTGGCCCGCTCGCCAGAAAGCTTCAGGCGGACATAATCCTTGGCGAGCAGGATCGAGCGGGTGCGGGCGAAGGCGCCGGGCTCGTTCCGGGCGAGCCAGAGGAGCTTCGGCCCGGTGAAGCCTGGCATCGGCAGGACGCCGGTGCGGCGCTGCAGGGCAAGGCCGAGCGCCGCCAGCTCGGCCGCCTCGGCGTGGGAACGCCCGTCGTTCCACAGGATCGCCGGGCGGACCGGCCGGTCTTGGTCGTCGAGAGCGACGAGGGAATGCATCTGGCCGGAGAGGCCGATGGCGCGCACGCCGGACATCGCGCGGGGCGCCTCGGCCGCGAGCTTGTCGAGGCCGTCGCAGAACGCCTGCCACCATGCATCCGGGTCGTCCTCCGACCACAGCGGCGCCGGCCGCGTCGGGTGGAGCAGCAGCTCGGCCTCGGCGACGACCGCCTCGTGGTCGTCGACCAGCACGATCTTCACCGCCGACGTCCCGATGTCCACGCCGATCAGCATGCGGCTCCGCTCCCTTGTTGGTCCATCGGGTCTAGCGTATCCGCCGCGGCGGACCTAGCCGTCCTCCGCCGGCGCTTGGGTTACGCAGCGAGGATCGCCTCGGCGATGGCCGGCGCGGTCAGGCCGAACTCGGCATAGAGCTCCGGCCCCGATCCGGAATGGCCGAAGGTGTCGACGCCGAAGACCCGGCCGGTGTCGCCCGTGTAACGGTGCCAGCCGTAGGACGAGCCCGCCTC
>JBIQKL010000009.1:0-4148 GCA_044506555.1 Hyphomicrobiales bacterium | reverse complement strand
CCGGCGACCGCATCGTACCAGCACTCCATTGCCTCGACCGCATCCGCGGGGCGGTAGAGCTTGATGCCGGGCATGGCGCGGAGCGAGGCGAGGTGCTCGACCGGCTGGTGAGTCGCTCCATCCTCGCCGACGCCGATCGAATCGTGGGTGAAGAGGAACACGACCTTGATGCCCATCAGCGCCGCAAGGCGGATCGCCGGGCGGGCGTAGTCGCTGAAGGTGAAGTAGGTGCCGCCATAGGGGATGAAGCCGCCGTGGAGGGCGATGCCGTTCATCGCCGCCGTCATGCCGTGCTCGCGGACGCCGTAGGGCAGGTGGCGCCCGGCGAAGGTGGCCCGGTCGAGCTGGGCCATTCCGGCCGGCTTCGACAGCACGCTGCCGGTCAGGTCGGCCGAGCCGCCGACCAGTTCCGGCAAGTGGCCGGCGAGCAGGGCGAGTGCCTTCTGGCTGCCCTGGCGGATCGGCATCGCCTCGGCAGCCGTCGCCGTCTGGTCGACGGCCTGCTTCACGGCCGCTTCGAGCCCACCGGGCAACGTTCCGGCGATGCGACGGTCGAACTCGGCGCGGATCTCGGCAGGGACCGCGGCGAGGCGCTGCTCCCATGCCTCGCGATCGGCGGCGCCGCGCCGGCCGGCTTCGCGCCAGGGCGCGCGGAGCGAGTCCGGCACCTCGAAGGCGGCGTGCTCCCATCCGAGGTTGCGGCGGAGTCCGGCGAGTTCCTCGGCACCGAGGGGCGAGCCGTGCACGACCGGCTTGCCCTCCTTGGTCGGCGCGCCGAAGCCGATGCGGGTTCGGGCGGCGATCATCGTCGGCCGGTCGGCGGTGCGGGCGAAGGCGAGCGCTTCGTCGATCGCCGCCGGATCGTGGCCGTCGATCGCGACGGTCGCCCAGCCCGAGGCCTCGAAGCGCTTGCATTGGTCGTCGGAGGTGGCGAGCGCGGTGCCGCCGTCGATGGTGGTGCCGTTGTCGTCGAAGATCACGGTGAGCTTGGCGAGCTTGAGGTGGCCGGCGAGCGAGATCGCCTCCTGGCTCACGCCTTCCATCAGGCACCCGTCTCCGGCGAAGACCCAGGTCCGGTGGTCGACGAGGTCGGCGCCGAACTCGGCGCGCAGCAGCCGCTCGGCGATCGCCATGCCGACCGCGGCGGCGAGGCCCTGGCCGAGCGGGCCGGTGGTGGTCTCGATCCCGGCCATGTGGCCGTATTCGGGATGGGCGGCGGTGCGGGACCGCGACTTCCGGAAGCGCTTCAGTTCGTCGAGCGTCGCCTCCTCGTAGCCGGTGAGATGGAGAAGGCCGTAAAGCAGCATCGACCCGTGGCCGTTCGAGAGCACGAAGCGGTCGCGGTCGGGCCAGCGCGGCGCGTCCGCGTCGTACTTGAGGTGGCGCGTGAAGAGGACGGTCGCGATGTCGGCCATGCCGAGCGGCATGCCGGGATGTCCCGTCTTCGCCTGTTCCACGGCGTCGGCGGCGAGAAAGCGGAGCGCATGCGCCATCTCCCCGGTGCGGGGATCGATGGCCGGTGGGTTCGTGGGCGACAACTCGTGGTCCTTCCGGGGTTGGCGTGGTTGCCGGGCAACTTAGTCCGTCAGGACCGGGCGCGTCGACGTTCCAGCATGGCCTGTCGACGATTGCTATCTCCGCGGGCGACGCCGTCGGATCGATGTGCCCCCGCTTGGAGTTGCGCTTCATCGAGATCGTGCATAGCAACGCAAGATCAGGATACGATCCGTTGCGGACGGGAGGGAGACGATGCGATTGAAGGACAAGGTGGCGCTGGTGACGGGCGGTGCGCGCGGCATCGGCCGGGCGATCGCTGAACGCTACGTCGCGGAAGGGGCGCGGGTGGTAATCGCGGACCTGCTTATCGCCGAGGCCGAGGCGACGGCGAAGGCGATCGGCGACAAGGCGAGTGCGGTCGCGGTGGATGTCAGCCAGCTCGCCTCGATCCAGGCGATGGGCAAGGCGGTGGAGGCGAGCGTCGGCGTGCCCGATATCCTCGTCAACGGCGCGGCGATCTTCGGCATGGCGCCGCTCGCGGAGATCACCGAGGAGCATTTCGACCGCCAGTTCGACATCAATGTCCGCGGCCTCCTGTTCACCACCCAGGTGATCGCCGGCCAGATGATCGCGGCGAAGAAGCGCGGCAAGGTGATCAATTTCTCGAGCCAGGCCGGCCGCCGCGGCGAGGCCAATGTCGCGATCTACTGCGCCACCAAGGCGGCGGTGATCTCGATCACCCAGAGCTGCGCGCTGGAGCTGATCAAGTCCGGCATCAACGTCAACGCGATCGCGCCCGGCGTGGTCGATACGCCGATGTGGGACGTGGTCGACGCGCTGTTCGCCAAGTACGAGCACCGGCCGATCGGCGAGAAGAAGCGGCTGGTCGGCGAGGCGGTGCCGTTCGGCCGGATGGGCACGCCGGAGGACATGACGGGCGCCGCGGTATTCCTCGCTTCGTCCGACGCCGACTACATCGTCGCCCAGACCCTCAACGTCGACGGCGGCAACTGGATGAGCTGAGCGCGGCGATCAGACTCGCGTCCGGGAGAGCCCGAAGGTCAGCATCAGGGCGGCGACCAGGACGCCGCCCTTGACGAAGTCCTGGATGTAGTACGGCGCATTGAGCATCGTCAGGCCGTTGAGCAGGACGCCGACGAAGATCGCCCCGACGACGGTGCCGAAGACGTTCGGCCGGTTGACGCCGAGCACCGCGTAGCCGATCAGCGCCGCGGCGATCGCGTCGAGCATCAGGCTGTTGCCGGCATTGACGTCGCCGCGCCCGATGCGGGCGGCGAGCAGCAGCCCGCCGATCGAGGCGATCGCCGCCGATATGACGTAGGCGATCACGCGGTAGCGCCTGGTCGGCGCGCCGGCGAGACGGGCGGCGAGCTCGCTGCCCCCGACCGCATAGAAGACCCGGCCCCAGCGTGTCTTGGCCATGATGAACCACAGGACCAGCGCGACCACCGCCAGCACCACCACCGGTACCGGCACGACGTCGCCGATCCGTTGCCGCCCGATGGCGAGAAACGCGGCGGGAAACTCGCCGGTCGCGGTCGAGCCGTCGAGGAGGGTCATGCCGGCGGCGATCGAGCGCCCCCCGGTCGGGATGAGCTGGAGCCCGGCGAGAAGGAAGAGAGTGCCGAGGGTCGCGAGCAGGTCCGGTATCCGCAAGCCGACGATGAGGAAGGCGTTGAACAGGCCGATCAGCACGCCGATCGCGATGCAGCCGAGCATCGCCTCGAAGCCCGAGCCGTTGAGCACGATCAGGATGTAGGCGACGGCCATCTGGCTGAAGGCCGCCGTGGCGCCGATCGACAAGTCGAAACCGCCGGCGATCAGCGTCACCGTCACGCCGGCGCCGAGCAGCGCGACGATCGACACCGCCTGCAGGATGCTGAAGATGTTGTTGACCCGGAGGAACACGGGCTGGACGACCGTGAAGACGACGATCAGCGCGGCCAGCAGGATGAAGATGCCGTAGCGGATTGCGATGTCGCGGATCGGGTAGCGCTGCCGATCCTGGGGCTGCCGGCGGGCGGTTGCGGACATGGGAGGCTCACGTGGGAGGTTGCGGGGCGGGACGGTCGCCGAGGGCGCTGTAGAGGCGGGCGGCGTCCGCCCGCGGGACATCGTCGCTGATCGTGTGGTCGGCCATCACCAGCACCCGGTCGCCGACCTCGATCGCCTCCTCGAGGTCGTTGACGAAGACCAGCGTCGCGCGCTCGACCGAAGAGGCGCGGATCGCACGGATGATGTCGTCGCGCGCGCCGATGTCGACGCCCTGGAACGGCTCGTCGAGGAGCAGCACCCGCGCCGCCTCGGCGTGCCAGCGCGCGAGCACCACCTTCTGCTGGTTGCCGCCCGACAGCGCGGTCAGCGGCGCGAGCGGTCCGGACGCCTTGATCCCGAAGTCGCGGATGAGCATCTCCGCGCGATCGACCTCGACCGCGGGATCGACGATGCCGCTCCGCATCCAGCGGGCGAGGAACGGGAAGCCGATGGTGCCGGCGATATGGGCGAACGGCACGACCGGGGGGAAGAAGCTCGTCCGCCAGCGGTCCTCGCCGGCCATGAACACGCCGGCCCGGATCGCTTCGCCGGGACCGGCCGGTCGCCACGGCGCGCCGTCGAGGTCCATGGTCCCG
>JBIQKL010000228.1:0-1803 GCA_044506555.1 Hyphomicrobiales bacterium | reverse complement strand
CTGTTCGACGAGCCGCTCTCCAACCTCGACGCGAAGCTGCGCGTCTCCATGCGGGTCGAGATCAAGAAGCTGCAACGCTCGCTCGGCACCACCTCCATTTACGTGACGCATGACCAGCTTGAGGCCATGACGCTCGCCGACATGCTGGTGGTGATGAACGCCGGCAATGTCGAGCAGATCGGCCTGCCGCTTGAAGTCTATGAAAAGCCCGCCTCGGCCTTCGTCGCCTCCTTCATCGGCGCACCGCCGATGAACCTGCTGAAGGTCACGGCGGCGGAAGCCGGCGGCATGATCGAGGGCGCCGCCAACGGCGTGCCGGCGGACGGCGCGATCCTCGGCGTGCGGCCCGAAGACCTGAGCGTGTCCGCGGATGGATCGCGGCCGGAAGGCGGTGTCCGGCTCGGCCTGACGGTGAACGCCGTCGAGCGCGTCGGCCCGGAGACCTTCGTCTACGGCAGCATCGAGCGCGGCGACGAAGTGATCGTGCGCCTGCCGGGGCAGGATGCGCCCGCCGCCGGGGCGCGTGTGACCGCGGTCGCACGGCGCGAGAAGCTGCATCGCTTCAGCGCCGACGGGACGCGCCGGCTGCACGATTAGCTCCGCATGGTGCGGCAACCGGCAAATTCGCGAAATCGGGAAGAATGAGTATTCTCCGGGACTGGCAACACCCGGAGACTACCGACGTATGTACCGAATCCTGCAAGGCCTGCATGTCATCGAGGGCGCCTCCTTCATCGCGGCGCCCTCCTGCGGACTCTATCTTTCCCAGCTCGGCGCCGAGGTGATCCGTTTCGATACGATCGGCGGCGGCCCGGACTTCAACCGCTGGCCCAAGGCGCCCGGCGGCCGCAGCTTCTATTGGGAAGGGTTGAACAAGGGCAAGAAATCGATCGCCGTCGACCTGAGCAAGCCCGAGGGGCGCGAGCTCGTGGCGGCGCTGATCGCGGCCCCCGGCCAAGGACGCGGCATCTTCCTCACGAATTTCCCCGCCGCCGGTTTCCTGTCCTACGAGCGGCTGTCGCAGCGCCGGCAGGATCTCATCGCGGTGCGGGTGATGGGCCGGCCGGACGGCACGCCGGCCGTGGACTACACCGTCAACTGCGCGGTCGGCATCCCGAGCATGACCGGACCGGCATCGCTCGGCGACGAGCCGGTCAATGCCATGCTGCCGACGTGGGACCTGACGACCGGCGCCTATGCCGCGTTCGCGCTGCTGGCCGCCGAGCGGCACCGGCAGGCGACCGGCCAGGGGCAAGAGGTGCGCATTCCCCTGAGCGACGTGGCGATGGCGACGCTCGGCAATCTCGGCCAGGTGGCGGAGGTCGCGACGGCCGGCGCCGACCGCCCGCGCTACGGCAACGACCTGTTCGGGGCTTTCGGCCGGGACTTCACGACACGGGACGGCCGGCGTCTGATGCTGGTGGCCATCACGGCGCGCCAGTGGTCGGGCCTGATCAAGACGCTCGGGCTTGCAGACGACATTGCGGCCATCGAGCGGGAGCTTGGGCTTTCGTTCGCGCGCGACGAAGGCCTGCGCTTCGAGCACCGCGATCGCATCAATCCGCTGGTCGAACGCGCGGTCGCGGCGCGCGACCATGCGGAGCTGGCTGCCGCCTTCGATGCCGAGGATGTGTGCTGGGGTCCGTACCGGACGCTGCACGAGGCGCTCGAGAAGGACCCGGATTTCTCCACCGGCAATCCGATGTTTTCGGAGCGCGAGCACGCGAGCGGGCACCGCTATCTCACGCCCGGCTCGGCGGCCACCTTCGTCTCGATGGATCGCCAGACGCCCGCCATCGCGCC
>JBIQKL010000227.1:0-1820 GCA_044506555.1 Hyphomicrobiales bacterium | reverse complement strand
CACGCCACGCCGCTTCGCGATCTCCGACACACGCTCGACCACCTCGAAGTCGTCGTCGGCGTAGTACATGCGGTGGGCGAAGTCGTCGCTCCGGGCGCGGGTCGTCTCGCCCATGTCCTGCCGGCGCCGGTTGCCGGCAAGGAACCCGCGAGCGAGCGGGCTCCACGGGATGCAGCCGATGCCCCGGTCCAGGCAGAGCGGGATCATCTCGCGCTCCTCCTCGCGGTAGATCAGGTTGTAGTGGTTCTGCATCGTGACGAAGCGGGACAGGCCGAGCCGGTCCGACGTGTCGAGCATCTTCGCGAACTGCCACGCATACATCGACGAGGCGCCGATATGGAGCGCCTTGCCCGCCTTCACGACGTCGGTGAGCGCCTCCAGCGTCTCCTCGATCGGCGTGGTCGGGTCGAAACGGTGGATCTGGTAGAGGTCGACATAGTCCATCTCCAGCCGGCGGAGCGACTCGTCGATCGCATGCATGATGTGCTTCCGCGACAGGCCGCGCGCATTGGGATCGTCGCCCATCGGATTGAACACCTTGGTGGCGACGACGACTTCGTGGCGCTTCACGCCGAGCTCGCGGAGCGCGCGGCCGGTGATCTCCTCGCTGACCCCTTGCGAATACACGTCCGCCGTATCGAAGAAATTGATGCCGCCGTCGAGCGCCTGGCGGACGAACGGCAAGGCCTCGTCGTATTCGAGCACCCAGTCGCGCCACGCCTTGGCGCCGTAGCTCATCATGCCGAGGCAGAGACGCGAGACCTTGAGGCCGGCCGAGCCGAGATTGACGATGTCCATGGCGATGTCCGGAAGTCGGCGAGGGGAGGCGGAAGTGTAGCGCCGGCGAGGCGGCGCCGGAAACCCCCGCGCGAGACCTTCCGTTACCCGCGTGTGAAGGCTATTCCAGATAGGCCCTGACCGGATGGATCCGCCATGACGTATCTCCCCGCCGCCGACCGCTATCAGCAGATCCCCTATCGCCGCTCGGGGCGAAGCGGCATCGAGCTGCCGGCGATCTCCCTCGGCCTGTGGCAGAACTTCGGCGGCGTCGACAACTACGAGATCGGGCGTGCGATGCTCCGCCGCGCCTTCGACCGCGGCGTCTGCCACTTCGACCTCGCCAACAATTACGGGCCGCCCTTCGGTTCGGCCGAGGAGAACTTCGGCCGCATCCTCGAGGCGGACTTCCGCCCCTATCGCGACGAGCTGTTCATCTCGACCAAGGCGGGCTGGGACATGTGGCCCGGGCCCTACGGCAATTTCGGCTCGCGGAAGTATCTGGTTGCGAGCCTCGACCAGAGTTTGCGACGGATGGGGCTCGACTATGTCGACGTCTTCTATCACCACCGGCCCGACCCCGACACGCCGCTCGAGGAGACGATGGGCGCGCTCGCCCATGTCGTGAAGTCGGGCAAGGCGCTGTACGCCGGCGTCTCGCAGTACCAGCCCGGGCAGACCCGCGAGGCGGCGCGGCTGCTCCGGGAGATGGGCGTGCCGCTGCTCATCCACCAGCCGAACTACTCGATGCTCAATCGCTGGATCGAGGACGGCCTCCTCGAGGCGCTCGCCGAGGAAGGCGTCGGCTGCATCTGCTTCTCGCCGCTGGCCCAGGGGCTGCTCACCGGCAAGTATCTCGGCGGCGTGCCGGCGGACTCCCGCGCCGCGAAGGACCATTCCCTGCCGCAGTCGCGGATCACGCCGGAGCTGGTCGCGAAGCTCCGCAAGCTGAACGTGCTCGCCGAGCGCCGGGGCCAGAGCCTCGCCCAGATGGCGCTCACCTGGGTGCTCCGCCAGCCCGGCGTCACTTCGGCGCTGATCGG
>JBIQKL010000113.1:10423-11760 GCA_044506555.1 Hyphomicrobiales bacterium | reverse complement strand
CTGGAGATCGTTGCACGGAACCCGGATAGGTCTATCCCCGAACCTCGCCGACCAGGTTTATGGGCAAAGGTCTCCCTGCCGAGATGTAAGGGCGTTAGCCCGAGCCTCGAAGCACGCACCGTTTCCAACGGATTCCGGCGCGTCAGGACCGCTTGCCTCGGCGCATCCGGCCGTCCATCCCCGCCAGTGCGGTAGCCAGTTCCTTCGCCTCGGCGACGAGCGCCGTGACCAGGGGCGTCATCGGTTCGCGGTGCGGCACGACGAGCCCGACGGCGTGGGTCACCGCAGGCGCGATGATGGGAATCGATCGAACATTATCCGTCAGCCCGAGGGTCTCGGCGATCTTCGCCGGCATGATGCTCGACCACTTGCCGGTGCGGACGTGGGCGAACAGCACGATCATCGAGTTCGATTCGAGCGTCGGCGACGGCTCCGTCCCCATCTCGCGGAGCAGGCCGTCGATGATCCGCCGGTTCTGCATGTCGGGGGTCAGCAGGCAGAGCGGGGTGCGTCCGACCTCGGACCAGGTCACCGTGTCGCGGTCGCCCAGCACGCCGTCCCGCGCCGTCAGCAGCCGGTATTCCTCGAGGTAGAGCGGGATGGTGTTGACCCGGCCGAGCGGCTCGTTGTCGAGATAGGTCAGCCCGGCATCGACCTCGAGATTCTCCAGCAGCCGGAAGACCTCGACGGACGTACGCGAGACGATGCTGAACCGGACCTCGGGGTGCTTCGCTCGGTAGGGCGTCGTGAGGAGCGCGGTCATCGCCAGCGCCGTCGGGATCGCGGCGATGCGCACCTCGCCGGCGAGGCCGCGCTTCAGCGCGTCGATCTCCTGGCGCATGGCCCGGGTATCGCCGACGATGCGGCGCGCCCATTCCAGCACCCTCTCGCCTTCCGCCGTGAACCCGGCGAAGCGCGAGCTGCGGTCGACCAGGCGGACGCCGAAACCCTCCTCGAGCTGCTTGATGCCGGCGGAGAGCGTCGGCTGGCTGACGCCGCAGGCTTCGGCGGCGCGGCCGAAATGCCGCTCCCGCGCCAGCGCGATGAAATATTCCAGCCGATCGATCATGTCGCCTCCGCCCGTGATCCTAACCTTTGCGGAACGGCCGGCGGAAGCGCATGTCGCGCGCAAGCGCAAAAGCGTTTCGCCTTGTGCGCCACCGCCGCCTCGGCCCAAAATGCGCAATCACGAGTCCCCAATCCCCGATCCACGGACCGACATGCTCCGCTTCTCCGCAAATCTCGGCTTTCTCTGGCCCGACCGGCCGCTCCTCGCCCGCATCGACGCCGCGGCACACGCCGGCTTCAAGGCGATCGAACTGCACTATCCGTATGAC
>JBIQKL010000113.1:5558-10323 GCA_044506555.1 Hyphomicrobiales bacterium | reverse complement strand
CGGATCGGACATATCCAGATCGCGGCGGTGCCGAGCCGCGCCGAGCCCGACGAGGGCACGCTCGACTATCGCGAAGTGCTGCGGCAGGTCGAAGCGATCGGCTATCCGGGGTGGGTCGGCGCCGAGTACAAGCCGCGAGCCGGAACCGACGAGGGCCTAGCCTGGATGGCCAAGCTGCAGGTGTCGGCCTGAGCCGTCACTCTCGCCCGCATTGTTCGCCTCGAGCATCGCGGTGATCTGCAACGCCGACGTCGGCTTGGCGAAGAAGAAGCCCTGGAAGGCGATGCAGCCCGCCTTCTTGAGGAGCTTCGCCTCCTCCTCGGTCTCGACGCCCTCGGCGGTCACGTCGAGATCGAGCGCCTCGGCGAGCGCGATCGTCGCCTCGACCAGCCGCTGGACGCGCTCATCATGGGCGAGACCGACGATCAGCGAGCGGTCGAGCTTCAGCTTGTCGAAGTTGAAGGTGCGGAGATAGCCGATGCTCGAATAGCCGGTGCCGAAATCGTCGAGGGAAACCGATATGCCGAGGCTGCGGATGGTGTCGATCGCCAGCCGCGCCTGTTCCGAGTTGGCGATGAAGTACGATTCCGTGATCTCGAGCTCGAGTCGCTCCGGCGGAAAGCCGGTCTCCTTGAGGATGGCGGCGAGCTGGGAGTCGAAATTGGGGTTGCGGAACTGGGCCGGCGACACGTTGACCGAGACCTTGATCGTCGGCCAGGTCAGCGCATCGAGACAGGCCTGCCGAATGGTCCAGCCGCCGAGCTCGTCGATGAGGCCCGACTGCTCGGCAATCGGGACGAACACCGCCGGCGGTAGCGGACCGAGCAGCGGCCGGTCCCACCGCAGAAGCGCCTCGACGCCGATGATCGCCCGGCTGTCGGCGTCGAAGACCGGCTGGTAGGCCAGCGACAATCCCCCCTCGCGGAGGGCCTTCCGCAGATCCGCCGCGATCTCCAGCCGTTCGTGGCGCACCGTATCGATGACCGCGTCATAGACGAACAGCCGGCTCCGTCCCTGGTGCTTGGCCTGGGCCATCGCCACGTCCGCCCGCCGCAGCAGTTCCTCCGCCGACGGAATCGAGGCATCGGCGACGGCAACCCCGACGCTGGCGCCGATGCCGATCATCCGGCCGTCGATCTCGAACGTCTCGCTCACCGAATTGATCAGCCGCCAGCCGAGGTCGCAGGCCGTCTTCACCGCCCCGCGGCCGCTCACCACGACCGCGAACTCGTCGCCGCCGACACGGGCGATGAGATGTCCCTGCGCCCTCTCCCGGAACCCCTGGGCGACTCCCTTGAGCAGGCGGTCGCCGGTCTCGTGGCCGAAAGCGTCGTTGACCTCCTTGAACCCGTCGATGTCGAGATAGACCACGGTGACGGCGGCACCGTCGGTCCGACGCGCCGCCAGCGCCTCGTCGAGCGCCGCGACCAGCGCCGCGCGGTTCGGCAGGCCGCTCAGCTCGTCGTGGGTCGCCGCATGCTGCGCCATGGCATCGCGGCGCTCGACCTCCCGCATGCCGCGGAGCGCGATCGCGATCAGAAACGCCATCGTCAGCCCGACCAGCGCCAGCATCATGAACACGGTGGGGCTGACGGTGCTTTGCGCCTGATTGCCCAGCGACGGCGGCGACCAGGCGAGCGCCGCCACGGGCTTGCCCGTCACGTCCCGGATCGGCAGGGAATGGGCGTAGTCGGTCTGGACGGGGACAAGTCGGAGGTCGTTGATCAGGTAGTCGTCGCGAAGACGGGCGACGAGGTCGGCGTCGAACACGCGGCTGAGCACCAGGAGGCGCGAACGCGACGGGCGCGGAAGGAAATCCTTGGAGAACGGCACGACGGTGCCGACCGCCACGATCGCGAGGCCCCAGCGGGTCTCTGCGATCCCGCTCCGCACATCGTAGGTGAGGCCGTCGCGGTTCAGCGGCTGCGCGAGCGTTTCGATCGCGCCGCCGAAGACCTCGGCGGGTGAATCGTCGAGTGGCTGGCCGCGATGCACCCCGAAACGCACGCGTCCGACCTCATCGACCAGCATGGCGGTGTCGAAGAGGACGGGGTGGACCGTCGTCGACGAGAACGTCTCCGCCATGAACGACTGGTCGACGTTGCCATAGGCCTTGCGCGCCGCATCGTCCCATTCGGCGTAGTCGCGATGCGTCTGCTCGAGGTTGCGGACCGCCACCTTGACCGCCGCTTCGACGGACCGGCTCGTCAGGCGATCCTCGATCAGGTTGACCTCGCTGGCCATCTCGCTCAGCGAGATGATCACGATGACGAGCGCGCCGACGAGGACCGCTACCGCGGGGATGACCACCCGCAGCCCGAAACGCGCAACAACCTGATCCCGATACGACATCGCCGCCACGCTCGTCCGGGGATTCGACTCCACATAGTTCTATAGTAGCGGCATCGGGCTGGATATCCCTCGGGGGCAAGGAACCGCAGTCGCGCGCCGCCGGTCGCTCCGCTCAGCTCGCGGCAGCGCGGCGCTCGGTTTCGCGGCCGATCCGGAAGCGGCGCTCCGGGCCGAGTGCCGCGAACTGCGCCGTGAGCGCTTCGGCGGGGATCGGACGGCTGATCAGAAAGCCCTGGACATATTCGCACTGGACGAGGCGGAGCAGTTTCAGCTGGTCCTCGTTCTCGATGCCTTCGGCGATCACCGAGAGGTCCATCGCGTCACCGAGCGACACCAGCGACTGGACGAGCGCGTTGGCCGTCGAGTTGAGGCCGAGATCGCGAATGAAGGAGCGATCGACCTTGAGCAGGTCGAAGGGGAACTGGCGAAGGTATCCGATCGACGAGAAGCCGGTGCCGAAGTCGTCGAGCGACAGGATGAAGCCGAGGCTCTTGAGGTGCGCCAGCTTCCGCTTGGCGATGGTCGGATTGTTGACCAGGATGCCCTCGGTCAGTTCGAGCTCGAACTGATGCGGGCTCAGTCCGTAGCGCTGGACGATGCCGAGGATGTCGTCGGCGAAGCTCGGGTCGCGGAGCTGCACCGGCGAGACGTTGATCGCCATCTTCAGATCGGGCCAGTCCAGCATGTCGCGGCAAGCCCGGTCGATGACGAACCGGCCCAGCTCGTGGATCAGCCCGGTCTCCTCGGCGACCCGCACGAAGAGCGACGGCGAGACGGTCCCGAACTCGCGCGACGTCCAGCGGACCAGCGCCTCGACGCCGACGATGGAGAGATCCGAAGCGCGCACGACCGGCTGGTAGTTCACCCGCAACTCGCCCTCCTCGAGCGCGCGCCGGAGCGCGACCTCGACCTGCTTCTTCTCGAGGGCGCCGGTCTCCATCGTAGAATGATAGGCGACCGCATCCCGTTCGGCGCCGTTCTTCGCCTGGTACATGGCGATGTCGGCGCGCCGCACGACCTCGGCCGGGGTGAGCCCGGTGCCGCTCGCGACGGCGTAGCCGACCGCGACCGTGACGTGGAATTCGAAACCGTGCACCGTGAAGGGCTGGTCGAGCGAATGCACGATCGCCGATGCGGCCCCGGCAGCGATGTCGCGCACCGACTTGCCGACGAGGGCGACCGCGAACTCGTCGCCGCCGATGCGGGCGAACAGCGCATCCGAAGGCAGCACCGAAAGGACGCGCGAGGTGAGCGCCTTCACCAATTCGTCACCGCCGTCATGGCCGATCGAGTCGTTGACCGCCTTGAAGCCGTTGATGTCGAGATAGATGATCGCCAGCTCGCCGGCGTTGCATGCCGCGCGGAAGCCGCGCGATTCCAGCATCTCGTTGAAGCCGGTGCGGTTCTTGAGGCCGGTCATGCCGTCGGTGCGGGCGGCGACCACCGCGACCTTCTCGCTCTCGGTAAGCGCGATCGCGATCCGCCGGGCCCTCAGCGCGGTGACGACCGCCACCACGGAAAACAGCACCAGCGCCACCGAGATCGGCGGCAGGACCTGACTGAGCACCGCATTCCCCGGCGCCGGCGTGGTCCACACGTAATGGCCGATGGTCTCGCCGAATATGTCGAGGGTGGCAAGGACACTCAATCCTGGCGACTCCGGCACGACGTCGCCGGGCTCGAAATGGAGGTCGTCGATCAGAAATGTCCGGCCGAGGTCGCCCAGGCGTTCATCGGTCAGCCGGAGGCCCGACACGAAAAGCGGCAGGAGCTTCGGGTCGATCTCGGGGTTGCTGATGAACGGAACGATGCGCGAGACCCCGATCACCATCGGCTCGTTGTCCACCCGGATGAAGGCGCCGCGCGCCGCGAGGCTCTCGACCGGCATGCCCTCGGCGAGGCTGCGGATTGCCTCGATCACCTCCGGCGTCAGGACATCGGCAGGCTCGACGTCCTCGTCGAGGTCCCAGCCGTAGACGATCTCGCCCTCGGGGGAAATGATGGCGAACAGATCGGCCACCATCGTCTCGGTGACGCTCGACCCGACATTGGTGTAGAGCCATTCCGCGTCGCCGTTGACGAATGCCTGGTAGGCGTCGTCCCACCAGCCGTAATCGTTCGCCAGCGCCTCGGCGCGCCTTTGCATCGCGGCGACCCCGCCGGCCACCATGGTTTCGGTGGATACCGCCGCCTGTTCGTCCTGGCGCGACGCCATCCAGAAGACGGCGACCACGATGGTCACCACCGTGATGGCGATCCCTGCGATGAGATTGAGCGTGATCCGCCCGCTGATCGTACTGCCCATACCGCCCGCCGAAGGTGACGCCTTTCCGGCGCCGGCGACTGTACAGGTTTGAACCTCCTCGACAGGTGATTGTGCAAACTGTGGTCAACGGCGCGCTAACACCTCCGC
>JBIQKL010000113.1:0-5458 GCA_044506555.1 Hyphomicrobiales bacterium | reverse complement strand
GGGCAAGGGCGACGCGCAGAATGGTTGACAGAAGGTTAACCCAACCGTTTAGATCGTTCCGATGGCCGCATGATCGGCTGTCGTCGGGTTGGGCGTCCCGTTCGGTCCGCTCGCAGGAGTGGCTCGCGCGGGATCCGGAGGGCTGGAATCCGGGGTCAGGGGGACACTGGGTATTGTTCTTCCTGTGACGCTTTCTGGCGGTCTTCAGTAGTATTGAGTTCGAGGCCACAGGATGAGTTATACGAACACCCAGCTGGTGGAGGTGCGCGACCTCGCGGCTGAGCACAAGGGCGTTTTCGCGAAGGCGAGCATCAGAAAAGACGAGTTGATCGGCTTCTTCGACGGGAAGGCGGTGCTCGTCGACCTCGACAGGAAAGACGACCTCGACGTCTTCTGGTGGCGGCAGTCGGTACACCTAAAACGCGAAGGCTCGAAACTCCTCTGCCTCCTGCCGATGTGGGAACCGGCAGGCGTCGACTTCCTCAACCACAGTTGTCGGCCGACGGCACGGGTAGAGGACAAGCTCTATGTCTATGCCAACCGCGACATCGAGGCCGGCGAGGAGATCACGGTGGACTACCGCTCCTTCAACCTCGTGCCCGAAGGGATCACCTGCTGGTGCCCCGAGCGTCTTTGCGAAATCTGACAGGGGCTCACCCGTTGCCGCGCGCGAGCAGATCGTAGACCTCGCCGAGCTTGCGCGCGGCGTCGACGTCTTCGTCGACGGCGAAGGTCAGCTCCTCGCCCTCGGCGATGTCGCGAAGAGCATAGGTCGAACGCGCGCCATGTTTCACGCGTTCGTCCGAGCCGGAATTGGGATCGGATGAGAAGTTGTAGTGTCGGGCGTTGTCGCAGCAGAGGATGACGCCCGCGATGCCCGCTTCGACATAGCCGTAGAACAGCACGATCTCGCGCTGCACCGGCATCAGCGCCGCGAGCATGTCCTCGCTGTAGACCTGATCGCAGCCCGGGGTCAGTTCCCAGATGCAGGTCCCTTTCGGAATGAACTCACCGGCGTAGACCCCGATGCCGTGGATGGGGCTTTTGTCGATGTAGTTCCTGACCAGCATCATGGCGGCAATCCCGGGCGAATCGAAAAACGTGCGCCGGATAACACCAGCCGAGCCCGCCGCTTGGCAACCGGCGCAGTGCGGCGCGAAGGGACAAGGCATGTTGCCGGATGGCGGACGCCGGCTTATCCTCGCTCGTCGAGGACGCCCCATGTTCCGCGCATCGCTCATCGGCGCATCCGCGCTTCTTGCCCTCTCCGCCTGCTCGGACGATTCCCCTTATGTCGTGGTGAGCGGCGGCGGCATCCTGTTCAACTACCGCATCGCCGAAGCGTCGGCCGGCATCGTCGCCGAGGTGGCGCGGCCGCTTCCCGAGGGCGGCACGGTCGAGGCGAGTTTCGAGAACCCCGCCGGCGGGACTCCGATCGTCGAATCGAAGCCGGTAACCGAGGAGCGGCGGCGCTTCAGCTTCTCGACGCCCCCGTTGACCGGCATCAAGGCCGATACCGACTACAAGGTCACCGTGCGGGTCCTGGACGCAGAGGGAAATGCCCTCCAGACGGTCGAGACCAAGGTGCACTCGGATCTCGACCAGTCCGTCCTGCCGAAAGTCCCCCTCGTCGTCGGACCCGGCTACACCAGGAACCCGGCCACCGCGGAGTGATCCCGCGCCGGATCAAGGCGCGGGCCTCGAAGGAATTCCAACGCAAGCGAAAATGCGTTCAAACCTTCGTCCAGACCGCGCCCTTCTTCGATGAGGCGACCGCAGCCTCGATGAACTGCATGCCGATGAGGCCGTCCTCGACGGTGGGGAAATAGACGTCGGGGTCCACCGGCTTGCCCTCGCGGCGGGCGCGGAGCGCCCGGGCGATCTCGGTGTAGAGCGTGGCGAAGCCGTCGAGATAGCCTTCCGGATGTCCGGAGGGAACCCGGGTGACCCGCGCCGCCGCCGGACCGGAGCCGTGGCCGCCGCGGGTGATCAGGCGCGGCGGCTCGCCGTAGGGCGCGAACCAGAGGTAGTTCGGGTCTTCCTGCTTCCACTCGACACCGCCCTTCGAACCGTAGACGCGGAGCATCAGCCCGTTCTCCTTGCCGACGGCGATCTGGCTCGCCCACAGCATCCCCTTGGCGCCGCCCTTCCAGCGCAGGAGGATGTTGTCGTTGTCGTCGAGCTTGCGGCCTTTGACGAAGGTGGCGAGGTCGGCGCAGAGCGAGTCGAGCGTCAGCCCGGTGACGAAGCAGGCGGCGTTGTACGCATGGGTGCCGATGTCGCCGATCGAGCCCCCGGCGCCGGACTTCTTCGGGTCGGTCCGCCACGAGGCCTGCTTCTGGCCCTCCTTCTCGATCGGGTTGGTCAGCCAGTCCTGTGCATACTCGGCCTGCACCACGCGGATCTCGCCGAGCTCGCCGTTCCGCACCATCTCGCGCGCCTGCCGGAGCATCGGGTAGGCGGTGTAGTTGTGGGTGACGGCGAAGAGCAGCCCGGTCTTCTTCGTCAGCGCGACGAGGTCCTTCGCTTCCTTGACGGTGAGCGTCATCGGCTTGTCGCAGATGACGTTGATGCCGGCCTTGAGGAACGCCTTGGCGACCGGATAGTGCATGTGGTTCGGGGTGACGATCGACACCGCCTCGATGCCGTCCGGGCGCTTCGATTCCTTCGCCGCCATTTCCTCGTAGGAGCGGTAGGAGCGATCCGGATCGAGGCCGAGCTCCTTCGCGGATTCGACCGCGCGCTTCGGGTTCGAGGACAGCGCACCCGCCACCAGTTCGTACTGGTCGTCCATCCGCGCGGCGAGGCGATGCACGGCGCCGATGAAGGCCCCCTGCCCGCCGCCGACCATGCCGTACCGAATCCGCCCGCCCTCGGCGGCATCGCTCCGTCCCTGAACCATCTGCGTCGTTCCTCCTCGATTGCTCGGTTGCCGTTCAGTAGGGTCGCAACGGCCTACCCGATGCCGAGTGCCCGCTTGTTGGCCTTCTGGTCGGTGCCGGCGTCGGCGAAGTCGTCGAAGGCGCGCTCGGTCACGCGGATCATGTGCGCCTTGATGAACTCGGCCCCCTCGCGTGCGCCGTCCTCGGGGTGCTTCAGCGCGCATTCCCATTCGAGCACGGCCCAGCCGTCGTAGTCGTACTGGGCGAGCTTCGAGAACACCGCGCCGAAATCGACCTGGCCGTCGCCGAGCGAGCGGAAGCGGCCGGCGCGGTTCACCCATGACTGGTAGCCGGAATAGACGCCTTGCCGGCCGGTCGGGTTGAACTCGGCGTCCTTGGCGTGGAAGGCGACGATCCGCTCATGGTAGATGTCGATGAACTCGAGGTAGTCGAGGCACTGCAGCACGAAGTGCGACGGGTCGTAGTTGATGCCGCAGCGCGGGTGGTTGCCGACCCGCTCGAGCAGCATCTCGAAGGTCACGCCGTCGAACAAGTCCTCGCCCGGATGCAGCTCGAAACCGACGTCCACGCCCTGCTCGTCGCATGCGTCGAAGATCGGCTTCCAGCGCTTGGCCAGCTCGTCGAAACCGGTCTCGATCAGCCCCGCCGGGCGCTGCGGCCAGGGATAGACGAAGGGCCAGCAGAAGGCGCCGGAGAACGTCACCTGGGTGTCGAGGCCGAGGTTGCGGCAGGCCTTGGCGGCGAGCTTGACCTGGTCGATCGCCCACTTCGTGCGCTTCTTGGGATCGCCGCGGACTTCCGGCACGGCAAAGGCATCGAACTGTGAATCGTAGAGCGGGTTCACGGCGACGAGCTGGCCCTGGAGGTGGGTCGACAGTTCCGTGATCTCGAGGCCATGGGCGGCGACCGTCCCCTTCACCTCGTCGCAATAGGCCTTGCTCGAGGCGGCCTTCTTGAGATCGAACAGGCGTCCGTCCCAAGTCGGAATCTGGATGCCCTTGTAGCCGAGGCCCGCCGCCCAGCCGGCCATGCCGTCAAGCGTGTTGAACGGCGCCGCGTCGCCGGCGAACTGGGCAAGGAAAATGCCCGGCCCCTTGAGACTCTTCATGATGCTCCTCCGCTTCTACTCTTCCGTCATCCTCGGGCTTGACCCGAGGATCGTGTGGCGCGTAGCGACGCCGGGCCCTGGCTGAAGCGGCACCGCCGCACGCCGCCCTGCGCGCAGGCTCAGCCCGATCCTCGGGTCAAGCCCGAGGATGACGGCGGTGTGTGCGGCAATGTCGCTTTCCATATCAAGCATTTCCGATTCCGGATGCCTAGAGATACTCGTTCAGCAGGCGCTCCAGATGCTCCTGCTTGCCGCTCTTCGGCTGCGGGTCGAGCCCCTTCTTCAGCACATAGTCCGACAGGTCGTCGAGCGAGCGCTTTCCAGCGAGGATCGCCTTGCCTTCCCTGCCGTCCCAGCCGGCGTAGCGCTCCTTGACGAAGCCGTCGAGCGTCCCGTCCTTGATCATCTTCTCGGCGATCAGCAGGCCGCGGGCGCAGGCGTCCATCGAGGCCACGTGTGCCTCGAGCAGGTCGTCCGGGTCGATCGACTGGCGGCGGATCTTGGCGTCGAAGTTGAACCCGCCGGTGGTGAAGCCACCGTCGCGGAAGATGTAGTAGCAGGCGAGCGCCATCTCCGGGATGTTCATGGCGAACTGGTCGGTATCCCAGCCGAGCAGGTAGTCGCCACGGTTGATGTCGATCGATCCGAAGATGCCGAGCGCGGTGGCGAGCGCCAGCTCATGCTCGAAGGTGTGGCCGGCGAGCACGGCGTGGTTCTGCTCGATGTTGATCTTGACCTCGTTCTCGAGCCCGAACTGCTTGAGCATGCCGAAGATCGAGGCGACGTCGAAATCGTACTGGTGCTTGGTCGGCTCCTTCGGCTTGGGCTCGATCAGGATCGTGCCCTTGAAGCCGATCTTGTTCTTGTGCTCGACGACCAGATTGAGAAAGCGGCCGAGTTGGTTCAGCTCGCGCCCGATGTCGGTGTTGAGCAGCGTCTCGTAGCCCTCGCGACCGCCCCACAGCACGTAATTGGCGCCGCCGAGCTCGTGGGTGAGGTCGAGGACGTTCTTCACCTGCGCCGCGGCATAGGCGAAGATCTCCGGGTCGGGGTTGGTGGCGGCGCCGCCCATGTAGCGGCGGTGCGAGAAGAGGTTGGCGGTGCCCCAGAGCAGCCGGACCTTCTGCGTCTCCATCTTCTTGGCGAAGATCTCGCCGACCTCGCGCACGTTCCGGTTCGACTCGGCGAGGGTCTTGCCCTCCGGCGCGATGTCGCGGTCGTGGAAGGTGAAGAACGGCACGTCGAGGAGCCGGAACATCTCGAAGGCGACGTCGGCCTTCTGCCGCGCGCCTTCCATCTCGTCGGCCATGTGCATCCACGGCCGGTTGAACGTCTCGCCGCCGAAGGGGTCGCCACCCGGCCACGTGAACGAGTGCCAGTAGCAGACCGCGAAGCGGAACAGGTCCTCCATGCGCTTGCCGAGCACGACCTTGTTCGGGTCGTACCA
>JBIQKL010000226.1:0-1851 GCA_044506555.1 Hyphomicrobiales bacterium | reverse complement strand
TCGTGCTCTCGGCGCTGATCATCCTGGTGCTGAACCGGACGCCCTATGGCCGCCGTCTGTTCGCGCTGGGCAGCAATCCGCGGGCCGCGGCGCTGGCGCTGGTGAGCCCGCTCCGGATGTGGGTCGTCACCTACGCGATCAGCGCGTTTTTCGCGGCGGTCGCCGGGGTGCTCCTCCTCGGCTTCACCGGCTCGGCCTATGGCGACGTCGGCCAGCCCTACCTGTTCCAGACCATCGCCGCGGTGGTGATCGGCGGCACCGCCCTGGTCGGCGGAACCGGCTCGTTCCTCGGCACCGTCGCCGGCGCCGTGGTGCTCACCCAGATCAACACGATCCTGATCGGCCTCGGCCTGCAGCCGTCGCTGGTCCAGGCGGCGCTCGGCCTGATCATCATCCTGCTCGTCTCGCTCTACGGCCGCGAGGCGCACGTCCGGGCGACGATCTGAAGCCGCTACGGCCCCGAGACGTCGGCCCCGGCGAGGTGCGAGAGCCGCGCCGCGGTGGCCCGGATGAGCCGGAGCGTCTCGTCCATGTCCGGCGCCGACGGCACGTTGGCGAGCGGGACATAGGGCACGGTGAGCGCGGCCAGCGCCCGCCCGTCCGGACGAAGCACCGGGGCGGAGAGGTTCATGACGCCGGCGATCTGGATGCTCGGCATCTTCGCGTAGCCCTGCGCCTGGATCTCGTCGAGGCGCGCGGCGAATTCCGGTGTGATCGCCGGTTCCTCGCCGGTCCTGACGTGCTCGGCGATCATCATCAGCCGCTCCTCGGGCGGCCGGAACGCGAGCAGCACCTGGCCCGAGCCGGTGTCGAACAGGCTGACATGGGAGCCGACCCGGATCGAGATGCCCCAGTAGCTCGGTGCCTCCTGCTGGGCGATCAGCACCACCGAGCCGCGGTCGAAGATCACGAGCTGGTTGGCCTGTTGCGTCGCCTGGGCGAGCTCGCGCATCATCGGCGTGGCATAGGACGCCATCCGGCGCACCGGCGCATGCAGGTGGGCGAGGCCGAACAGCTTGAGGGTCAGGGAGAAGCGGTCGCCCTCGTCGCGGGCGACGTAGCCGCGCCGGACCAGCGTGTTCAGCATGCGATAGAGCTCGTTGTGGCTCTTGCCGAGCCGCTTGGCGATCTCGGCCTGGCTCAGGCCGATGTCGGCGGCCGCCAGAACCTCGAGGATGTCCAGCCCCTTGTCGAGGGCCGGCGCGCGATAGCGATCCGTCGAGGCGTCCGACACGAGCGTCTCCAACCAGTGTGCGGATTCTTCTCAGCGACCCGCTATCCCGAGTCTATGTATATATGAGATATCTGCTCACTGGCGAACGGAACCGATGAACCACACGATCCACTTCGAGGATTACGCGCTCGGGGACATGCGCGAGACCACCGGCCGGACCGTCACCGAGACCGATTTCGTGGTCCATGCCGGGCACACCGGCGACTTCTTCCCGCATCACATGGACGCCGAGTTCGCGAAGACCACGCCATTCGGCCAGCGCGTCGCCCACGGGACGATGGTGTTCGCGATCGGCGTCGGGCTCACCGCGACGCTGATCAACCCGGTGGCGTTCTCCTACGGCTACGACCGGCTGCGGTTCGTCCGGCCGGTCTTCATCGGCGACACGATCCGGACCCGGGTCACCATCGCGGCGAAGGAGGACGATCCGAAGCGCCCCGCGTTCGGCCGCGTCGTCGAACGCTGCGAGGTGCTCAACCAGCGCGACGAGGTGGTCCTCGCCGCCGACCACATCCTCATGGTCCAGCGGAAGCCGGTGTAATCGACGTCATGGCCGGGCTTGTCCCATTCCCGTCATCGGTCCACTCCTGTCATCCTCGGGCTTGACCCGAGGATCG
>JBIQKL010000008.1:43448-64927 GCA_044506555.1 Hyphomicrobiales bacterium | reverse complement strand
GAGCCGTGATAGCCGCGCCAGCGCGAGATGATCTTCTTCTTCTCCGGCCGGCCGAGGATATTGTTGAAATACCAGACCATCTTGACGTTGGTCTCGTTGGCGTCCGATCCGCCGAGGCCGAAATAGACCTTCGACATGTTCTTCGGGGCCCGGTCGAGCACCATCTTCGCCAGGGTGATCGAGGCTTCCGAGGCATGCCCGACATAGGCGTGGTAATAGGCGAGCTCGCGCGCCTGCGCCGCGATCGCGTCGGCGATCTCCCGCCGCCCGTACCCGACGTTGACGCAATAGAGCCCGGCAAAGGCGTCGAGGAACTTCCTCCCGTCGCGGTCCTCGACATGGACGCCCGAACCGCCGGTGATGATGCGCTCCGGCGCCTCGCCGCGGGCGAACTGACCGAGATGGGTCGAGGGGTGGAAGAAGTTCTCCCGGTCCCACCGGTCGAGCTGGTCGTTGGCGAGCATGTTCCGCTCCTTCTGTTCTGGCGTCAGAGCCAGTTGCGACAGACGTATTTGACGTCGGTGAAGGCTTCCATTCCGAGGCGTGCGCCCTCCCGGCCGATGCCGGACTGCTTCATGCCGCCGAACGGGATCGGCGCACCGGTGACCTTGGTCCGGTTCACCGCGACCATGCCGTATTGCAGCGCCCGGCTGAGGCGGTAGATGCGGCGCGGATCGTTGGTATGGAGGTAGGCGACGAGCCCGTATTCGGTGGCATTGGCGAGCGCGACGACTTCGTCTTCCCGGTCGAAGGGGGCGAGCGCCGCAACCGGCCCGAAAGTCTCCTCGTGCATGATCAGCGCATCGCCGGGGACGTCCGCCAGCACCGTCGGCTGGAAGAAGAGCGGCCCGGCCGGATGCGCGTCCCCGCCGACCAGGCAGCAGGCGCCGCGGGCGAGCGCGTCGGCGACGTGTTCCTTCTGCTTGCCGACGGCCGCGGCGTTCATGAGCGGGCCGATGTCGGGATCGTCCATGCCCGGGCCGACGGTCAGCCGGGCGGTCGCCTCGGCGAAGCGCCGGCAATATTCCCCATAGACGGGCCGTTCGACGAAGATCCGGTTGGCGGCGAGGCAATCCTGGCCGGAGGTCGCGAACTTGGCCTTGATGCCTTCGGCGACCGCGTGGTCGAGGTCGGCATCGGCAAAGAGGATGAACGGCGCGTGGCCGCCGAGCTCCATGACCAGGCGCTTCACGCTGTCCGCCGACTGCCGGAAGAGCGACCGTCCGACCTCGGTCGAGCCGGTGAAGGAGAGGACGCGCACGCGTACGTCATCCGTCCATGCGCCGACGATCTCCGGCGCCTGGCCGGTGACGACGTTGAACACGCCCGCCGGCAGGCCCGCGCGCCCGGCAAGGATTGCGAGAGCGATGGCCGAGAAAGGCGTCTCGGTCGAGGGATGGGCAACGACGGTGCAGCCGGCGGCAAGCGCCGCAGCGGCCTTCCGGGTCAGCATGGCGGCGGGGAAGTTCCACGGCGTGACCAGGGCCGCGACGCCGCATGGCTCGCGCCAGACCTCGACCTCCGCTCCCTTCAGGTGCGAGGTCACGCTCTCGATGTTCGGCCGCTTCGCCTCCTCGGCATAGAACTCGATGAACGAGGCGGCATAGTCGATCTCCCCGCGCGCCTCGGAGAGCGGCTTGCCCTGCTCGCGCGTCATGATGACGGCCAAGTCCTCGCGCGCCGCCATGACCAGTTCGAACCAGCGGCGGAGAGCGGCGGAGCGCTCCTGCGGAAGGAGGCCCGACCAGGCGGGAAACGCGGCATCGGCGGCGTCCACGGCGCTCCGGGCCGCATCGAGCCCGAGCGCGGGAATGCTGCCGATCTCCGCGCCGGTTGCGGGATCGGTGACGGGGATCCGCGCCGCGCCTCCCTCGACCGCGCGGCCGCCGACGAGGCTCACGCCGACGAACAGCGCGGCGTCGCGGAGCGCCCCGCTGACGACCGCCGGCATGGGTTCGCGCGCAGAGATCTTCGGCACAATCGTCTCCCCGAACGGGCCATGCGACCATAGCCGTGCGGGGATAGAGGCGTTCGCCAAACTCGGCGGGAAAAACGGATGGACGGCCTGTCCCGACCGCGGGGCGGGGAGAGTTCTTCTAGGCGCTCGGGCGGGCGAGCAGTTGCACCGGCACCGGCTCGTTCTTCACCGGCGCGGTGACCACGTAGGAGAAGTAGCGCTGGATGCCGATCCGCTGGCGCAGCAGTGCCTCGACGAGTTGCTGGTAGTCGTCGAGATGGCGCACGATCACCTTGCAGAGATAGTCTATGCCGCCGCCGAGGGCCCAGCATTCGACGATCTCGGGAATCCCGGCGATCGCCTTCTCGAAGCGCTGGAAGTCCTCGGCGCGGTGGTTCTCGATGGTGATCTCGACGAAGACGATGGTGACCGGCCCGAGCGCCTTCAGCGAGATCTGCGCCTCGTAGCGCTCGATGATGCCGGCTTCCTCAAGCCGGTGCAGCCGCTCCCAGCAGGGCGTCGAGGACAGGTTGACCCGCTCCGCCAGCGCCGACTTGGACAGCCGGCCCTCCCGCTGGAGGATGCTCAGAATCTTGATGTCCCGCGCATCCAGTCGTGGTGTGCGGGTTTTGGGTGCGCTCACGCCCGTCATCCGTAGTGACCCCTGCTGCGGCAAGACTAGTGCGGTCTCCCGCGTGACGTCCATATGGGATGACATGCAAGCGAAGTGCCTCTTTCTCGAAGGGCCTGTTGGCTAGCGGGTGAAGACCGAGCGCAGGAACTCGCGCGTCCGCTCTTCCCGCGGGTCGCTGAACAACTGCTCCGGAGGGCCCTCCTCCTTGATCCGGCCCTTGTCGAAGAAGCAGACCCGATCGGAGATTTCCCGCGCGAAACGCATTTCGTGGGTGACGAGGAGCATGGTGAGATCATGTTCCTCGGCGAGCTGGCGGATGACGTTCAGCACCTCGCCGACCAGCTCCGGGTCGAGGGCCGACGTCGGCTCGTCGAACAGCATGATCCGCGGCCGCATGGCGAGCGCGCGGGCAATGCCCACCCGCTGCTGCTGCCCGCCCGAAAGCTGCGCCGGGAATTTGTGCGCATGCTCGGTGAGCCCGACCAGCTTGAGAAGCTGCTCCGCCCGCTCGCGCGCCTCCTCACGGGACAGGCCGAGGACGACGCGCGGCGCCTCCACGATGTTGCGCAGCACCGTCATGTGCGGAAACAGATTGAAGGCCTGGAAGACCATGCCGAGCTGCTTGCGCATCTTGCGCAGGTGCTTCTCGCCGGCCGGCACCAGATCGCCGTTCCGCTGCTCGTGCCAGAGCGGCTCGCCGCCGACGCGGATGACGCCGCCGTTGATCTTCTCCAGCGTCATCAGGATGCGGAGCACCGTCGACTTGCCGGAGCCCGACGGCCCGATGATCGTCACCTTCTCCCCCGGCGCGACGGAGAAATCGAGCTCGTCGATGACGATGTGAGTGCCGTAGTTCTTGACCACCTTGTCGAATGCAATGACCGGTTCGCTCATCGCAGGGGCACCCCCGTCTTGGGCAGGCGGGAATCGACGAAGCGCACGATCGCCGATGCCACCAGGGTCAGGATCAGGTAAAGCCCGCCGACCATCGACAGCGGGACGAGGTAGTTGAAGGTCTGGTCGCCGATGATCTTGGCGACGTTCAGCATCTCGAGGACGGTGACGACCGAAAGCACCGGAACGTCCTTCATGATCGACACGAGATAGTTGCCGAGCGCCGGCACGACCCGCGGCACCGCCTGCGGCAGGACCACATGCGTGAACGTGTGGGTACCGGAGAAGTCGAGCGCCTTCGCCGCCTCGTGCTGGCCGCGCGGCACCGCTTCGATCCCGCCGCGATAGACCTCGGCCGTATAGGCGCTGTACTGGAGGCCGAGCGCCAGGGCGCCGGTGAGGAACGCCGGCAGGACGATGCCGTATTCGGGCAGCACGTAATAGAGGAAGAAGAGCTGGACGAGGAGCGGCGTGTCGCGGATGAACTCGATGAACAGCGCCGTCGGGTAGGAGACGATCTTGTAGGGAACCTGCCGCAGCACCGCGAAGACCAGGCCGAGGACGAGCGCGACGAAGAAGCCGGCGATCGTCGCCTGGATCGTGACCCAGAGCCCGACGAGGAGCATCGGCAGGATCGAGATCGCGAAGGCCAGTTCGCCGTTTTGCGTGTCCCATTGGAAGCCGAAGAGCATCGCCGTCAGCCTCGCGTCGTCCGCCAGCGGCCGACCGATGCCTCGAGCAGCCGCATCAGCCCGGTCAGCACCAGGGCCATGCCGAAATACATGACGAGGACGATGGTATAGACCGTTGTCGAATCCTGGGTGTAGTTGCGGATCTGCTCGGCCCGGAAGGCGAGGTCGCCGAGGCTGATGAGCGAAGCGAGCGCCGTGTCCTTGAGATTCTGGACGGCGAGGTTGCCGAACGCGGGCAGCATCTCGGGGATCGCCTGGGGCAATGCGATGCGCCACAGCACCTGGCGCTCGGTGAAGTTCAATGCCCTGCCCGCCTCGTGCTGGCTCCAGGCCACCGCCTGGATGGCGCCGCGAACCACCTCCGCGCCATAGGCGCCGATATTGAGGCCGAGGGCGAGGACGCCGGCGAGGACCGGCGGCAGGCGAAGGTCGATGCCGATCGCATCGCCCGCGAGCGGCAGTGCGAAGTAGAGCCAGAACAGCTGGACGAGAAGCGAGGTGCCGCGGAATATCTCGATGTAGACGATCGAGATGCCCTTGATCAGCCAGTTGCGCGAGAGCTTGCCGATTCCGAAGGCGAAGGAACAGACAGCGCCGAGGATCGTGGAGAAGACGGTGAGCTGGACGGTGACCCAGGCCCCCTGAAGGAGTGGCGGAAGATACTCTGCCCAGTGCACCCGCGGCCTGCTCCCAACCTCGCCAAAGGAAGGCCGGACGCTCGCGGGCGCCCGGCCAGTCGCTGCCCGTCGGCCCCTATCCCTCGGAGCACAGCTCCTCGGTCGTCCTCTCCGTCGATCCGGCGATGTCGGCCGGCGTGAAGCCGTAGTCGGTCAGGATCTTCTTCCACTCGTCCGTCTGCTTGAACTTCACCAGTTCCGCGTTGAAGGCGTCACGCAGGTCGGTCGAGTCGCTGTTGAAGTTGAAGCCGCCCCAGCTGCGGACCTCCTTGCCGTCGATGACCGGGTCCTCGAAGCTCGCTACGACCTCGACCTTGTCGCTCTTGCCGGCGAGCTCGCTGGCGGTGAGGCCGGTCGCGGCATAGGCGTCGGCACGGCCGGTCGACACCGTGGAGATCGCGTCGGCATTGGCGGCGATGGTGACGATGTTGCCCTCGGGCACGCCGAGCGCCTGCATCATCTGGAGCTGGTCGGCGCCGGCCATCACCGCGACCTTGTGGTCGCCCGAGGCGAAGTCGGCATAGGCATGCAGGTCGCTCGGATTGCCCGTCGCGACCAGGAGGCCCTCGCCATAGGAGGTGTTGGGCTCGGAATAGGCGACGTTCTGGCAGCGCTCGGGCCGGATAGCCATCTCGGCGGCCGTCATGTCGAAGCGGTTGGCCTGCAGTCCGGGAATCAGCGAGGAGAAGTTGGTCACCACCCATTGGATGTTCTCGGCCTCGAGGCCGAGCGCCTTGACCACCGCCTTCGCCACGTCGGGGCCGGCGCCCTTGGCCTCGCCGCTGGCATCGACGAAGCCATAGGGAATCTCGTTGGCCACCGCGATGCGGATATAGCCGCGATCCTTGATGTCCTGGAGCGTGACAGCGCCGGCCGGAGCCGACATCATCGCCGTAACGGCCAGGGTGGCGAGCGTGGCGGCCACGCGGGTCGTGCGTTTGGAGGGTTTCGCCATTTCCGTTTCCTTCCTGTGTCGTTTCTGGTTGTCGGTTCTGCGTGAGCAGCAATCCGAGGCCATCGGCACGGCACCCGCCCGGTGCCCGTGGAACGAACGAAAAAGCTACGCGATGTCCTCTTGATAGGCCTGAAAACGCGATGATCGAGGGTCGCGGAGAGGGCCCTTCAAGTCGAGGAGGATATGTCTTTTTTTTCCGAGTGTCGCAGGAGGATCGGCTTGCCGGTGTCTGCAGATTGGAGGGATTCCCTCCGCGCCGCCGCAGATAGTGTCGAGCGGCGCGGGAGGCGTGGCCGTTGGGGCGCGGGGCCTGGGCGGCGGACGGGCGGAGCGAGCGAATGATTCCGTTCTGGCGGGTGCTGGAGGCGCGGAACCGCATCGCGGGCCGGGTACTGCGCACGCCGATGCGGCCGGCCCTCATCCCCGGCACCGACGCCCCGGTCCTCATCAAGTGCGAGCACCACCAGGTGACCGGCAGCTTCAAGCTGCGCGGCGCCGCCAACGCGATCCTCTCCTTGTCCGAAGCGCAGCGCCGGGCAGGCGTCGTGGCGGCCTCCACCGGGAACCATGGCCTCGCCGTCGCCCATGCCTGCCGCGATGCCGGCGCGAGGGCGGTGATCTGCATGTCGCGCCTGGTGCCGGCCAACAAGGTGGACGCGATCCGCGCGCTCGGCGCCGAGGCGCGCATCGTCGGCGACAGCCAGGACGAGGCGCAGCAGGAGGCCGACCGCCTGGTCGCCGGCGGCATGGCCGCGGTTCCCCCCTTCGACGACCCCGCGGTGATCGCCGGCCAGGGCACGCTCGGTCTCGAGATCATGGAGGATGCACCGGACCTCGAGGCGGTGCTGGTGCCGCTTTCGGGAGGCGGGCTGATCTCCGGCATCGCGCTTGCCGTGAAGACGGTCAACCCGCAGGCGCGGGTGGTCGGCATCAGCATGGAGCGCGGCGCCGCCATGGCGGCGAGCCTCGCCGCCGGCCGTCCGGTCGAAGTGCGCGAGGAACGGACCCTCGCCGATTCCCTCGGCGGCGGGATCGGGCTGGACAATCGCCACACCTTCGCGATCGTGCGCGAGCGGGTCGACGACGTGATCCTCCTCGGCGAGGAGGAGATCGCCGCCGGCATCCGCCATGCCTACGAGGCCGAAGGCGAGGTGATCGAGGGCGCTGCCGCGGTCGGCCTCGGGGCCGTGCTTGCCGGCCGTTTCGTGCCGCGCGGCCGCACCGTCGTGCTTCTCTCGGGCAGGAACATCGCCCCCGGCCTGCACCGGCGCATCGTCAACGGCGAGAACCCGACGGAGGGCGCCTGATGCCGCGCATGACCATCCTCACCGAGCGTGACCTCCGCGTCCTCGTCCCGCTCGACCTCGATGCGGTCGACATCGTCGAGGACGCCTTTCGCCAGCTCGCCACAGGCGCGGTGGTCATGCCGCCGATCCTTCGCCTCGACATCGCTGCGGCGCGGGGCGAGGTGGACGTGAAGACCGCCTACGTGCCGGGCCTCGACGGCTTCGCCATCAAGATCAGCCCCGGATTCTTCGACAATCCGAAGCTCGGCCTGCCAAGCGTCAACGGCCTGATGGTCTATCTGAGCGCCGGCACCGGACTGGTCGAGGCTCTGCTCCTCGACAACGGCTACCTGACCGACGTGCGCACCGCTGCCGCCGGCGCGGTCGCTGCCAGGCATCTGTCGCGCCCCGATGCCGCGGTCGCCGCCATCCTCGGCGCCGGCGCGCAGGCCGAGCTCCAGCTCCGCGCCCTGACCCTCGTCCGCCCGATCCGCGAGGCGCGCATCTGGGCGCGACGGCCGGACGCGGCAAGAGCGCTGGCGGACCGTGCCGGCGCTTCGCTCGGCATCGCCGTATCCACTGCTGCCAGCCCCGCCGACGCCGTCCGGGGCGCCGACGTCATCGTCACCACGACGCCGGCCGATGCACCGATCCTCGAGCGCGGCTGGCTGGCACCGGGCCAGCACGTCACCGCCATGGGCTCCGATGCCGAGCACAAGAACGAGATCGACCCGGCCCTCGTCGCGGATGCGGTCTACGTCGCCGACAGCCTCGTCCAGACGCGGCGCCTCGGCGAGCTCCACCATGCCATAGCCTCCGGCGCCGTCGCGGCGGACGCGGTCTTCGCCGAGCTCGGGCAGGTCGTCTCGGGCATCGCGCCCGGCCGCCGCTCGCCTCCCGACCTTACCCTTTGCGACCTCACCGGCACGGGCGCACAGGATACCGCCATCGCCACGCTCGCGGTGCGGCGTGCGCGGGCCGCCGATACCGGAACCGCTTTCGAGACATGAGGCGAAGCCATGCCCGACGTGCAGCTGAACTTCACCCGTGAGGAATATGCCGAGCGGCTGATAAAGACCCGTGCCGCCATGGCGAAGCGCGGCATCGGCACGCTCTTCGTCTCGGATCCCTCCAACATGGCCTGGCTGACGGGCTATGACGGCTGGTCCTTCTACGTCCACCAGGGTGTGGTCGTGCCGCCCGACGGCGAACCGATCTGGTGGGGCCGCATGCAGGACGTTCAGGGCGGGCTGCGCACGGTCTGGATGGCGCCAGCCAACATCGTCGGCTATCCCGATCGGTATGTGCAGTCCACGGAACGCCACCCGATGGAGACGCTGGCCGCGCTCCTTTCGGAACGCGGCATCGGCAAGGGCACGATCGGCGTCGAGATGGACAATTACTGGTTCTCGGCCGCCGCCTTCGCGACCCTTCAGAAGCACCTGCCCAACGCCCGCTTCGCCGATGCGACCGGGCTCGTCAACTGGCAGCGCGCGGTCAAGAGCCCGCAGGAACTCGACTACATGCGCATCGCCGGCCGCATCGTCTCGAACGTCCAGGAGCGCATCGTCGAGATGGTCGAGCCGGGCATGCGCAAGTGCGACATCGCCGCGGAGATCTCCAGCCTCTGCATCCAGGGCCTCCCCGACCATGGCGGCGACTACCCGGCGATCGTGCCGCTGATCCCGTCGGGTTCCGATGCCGCTGCCCCGCACCTCACCTGGGACGACCGGCCGATGAAATCCGGCGAGGGCACGTTCTTCGAGGTCGCCGGCTGCTACAAACGCTACCATTGCCCGCTGTCCCGCACCGTCTTCCTCGGCAAGCCGACGCAGACCTTCCTCGACGCCGAGAAGGCGATACTCGAAGGCATGGAGGCGGGCCTCGCGGCGGCGCGGGCCGGCAATGCCTGCGAGGACATCGCCAAGGGCTTCTTCGCCGTGCTCGCCCGGTACGGCATCACGAAGGACAACCGCACCGGCTACCCGATCGGCCTCTCCTATCCGCCCGACTGGGGCGAGCGCACCATGAGCCTCCGGCCGGGCGACCGCACCGAGCTGCAGCCCGGCATGACCTTCCACTTCATGACCGGCCTGTGGATGGAGGACTGGGGCTTCGAGATCACCGAATCCATCGTGATCACGGAAGGCGCCCCGGAGCTTCTCGCCGATGTCCCGCGACGCCTCTTCGTCAAGCAGTGAGGACGCGATGGACGACAGCCGGATGAAGCCTTCGCCGATCAGCGCCACGGTCGACTTCGATGCCGACGGCGTCCAGCACGGCTTCCTGCGCCTGCCCTATAGCCGCGACGATTCGGCCTGGGGCTCGGTCATGATCCCGATCGCGGTCGTCCGGAACGGCCGCGGACCGACGGCGCTGCTCACCGGCGGCAACCACGGCGACGAGTACGAAGGGCCGCTCGCGCTTCTCGACCTCGCCAACCGGCTCAAGCCCGAACTGGTCACCGGCCGCGTCGTCATCGTGCCGGCCATGAACTATCCCGCCTTCCGCGCCGGCACGCGGACCTCGCCGATCGATCGCGGCAACCTCAACCGCGCCTTTCCCGGCCGGCCGGACGGGACGGTGACCGAGAAGATCGCCGACTACTTCCAGCGCGTGCTGCTGCCGCTTGCCGACTTCGTGCTGGACTTCCATTCCGGCGGCCGCACGCTCGATTTCCTGCCTTTCGCCGCCGCCCACCGGCTCGACGACGAGCGTCAGGAGCAACGCTGCTTCGCCGCCGTGAGGGCCTTCGGCGCGCCCTACTCGATGGCCATGCGCGAGATCGATGCCGTCGGCATGTACGACACGGCGGCGGAGAGCCTCGGCCGCGTCTTCGTCACCACCGAGCTCGGCGGCGGCGGCACCAGCCGGCCCGGTACGCTCGCCATCGCCCGCCGCGGCGTCGACAATTTCCTCGTCCATGCCGGGATCCTGGAGGGCGAGGTGCAGGCTGCCGAAACGACCTGGCTCGACATGCCCTCCGGAGACTGCTTCGTCTTCGGCGAGGAGGAGGGAGTCCTCGAACCTCTGGTCGACCTCGGCGACCCGGTGGCCCGCGGCCAGCCTGTCGCCAACATCTATCCGGTAGGGCGTACCGGCGTTTCCCCGACCGAGTACCGCGCGGGAATGGACGGCCTCCTCGCCGCCCGCCATTTCCCTGGCCTGGTGAAGACCGGCGACTGCATCGCGGTCGTCGCATGCCCCGTGTCCGCTCCCTGAGCAGGGGCGGTCCTGGCCGGCGCTCGGCCACGAGGATCGCCTTTGATTGACATTGATAGGAGTCCTATGTAACTTCGTGATCATGGGCACCCGCGATCAGATCGCTTCCGGACTTGCAAAGATCGGCTTGTTCCTGCGCTCTCAAGCGTGGCAGCAGGCCGGTCCGGCCGGGCTCACGCCGACGCAGGCGCAGATCCTCGTCCATCTCGTCAGGCGCGGGCCGGCCCGCGTCGGCGCGCTCGCCGCCGAGATCGCCGTCACCCAGCCGACCGCCAGCGATGCCGTCGCCGCGCTGGTCCGCAAGGGTCTCGTCGAGCGGCGTGCCGACCCCGAGGATGGCCGCGCCGCGATGCTTCATGCGACCGCGGCGGCGCGACAGATCACGGCCGAGACGGCGCAGTGGCCCGACGCGCTGCTCGCCGCCGCCGAAGGCCTCGATGCCGGGGAGCGCGCCGTCCTTCTCAAGGCGCTGACCAAGATGATCCGCACGCTGCAACTGCGCGGCGAGATCCCGGCGCAGCGGATGTGCGCGACCTGCAGCTACTTCCGGCCCTACCGCCATGCCGATGCGGACCGGCCGCATCATTGCGCCTTCGTGGACGCAGCCTTCGGAACCGCTGACCTGCGGCTCGACTGCGGCGACCACGTCGATGCCGACGCCGAGAGCGAACGCGAGACCTGGTCCCGCTTCGCTGCGGCACCGGCATGAACGAGTGGGCGCCCCGTTCGCGGCAACGAACGGAGCGCCCGGGAGTGCAACCTCTCCTCTCAGAAAGGAAGCTTCGTCACCATGGCACGGAAAGCCGTCTTCTACCACGCCGGATGCCCCGTCTGCGTTGATGCCGAGCAGGGCCTGGCGCATGCCCTCGACCCGAAGGAATATGCCGTCGAGATCGTCCATCTCGGAACGCGGGCCGACCGGATCGCCGAGGCCGAGGCCGCCGGCGTCGTCTCCGTCCCGGCGCTCGTGATCGACGGGCACCCCTTTCACATCAACTTCGGCGCACCGCTCGCCGACGTGAAGGGAGCCGCATGATGGCCGGAACACGTCTCGCGGCCGCATGCGCAGCGCTGGCGCTGGCCACGCCGGCCTTCGCGCACGACCCGGCCGGCATCGAGGCCGAGGCCGGCAACGCTGAGCGGGCGCCGTTCGACATCGTCGCCGCCCGGATCACCACGGACGGCAACGTGGCGACCTTCCGGATGGCCGTATCGGGGCAGGCGGGAGAGACCCGCCCGACGCCCGCCGGCAAGCTCGCGGGCTCGGAGGTGTTCTCCTACGTCTGGCCGACCTCGCTCGATTCGTCCGAGGTCGGCTTCGACGAGAGGGCCGGCATCCTCGCCTTCGCGGTCACCGCACATCCCGACTTCGACGATACGCCGCTGTTCGACGAGAACGGCGACGGCGATCCGGCGAACGACGGCAACGTGTGGCACAGCCACTGGGTCGTGCTCGGCCCCGACGAGGCGTGCGGCCCCGGCGCCCTCCGGGTGGTCGACATCCCGGAGGGCGCGAAGCCGCGCCTGCCGAAGACGTGGCCGGGCCTGCCGCTGCTCATCGACAGCCCCGGCTGGCAGCCGCTGCTCGCGGCGGAGACCGTGACGGTACGCGTGCCGTTCGACGATATCGCCGCGGTCGAGGGCGCCACCTTCGACGGCGTGACCGCGGGCCTTCGCGTCAATGCCGACGTCCACGCGCCGCTGCTCTGCGTGGCCGACGTGTTCGACGTGGCCTCCGGCGACCTCAGCCTGCCCGGGAAGGTGAACCACTGACCGACCGGCGTCTCTGCGACGCGATCGCCGGGACGCCGCACTTCCCCTGAGCCTTGGAGGAAACGATGCCTGACTCATACTCGCCCCTCGATCCCGAGGAGGCCGGCCTCCTCGGTGCCAGGGCCGCCGCGGTCCGGAATCGGATCGACGCGGCCTGCCGCCGCGTGGACCGCGACCCTGCCGAGGTCCGCCTGCTCGCGGTCAGCAAGACCGTTCCGGCCGAACGCCTTCGTGCAGCCTTCGCAGCGGGCATCGCCGCGTTCGGCGAGAACAAGGTTCAGGAGGCGCGGGGCAAGGCCGAACGTCTCCGCGACCTGCCGGTCTCCTGGAGCATCGTCGGCCATCTTCAGACCAACAAGGCGAAGGACGTCGCCCACTTCGCTGCCGAGTTCCAGGCACTCGACAGCCTTCGTCTCGCCGAGGCGCTCGAGCGCCGGCTCGAGCATGAGGACCGCACCCTCGACGTGCTGGTACAGGTCAACACCTCCGGAGAGGCGAGCAAGTTCGGCCTTGCCCCCGAAGACGTTCCCGCCCTCGCGCGACGCCTGCCGTCCTATCCGCGGCTCCGCGTCGGCGGCCTGATGACGCTTGCCGTCTTCTCCGCCGACGAAGCACGGGTGCGGCGCTGCTTCCGGCTGCTCCGCGAGGTTCGCGAGCGTCTCCGGCAGGACGTCCCCGAGGGCAGCGCCTTTGCGGCGCTCTCGATGGGGATGTCCGGCGACTTCGAGATCGCGATCGAAGAGGGCGCGACCGTGGTCCGCGTCGGCCAGGCCATCTTCGGCCCGCGGCCGACCTCCGACGCATATTACTGGCCCGGCGCAGCGGGAACGGCGCCCGGCGCGGGCCGGCCCCAGCCCGACTCCGGCGGTTGATGGTCCCGCCGCCGCCGGCAACGCCGTCACGGTCGTCAGCGGCTCCCGCTGATCACATCCGTCGCATCGGCAGCACGCTCTCCCTCTGGTATCCTCATGCCCGGCTGCCGGAAAGGACGGCACGGCAATGAGCATTCTCACGCGCCGGACATTTCTCACGGGAGCGGGGGCCGTCGTCGCGGGCACGGTGGTCGGCGGAACGAGCGCCTATCGCGCCCCCGCCGCCAGCGACACCCTGGCGCTGAGCCGGCTCTCCCATGAGATCGTGCCGGGCAAGCCGACCCGCGACATGATGAGCTTCGCGCCCGACGGGGCCGCGCCGGTGCTGCGGCTCCGGCAGGGGCAAGTCTATTCCGTCGATGTCGCCAACGGGCTGGGCGAGGCGGCAACCGTCCACTGGCACGGGCTGCGCATCGCCAATCCCATGGACGGCGTGCCCTACCTGACGCAGGAGCCGATCCCGGCCGGCGACAGCTTCCGCTACCGCTTCACCCCGCCCGACGCCGGGACCTTCTGGTACCATCCTCACTGCAACACGCTCGACCAGATGGCGCGTGGCCTGACCGGCGTCCTTGTCGTCGAGGATGCCGAGGATCCCGGCTTCGACCAGGACCTCGCCCTCAACATCCGCGACTTCCGGCTCGGCGGCGACGGGCAGTTCATCGCCTTCTACACGCCGCGAAATGCAGCGCGCGGCGGGACGCTCGGAACGGTCTCGACGGTCAACTGGCAGGTCGAGCCGCGCTACGACCTGCCGGCCGGCACGCTGGTCCGCCTGCGGCTCGTGGTCACCGACCCGACCCGCATCGGCGCCTATGACCTGACCGGCGGCGAGGCCCGCCTGATCGCGCTCGATTCCAATCCCCTGCCGGCGCCGATGGCGCCGGACGGTGTGGTGCTGGGGCCGGGCCAGCGTGCCGACATCGCGCTCCGCGTCCCTGACCGGGAAGGCGACGTCGTCACGCTTGCGCTCAAGGTCCCGTCCGGCCCGCGTCCTCTCGCGCGTTTCCGCGCCGTCGGCGCCAGCGCCAATCGCAGCCTCGCCGAGTTGAAGCCGCTCGTCGTCAACCCGATCCCCGAGCCCGATCTCGCCAATGCCGAGACGATCGACTTCGTATTCGGCTGGTCGCCGGCGGGCGATGCCCCGGTCGCCTCGATCTGCGGCGATCTCGGCTACCGGTTCTGGTCGATCAACCGGGTGGCCTGGCCCGGCGACATTCCGGGGATCTACGAGCCGCTGGCGGTGATGAGGAAGGGCGGCAGCTACGTCCTGCGGATGCGGAACGAGACGCCGAACGACCATCCCATCCATCTCCACGGGCTGACCTTCAAGCTGCTCAGGTCCGACAAGCGGGAACTGCCGCCGCTGTGGACCGACACGGCCCTTCTCAAGTCGCAGGAGACCATGGAAGTGGCCCTGGTCGCCGACAACGAAGGCGACTGGGCCTTCCACTGCCACGTCATCGAGCACCAGAAGACCGGCCTCACCGGCTTCCTCAGGGTCGAGCCGTAAACACCGCGGCGCCCGCGAGACCGCGGGACGTGCTCATCCTACGCGCTGCCCATCCTCCGGCCGGCGCCGGCCGGGGATCGGCCTACGCTCGCGCGTGCGTTCGATGCGGCGACGGGTCGGCCTGCAGCGGACGTCCGACGAAGTCGAAGCGCTGCTCCGCGCCCTTTTCGGCGACGCCGTACGGCCTTGGCTATAGCTATATCGTCAATATAGATTCCCGATAATCTTGTTGTCACCAGGTGTCGTATATCGTTGCATTTTCGTGATATTTTGTTTCTCGGCAGCGTATCCACATTGACGTCGGCTGACGACGTCGCCCAATTGATCCTGCGGCCCTGACCGCAGAATCTCGGAATTTTGCGTTGCAATCGCAAGCCGCATCAATGATGCTCACCGACAACATGGATGTGCTGAACTACATGCTGGCCAACTGGCAACTGATCGTCAGCCGGGCCGGCGAACATGCCTCTATCGTTGCGGTCGCCGTGGGGCTGGCGATCCTGACGGGCGTTCCGCTCGGCGTGGCGATCACCCGGAACCCGCGGCTCGCGGCGGCGGTGCTCTATGTCGCCTCGATCCTGATCACCATCCCTTCGATCGCACTGTTCGGGATGATGATCCCGGTGCTGTCGCTCATCGGCCAGGGTATCGGCTACCTGCCGGCGGTGATCGCGGTGTTTCTCTATTCGCAGTTGCCGATCATCCGGAACACCTACACGGCTATCGGCAACGTCGACCCGGCGCTTCGCGAGGCGGCCCGCGGCATGGGGCTCACCTGGGTCCAGCGGCTGCGCATGGTCGAACTGCCGCTGGCGGTGCCGGTGATCATGGCCGGGGTGCGGATCGCGGTGGTGATGAACATCGGCGTCACCGCGATCGCCGCCTATATCGGTGCCGGCGGCCTCGGCGTCTTCATTGCCCGCGGCATCAGCCAGACCGACCCGCGGCAGCTGATCACGGGGGCGCTCGCGGTCAGCATCTTCGCCATCCTGGCCGACCTCGGCCTCCTTGCCCTCCAGCGCCTGCTCACATCGCCGGGGCTGCGAACCGAAGCGAGGGCTGCGGCATGATCCGTCTGGATGCGGTCAGCAAGGTGTTCCCCGGCTCGAATGCGGCCGCGGTGGATCGGGTGACGATGGAGGTGCCCGACGGGGAGATCTGCATCCTCCTCGGCCCCTCGGGCTGCGGCAAGACCACCACGCTGAAGATGGTCAACCGTCTCGTCGAGCCGAGTTCGGGCACGATCACCATCGACGGCCGTGATGCGGCGGCGGTCGATGCGGTCACGCTCCGCCGCAGCATCGGCTACGTCATCCAGCAGATCGGCCTGTTCCCGAACAAGACGGTCGAGGACAACATCTGCGTCGTCCCCGACATGCTCGGCTGGCCCCGCCCGCGTTCGCGCGAGCGGGCGGCGGAGCTCCTCGACATGGTGGCGCTCGATCCGGGCGTGTTCCTCAAGCGCTACCCCAAGGAGCTGTCCGGGGGCCAGCAGCAGCGGGTGGGCGTGCTCCGCGCCATCGCCGCCGATCCGCCGATCCTGTTGATGGACGAACCGTTCGGGGCGATCGATCCGATCAACCGCGAGGTCATCCAGGACGAGTTCCTCAAGATGCAGGCGCGGCTCAAGAAGACCATCATGTTCGTGAGCCACGACATCGACGAGGCGGTGAAGATGGGCGATCGGGTCGCCATCTTCCGCGACGGACGCCTGGTGCAGTACGACACGCCGGACCACATCCTCGCCCACCCCAAGGACAGCTTCGTCGCCGATTTCGTCGGCAGCGACCGGACGCTCAAGCGCCTGCGGCTGATCCGGGTCGGCGACGCGATGATGCCGGACCCGCCGCGGGCCAGAGCCGAGGACAAGCTCTCCACCGCCGCGGCGCTGATGGCGGAGCACGGGCATTCGGCAATCGTCGTCGTCGGGCCGCGCGGGCGGGTGCGCGGCTTCGTCGACATCAAGACCGCACGCGACGGCAGCGGCACGGTGGGCGAGAACTTCGAGCCGCTGCCGGTCACGGTGAACGTCAACGAGGATCTCCGCTCGGCGGTCTCGACGATGTTCCGCCACGACACGACCTGGCTCGCCTGCGTCGATGCCGACGGCTTCTACAAGGGTTACGTCACCCAGCGGGGCATCACCCACCGCCTCGGCGAGACCTATCGAGACTGAGATGCTGGCCGAGAGCCTCCAGCGCACTGCGCGGGTCCTGACGCTGTTTCTGGTTTTCGCGCTCGGTGCGTGGGCCTATGCCGGCGGGCTGCTGCCCGACATCCTCGGCGAGTGGGACGACATCGTCTATCTCGGCCGGCAGCACATCGTCCTGGTCCTGATCTCGGCCGGTCTCGCGGTCGCCGTCGGCGTCCCGCTCGGCATCGCCCTCACCCGCGCACGTTTCCGGCGCTACGGCAACATGGTCATGCAGGTCCTGAACGTCGGCGCGACCATCCCGACGCTCGCCGTGCTGGCGCTGTCGATGAGCTTCCTCGGCATCGGCAATCTCCCCGCCATCTTCGGGCTGTTCGTGCTCACGCTCCTGCCGATCGTCAGCAACACGCTGACCGGCATCCGGGCGGTGCCGCCGCATCTGATCGAGGCGGCCCATGGCATGGGCATGAATCCCGGCCGCATCCTGTGGCAGGTCGAGATCCCCAACGCCCTCTTCGTGATCTTCGCCGGCATCCGGACGGCGGTCGCGATCAACGTCGGCACCGTGCCGCTGGCCTTCCTCATCGGCGGCGGCGGGCTCGGCGAACTGATCTTCACCGGCATCGCCCTCAACGAGTTCGGCATCATGCTGGCGGGCGCCATTCCCACGGCCCTCCTGGCGATCTTCGCCGACTTCATCATGGGCCAGATCCAGCTCTGGACGATTCCGCGCGGCGTCAACCCGCTGCGCTGACTACCCCAGACCGCAAGACCCAAGGAAGCAGAAGGAGACCAATCCATGCGACGCACATCCATGCTCATCGCCGGCGCGATCGCCACCGCGCTCGTGACCGGCACCGCCCGGGCGGAGGAGATCGTCGTCGGCGGCAAGGACTTCACCGAGCAGCTGCTGCTTGCCGAGATGACCGCCCAGCTCCTCGAGGCCAAGGGATTCGACGTCGAGAAACGCGACGGCATGGGATCGCAGGTTGTGCGCGACGCCCAGGTGAACGGGCAGATCGACCTCTACTGGGAGTACACCGGGACGTCCCTGGTCACCTACAACAAGGTCACCGAGCCGATGAATGCCGCCGACACCTACGCCAAGGTGAAGGAGCTCGACGCGGCCCAAGGGCTCACCTGGCTCGCGCCGTCGGCCGCCAACAACACCTATGCCCTAGCCGTCCGCGCCTCGGACGAGAAGACCGATCCGATCAAGACGCTGTCCGACCTCGCCAAGGCCTACAATGACGGCGAGACGCTGCTGATGGCCGTCAATGCCGAGTTTCCCCGGCGGCCCGACGGCCTGATCGGGCTCGAGGAAACCTACGACTTCGAGACCGGGCGGGCCAATCTCCGTCCGATGGATTCGGGCCTGACCTACCAGGCGCTCGAGCAGGATCAGGTCGACATCGCGCTAGTCTTCGCCACCGACGGCCGTATCCAGGCCTTCGACTTCCGCATCCTCGGGGACGACAAGGAGTTCTTCCCCAACTACGCCATCGCGCCCGTGGTCCGCAGCGACACGCTCGAGGCCAATCCCGGCCTCGCCGAGCCGCTGGAGGCGATGGCCGCCAAGCTCGACGACGCCACCATGCAGCGCCTCAATGCCGAGGTCGACGTCGACAAGAAGGCGATCGATGCCGTGGCGAGCGAGTTTCTCAAAGCGAACGATCTGATCTGACCTTACGCCTCGTCGGAACCCCGCCCCACGACGGGTGGGGTTCCTTCGTGCGGCTGGTCGCTCGGGCATTTTCTCACCCTCTCCCTCGGCCGTTCCGCGCGGGGGAGACCGCTAGCCGAGCCGCATCCACTCGTACCGGCACCGATCCACGGCCTCACATGCGGTCACCGGGGCGCTGACCGTCTGCTCGCCCTCCAGGCGGGACAGGACGAAGCGGTCCCTCGGTTTTCCATGTCGGGCATCAACCAGGGAATCCCATCGCGGCGCGCGAGCCGCGCGGATACCGAACTCGGAGAAATCCTACCGTGAGCCACACCACCGACTTCGACCTCGACGACGACGGCAAGATCGACCTGCAGGCGATCTATCGCCAGCCCGACCCGCGCCTGTACTACCAGACCCTCGCCACGCTCGATTACCAGATCCCGGCAGCGGCCGGGCCGTTCCTGCTCCGCACGATCGAAGCGTTCCGCGACGCCCGTGGCACGCAGAGCGTGACGGTGCTGGATGTCGGCTCGTCCTACGGGATCAATGCCGCCATCCTGAAGCACGGCTACGATCTTGGCGATCTCTACGGTCTCTATGGTCTCTCCGCCACGAACGGCGTGGAGCCGGAAGCCCTGCTCGACCGGGACCGGGTCCTCTTCGGCAACGGCCATGGTGACGAGACGCTCACCACCATCGGACTCGACGTCGCCGCCGATGCGATCGCCTATGCCCGCGAGGCCGGCATCATCGATCGCGGCATCACCGCGAACCTCGAGGAAAGGCGGCCGACGTCCGACGAAGCGGCCGAACTGCTTCCGGTCGACGTCGTCGTTTCCACGGGCGCCGTCGGCTATGTCGGCGTACCCACCTTCGATCGCATCCTCGACGAAGCGCGCCGGAGGCCATGGTTCGCCTTCTTTGCGCTCCGGATGTTCCCGGTCGACCGCATCGCCGCCGCGCTGAGGAAACGGGGATACGCCATCTTCAAGCTCGACGGGGAGACCTTCCGGCAGCGCCGCTTCGCCAACGGTCGTGAGCGGCGCGAGGTGCTCGCGCGTCTCGCCGCGCTCGGCACCAATCCCGCGGGCCGGGAAAGCGACGGGTGGCTGCATGCGGAGTTCTTCCTGGCGCGGCCGGAGAACGAGGCGGCCGAAGCGGTCTTTCCCAACCTCAAGCCGATCTGAGGGCTAAGGGGGCACGCGATGCGGCGCCCGAGGGTTTCTCCTCGCGTGCCCCCCGGACGGATCGACGATGATGGTCCGGGTCCGTCACAAAGATGCGCCCGATCCGACCGCATGGCGGTCGAACTTTCACCATGCCTTCGTGCATAAGGGATGGTGATGCGTGTGGTGATCGAATCACGGGCGGAATGACGGACGCGGCCCAAGCTGTCGAGGGGGCCCGCGAGGATGCGGCCGGGTCGCGCGTTCGCGACGGCCGCTACGACGCCTTCATCTCCTACAGCCAGCGCGGCGACCGGGCCGTCGCGCGGGCGCTCCGCTCGGTGGTTCAGACCATCGGCACCCCGTGGTGGCGGGTGCGCGGGCTCAACGTCTTCCTGGACGCGACCAGCCTGTCGGCGGCGCCAAGCCTCTGGCAGGGGATCGCCGACAAGCTCGCCGCCTCGCGCTATCTCATCCTGCTCGCATCGCCAGAGGCCGCCGCCTCGAAATGGGTCGACCGCGAGGTCGCCCATTTCATCGAGCTGAACGGGCCGGACCGCCTGTTGATCGCGCTCACTGAGGGCGAGCTGACCTGGGACGAAGCGGCCGAGGCGTTCCGCTCGGAGGGTGTCCTGCCCCTCCCGCCGTCGCTGCATGGCCGGTTCGCCGAAGAGCCGCTGTGGGTCGATCTCCGGCCCTTCCGCCGTGATCCGACGACCGCGACCAAAGGCAACCAGGCCTTTCTTCACGCCGCGCTCGACCTCGCCGCAACCATCCGCGGCGTCGAGAAGGCCGACCTCTATTCCGAGGAGGTGAAGCGCCAGCGCCGGATGCTGCGCCTCGCCTACGGCACCGCCGCAGTGGTCGCCGCGCTCGCCGTCGGCGCCGGCGTAGCGGCGTGGATCGCCGTCCAGAACGAAGCGCGGGCCAATGCGGAAGCGGAGCGGGCGCTCCGCAACTTCGAGATCGCCCGGAAGACCGTAGACGACGTAGTGTTCGACGTCTCGCAGGGGCTCCGCGAAGTCGAGGGGATGCGGACCGAGACGATCCGCACCATCCTCGGCAGCGTCGAGGCCGCCGTCTCCCGGCTGTCCGAGGCCGCCGCCGACGATACCGACATCCTGCGAAGCCGCGGCGCCATGCTCGACGAGTTCGGCGACACCTACGCCGCCGCCGGCGACCGGGCAAGCGCGCTCGAAGCCTACCGCCAGAGCCTCGCCATCGCCCGCGACCTTTCCGCCCTGGATCCCGCGAACACGCTGTGGCTCCGCGACATCGGCGTCGCCCTCAGCGCCATCGGCGACGTCGAGCTGGCCCGCGGCAATGCGGACGAGGCGCTCGCCTCCTTCGAGGGCTATCTCGACGTCGCCCGGCAGCTCACCGCGATCGACGCGGAGAACACCGAGTGGCGGAGGGACGTCGCGCTGGCGCTGGGACGGATCGGCCGCGTGCGGTTGAGCACGGGCGACATCGACGGAGCGCGCCGAGCACAGGACGAAGCCCTCGCCATCCACCGCAGTCTCGCGGCATCCGATCCCGGGAATACGCTCTGGCAGCGCGACATAGCGGTGCTCCTCGAGAACCGGTCGGGCGTCGACGAGGCTGCCGGCGATCTCGCCGCCGCAACCGCCCGGCTCGAGGAGAGCATCGCCATCGCCCGCCGCCTGACCGACGTCGATCCCGGCAACGTGCTGCGCCGCCGCGACGTCGCGCTCCGCCTCCTGCGGCTGGGCGACATTCAGCTCATCGCCGGCGATGCCGCCGCGGTGACGAGTTGGGAAGAGAGCATCGCCATCGCCCGCCGGCTCGTCGCCATGGACCCGGAGAGCGCCGCCCCCCAGCACGACCTCGCCGTCGGGCTGGAGCGGCTCGGCAATGCACGGCTCCGCGGCGGCGAGTCCGACGCGGCGCTGGCGGCGTATCGCGAGTCCCTCGACATATTCCGGCGCCTTGCGGCGAGCGATCCGGCAGACACCGAGGCGGCGAGAATCGTCGGCGTCGCCTGGCAGCGCGTCGG
>JBIQKL010000008.1:22982-43348 GCA_044506555.1 Hyphomicrobiales bacterium | reverse complement strand
GCGAGCCTCGAGAAGCTCGGCTACCTGCAGGCGATGGCCGGCGACGGCGACGCCGCCATCGCCACGATGACCGACATCGTCGCGGCACGCCGCCGTATCGTCGCGCTCCTCCCCGAGGCGCCGGATGCGCAGTGGCAGCTCGGCGACGAGCTCGAGCGGTTGGGCAACCTGTACATGGCGATCGGCAATCCACCGGCAGCGCTCGCCGCCTGGCAGGAAAACCTCGCCGTCCGGGACGGACTCGCGCAGGCGATGCCGGATGCTGCCGACGCACGCCGGAAGCTCGCCGGCGCCTATGCCAATGTCGCCTTCGCCCAACTCTTCGCGGGCGACTATGCCGCCGCGGAGACCGCCACACGGCAGGCGCTCGAACTCGCCCCGGGGGAGACCGTCTTCGAGACCAATCTCGCCCATGCCCTGTTGCTCAGAGGCGAGACCGAGGCGGCCGACCGGATCTATCTGGCCAATCGCGGCCTCGACCTCGGCGGCCGCCGATGGGAGGACGTGATCCTGGCCGACTTCGAGGCCCTCCGGCGCAACGGCGTCAGCCATCCGCACATGGCGGAGATCGAGCAGATCTTCAGCGGGGTCGCGGCGGGCGATTGACTCAGCGCGATCGACACGACCCTCCGATCGTCGCGCACTGCTATTCGAACGCAATCATTACAATAAATCACAAATAACCGGGGCGTTACCCCAAGGACTTCATCGCGGTCGATAGTTTCTCTCCCGTGCGGAGACCCGCAGGGTCTCGCGCCCTATGCATTCATCTGCAAACAATGGACTCCACGCCCGGATCGTTCTATCACATACTCAATACGACCAATAGCAGCAGTCGATGCCTAAGCAGAGGAAGTTGCCTACCCAGAGAATGCAGTGATCAGGGCCAAGGGGGCATTCGTCATGACTATTGCAGGCGAATTCGGAAGTCTCTTTGCGTTTCTACGCGATACGGCCATCGACAAGGCGATCGGCCAGGACATCCCGCTCATCGGCACTGCCCTCGACGGAGTTTCGACCGCCCTGTTCTCGGCGCTCGAGGCCGATCTCGCCGCGGCGCTCGACGGCATCGGCGACGATCCGACTGCGATCGTCGACGCGATCAACGGTCTCCCCGGCGACCTCGTCACCGCCAGCGCGGTGGGCGACGTGGTCACCATCACCATCACCGGCAGCGACAGCGCGACTCTCGATCCGGTAGGCGGCGCGCTCGATCTCGGTATCGACGACGTCGACTTCGGTCTCGAGGGCAGCGCGAGCTTCACCCCGACGCTCTCCGCCGCCCTGGACCTCACGCTCACCTACGACACCGGCGCGGCGACACCGGCGCTCACCATCACCGACGGCGACGACGCGCTCTCGATCGGCCTCGACGTCGCCATGGACGTGAGCGGGCGCGCCGATCTCGGCCTCCTCGAGGTCGTCGTCACCGACGGTGTCGCACCAGAGACGCCCGAGATCGCGCTCGCCCTGACCGTCGACATCGCCAGCGGGGCGCTCTCCGCCCTGAGCGCCGCGAGCGTCACCGCGGGAGTCTCCGGCGGCGTGCATCTCGATCTCGGTCTCCGCGGCGACCTGCCGGTGCTGCCCGATATCGTCGCCAACTTCGTGATCGACTGGGACTTCGCGGGCGGATCGCTCTCGGTCGCCCCGTCGTCGGTCAGGTTCGAGAACATCGGCATCGACATCGCGTCGATGGTCGACATGCTCGCCGACCTGATGGACCCGATCCTCGGTTTCGTCCGGGAATACCCGTTCGACGACATCATCTCGGCCCTCACCGAGCCGGTGCCAGAGCCCTTCGCCAGCATCATCAACTTCCTCGACGTCGATCGCGTGCCGACGCCGGACGGTGACGGCAAGATCAACTTCCTCGACTTCGCCGCCATCTACTACGAGAGCCAGGGCAACGACGCCGCGGTCGAGGCGATCTCGGTGTTCGCGGAGGCGCTCGGCATCATCCAGATGCTGACCGGCGGCGCCAACGGCGATCTCGCCGGCGTCGTCGAGCTCGGCGATCTCGACCTCACCACCGGCACGCCGAACTTCTCGGCGAACGCGGATGCGCTCGCCGACGCCGACGGGTTCCTGGCGATCGCGCAGCAGTTCCAGGAGGCGATGGAAGCGATCGAGGGGCTGATCGAATCGGTCCAGACCTCGCTCGCCGGCGGCTTCACCGACACGGTCGGCCTCGCCTTCCCGATCCTCGACAATCCCGGGTCGATCGTGAGCCTCCTCCTGCCCGACCTGTTCCCCGGCGCGGCGCCCGTGATCTTCGTCGAGTACGACCTGCCCGCTCTCCAGGTGGAGGCGCGGGTCGGCGACTTCTTCTTCTCGATCCTCGGACCGATCGGCATCAATCTCGGCGGTTCGTTCGAGGCCGGGATCGACTTCAAGATCGCCTATGACAGCACCGGCCTGACCAACCCCGGCAGCGACGGTTTCACGCCTGACGACCTGCTCAAGGGCCTGGTGCTCAAGCCGGCGAATCCCGGCGCGGCGGTCGCCCACGTCAACAGCGAGATCCATGCCGGCGCCGGCATCGAGCTGGTCGCCGCCCGGGCCTTCGTCGAAGGCGGCCTCAACGGCGAGGTCGAGGCCTTCTTCCCCAACGACGAGCTCCGCTACTTCGATGTCGCCTCCGGCTGCATCTTCGAGGTCAGCGGCTCGATCGGCGCCGAGTTGCGCGTCCGGCTCGAGGTCGGCTTCGGCATCTTCTCGTGGACCGTCCGCAAGACCCTCGCCGAGACCACGCTGGTCGATTTCAGCTTCGGCTGCGACGGCAGCGGCGTGCTCGCCACCGATCCGGGTCACGGCCTCGCCTCGCTCAAGCTGGGCGATCCCTCGACCCTCGTCCTCCATGCCGGCGTGCTCGCCGGACAGCGGAGCATCAACAACGTCGCCGGCACCGACGGCCCGGAGGGCGAGACCTTCCTGATCGGCAACACGCTCGACCAGAACGGCAACCTGATGCCCGGCGTGCTCACCGTCTCGGCCTTCGGCATCAACGAGATGTACGGGTCGGCGGATGCGCCGATCCTGAAGATCGGCGGCCCGAACGCCTTCGGCAATACCCACGGCGCGAGCTTCGGCCAGGGCGACGACACGCTGATGATCGCCGCCTCGGTGCTCGCCGCGGCGGACGTCTCGATGGGGGCCGGCAACGACTATGCGACCGGCGGCGCCGGCGACGACGTGCTGCGCGGCGACGATGGCTTCGACCAGCTCGTCGGCAACGGCGGCAACGACCAGCTCTATGGCGGAGCGGGCGACGACACCCTCGAAGGCGGCGCCGGCGCCGATCTTCTCGACGGCGGCGAGGGCCGCGACCAGGTGACCTACGAGAACTCGGCCGTCGCGGTCGTCTTCAACAAGGCGCCGGACGGCTCCGGCGCGATGCTCGGCGAGGGCGGCGACGCCGAGGGCGACCGGCTGGTCAGCATCGAGTACATCATCGGCTCGGCCTTCAACGACATCCTCGTCGGCAATCCGAACCAGGGCAACACGCTGGAGGGCCGCGGCGGCAACGACGCGCTCGTCGGCGGCAACGGCAACGACTTCCTGCTCGGCGGCACCGGCGGCGACTTCATGCAGGGTGGCGCCGGTCGCGACGGCACCAGCTATCTCTCCTCCTACGGCGCGGTCCGCATCGATCTCCTCTTCAACGGCGCCGCCGGGGGCGACGCCGCCGGCGACGTGCTGGTCGACATCGAGGACGTCCAGGGCTCGCTCTTCGACGACGTGCTCTACGGCAACCACAGCGCCAACCGGCTCGACGGGTGGGTGGGCAACGACCGCCTCGAGGGCCGGGGCGGCGCCGACATCATGACCGGCGGCGACGGCAACGACGTCATCTATGCCGGCGGCGACGGCGACCTGCTCAGCGGCGGCCACGGCATCGACCTGCTCAGCTACGTCACCCGGAGCGCGGGCGTCGTCGTCAATCTCCGGACCGGGGCCGGCGGCGGCAGCGACCGGATCGGCGACTTCGACGAGACCGACACCTTCCACCAGAACACTGCGCCCCTGAGCGGCTTCGAGAACCTCGACGGCTCCAATTTCGGCGACAGCCTCACCGGCGACGACGGCGGCAACGTCATCCGCGGGCTCGACGGCAGCGACGCCATCTACGGCGGCGACGGCAACGACACGCTCATCGGCGGCGCCGGCGCCGACCAGATGACCGGGGGCGCCGGCGTCGACTGGGCCGACTACTCCACCGCCTTCGCCGGCGTGATCGCCAATCTCGCCACCGGCGGTACCGGCGGCGAGGCCGCCGGAGACGCCTATTCGGGCATCGAGAATCTTCGCGGCAGCGACCTCGCCGACCAGCTCACCGGTGACGGCCTCGACAACGTCATCGATCCCGGCCTGTCGCTGTTCGGCACCGACACGGTCAATGGCGGCGTGGGCAACGACACGCTCTACCTCAACTACATGCGCGGCGACTACGGCGACGGCGTCGCGGGCGGCTTCACCAACTGGGCCGCCGGCAGCGGCAGCTTCGTGCGGCCGAGCGGCGCGACGACGCTCGACGCGGTCAACTTCACGAGCATCGAGCGGCTCGTCGCCATCGGCACGATCCGCGACGACGTGATCAACGCCGCGGCGGGCGACGACGTGCTCCATGGCCTTGCCGGCAACGACACGCTCCGCGGCGGCACCGGCAACGACTCGATCTACGGCGGCGATGGCGACGACTGGGTCGTCCACGGCAACGGCCAGAGCCTCGCCATGATCGCCACGGTCGACACCAACCAGGCCGACCAGGCCTTCACCCTCTACGGCGGAGCGGGCATCGATTCGCTGTGGATCGCGCTCGCCTCGGACACGCGCGACATCACGATCAGCGGCAGCGCCACGCCGGAGACGGAGTTCAGCGGCTCAAACGTCACCGTCAGCGGACCGGGCAGCGCGCCCGCCGTCAGCGGCTTCGAGATCCTCCGCGACGTGATCACCGGCTTCGGCAAGGACACCGTCACGCAGGCGGGCGTCCACGACAACCGGATCTCGACGGGCTGGGACGTCGACGTGATCAAGCCCGGCATGGGCGTCGACACGATCGACGGCGGCTACGACTTCGAGCTCGGCGTCGAAGTCGAGATCCGGACCGTCCAGATTCCGGACGGCCCCGGTGAGATCGGTCCGACCCATCCGGAAGACCGGCCGGTCATCATCAACAATGGTCTCGTGCTCGCCAATCCGGGCGACCTGCTCGAGCTCGACTACTCGAGCTATGCCGGCAGCGGCGGCATCACCGGGACGGTGACGCGCGTCAGTTCGGATATCGGCCTCCGGACCGGCGACAGCGGCCAGAGCGGCTTCACGGTGATGACCAATTCCGGCACCTATTCCGGCGATTCGAGCGTCGATCTCACCTTCACCGAGATCGAGCGACTCAAGGTCACGGGCAGCGACGGCGACGACGTGCTGGTCGGCACTTTCGATCCGTCTGCCGGCGGGGTCGGCGGCCTCGGCTCGACCGCGACGCTGCGCGGCGACGACATGCTCTATGGCGGCCTCGGCAACGACCTGCTCATCGGCAATACCGGCGACGACACGCTCTATGGCGGCGCCGGCGACGACGTCATCTCGGGCCAGCAGAACCCGTTCGTGGACTCGGAGAACGAGGGCACGCCCGAGGTCGACACCCTCTATGGCGGCGACGGGGCCGACCTCTTCGTGCTCGGCGCCGGGGACACCGTCTTCTACCGGAACTTCATCATCTCGGATTCGAGTCCGAACCGCGCCGTCATCAAGGACTTCGACGCCAGCGAAGGCGACCGGGTCCAGCTCCTCGGCACGGCCGGCGACTACGTGGTCCAGTTCGACGGCACCACCGCGAAGATCTATCACGACGAGAACACCGACGAGCTGATCGCAGACATCGAGAACACCCCCGGCTTCGACCTGTCGACCAACTACGTCACGTATGTCGCCGCCGGCGACCCGTTCCCGACGCCCGCCCCGTCGCCGGCGCCGCTGATGGCGCCGACGTCCTTCTCGACGATGGGCTTCTCAACGCTTGCGGCGGGCTGGATCACCCAGACCACCGACCGCGACGCGCTGCTCGCGGCGCTCCTCGGCACCGGCGCGACCGGCATCACCTCGCTCGGCGTCACGCTCAACGGCGAGGGCCGCGCCTTCGGTACGTTCGAGGGCGATCCTTTCGGCCTCGGCTCCGGCATCATCCTCTCGACCGGCAAGGTCGAGGACCTCGCCGGCGCCAACGAGATCGACGGCGGGCTGTTCCGCGAGTTCTCCGGCAACGACCTGAGCACCGACCTCGGGATCGGCGGGACCGACGGCGACACCGTGCAGTTCGTCTACACCTTCGAGAAGGATCCGAACGCCAGCGTCGACACGGTGGTGTTCGACTTCATCATGTTCTCGGAGGAGCTCCGCGAATATGCGGGGCAATTCAACGACTCCGTCCGCATCCTGCTCAACGGCGTCAACCTCGCGACGCTGTCGGACGGCTCCGCCGCGACGGTCAACAACCTGATGGCGTCGCCCTTCGGGCCGGTCCATCCCGACCTGATCCTCAATCCGGTCGGCAGCGGCCCGCTCGCCGACGCGGTGCGGGCGGACGGCTACACCAAGGTGCTGAGCTTCGCCGGCGCGATGCAGGACGGCGTCAACACCCTGGTCATCGAGGTCGAGGACGCTCTCGACGGCCTCTGGGACAGCGGCATCCTGGTCAAGGGCGGCACGTTCAAGGCAGTGCCTTCGGCCGGCGGCGTCTCGATCGGCGGCGGCGGTGCCGGCGGCGGCAGCGCCCGGCTCGTCGAGGGTGACGACTGCTACAAGATCCCGATCGCCATCGACCCGGGCCTCCGCGGCAGCCTGATCGCGCCGCTCGTCATCACCGTGACGCCGAGCGCCGACATCGATCTCGGCAACGGGGCGGGCGTCGCGAAGGTGATCACCGTCAAGCCCGGCGATCCGCTCACATTCGAGCTCTGCGTGACCGCGCCCAACGACCGGAAGGCAGAGGGCGACGAATACGGCACGATCAACTTCGGGGTCTCGAGCAGCGACCCCGCCTATGACGGCCTGCCGATCGCGCCGCTGGTCATCGGGATCATCGATGCGCAGTCCAGGGTGACGCTGGTCGCCGATCATTCGCTCGCCGGCACGAAAGGTCCGGTGGCGTTCGGCGACGGCGTCACCATCCAGGGATTCGACAGCAAAGGCGCCGCGGCCAGGCTCGCCTATGGCGACGGCGGCATCGGCATCGTCGGCAAGGCGAAGACCGGCAAGGTCGAGGGCCCGTTCCCGCGGGAGATCGACTACCGCGCCGGCAAGAGCGAGAAGCTGGTCATCCACTTCGACAACGCCGCTTCCGACGTCTCGGTCGTCCTCGGCCAGTTCTATGCGGGCGAGGCGAACCGCGGCGAGCGGGCGATCTACACGGCATATGATGCGGGCGGCGCGGTGATCGCCACCGGCGTGCTCGTCGCCGGAACGGGCGAGCACGTCGCGAACGGGATGTCGCGCTTCGATCTCGGCCTCAACGGCGTCGCGCGCGTCGAGCTCGAGGCGGCGGATCTCTACAGCGGCGGCAAGCAGCGCGGGTTCCAGTCGGACTTCAGCCTCCACGCGGTCAGCTACGCGCCCACCGTCGAAACCGGCGATCCGGAGGAGACCGCGATCATCGGCACCATGAAGAAGGACGTGATCATGGCCGGCTCGACGGCGGCCGGCCAGCCGCTGCCGGGCGACGGCATCGACATCATCACCGGGCTTGGCGGGAAGGATCGGCTCTTCGGCCTCGGCGGCAACGACACGCTGGACGGCGGGTCCGGCAAGGACAAGCTGAAGGGCGGCGACGGCGACGACGTGCTGATCGGCGGCGTCGGCCGCGACAAGATGACGGGCGGAGCGGGCTTCGACCAGTTCGTGTTCGATTCCCCTGTCAAGTCGGCGAAGAAGCCGGACAAGATCGTCGACTTCCAGACCGGCGAGGACCTGATCGTCCTCGACAGGGCCATCTTCCGGAAGCTCGATCCCGGCGCGCTCGAGGCGAAGGCCTTCTTCTCCGGCAAGGCGGCGAAGGACGGCAATGACCGCATCGGTTACGACAAGAAGACCGGCATCGTCGTCTACGACAAGAATGGCGACAAGGCCGGCGGCGACGTGGCCTTCGCCAAGCTGAGCAAGGGCCTCGACATCGACGCGGGCGATTTCCTGGTCATCTGAGCGCGGTCGTCCCGGTCTTCGTCGCCTTCCCGGCGAGCTCGGTCGGTCGCACGCGGACGACGGCCTCGATCCCGGGTTCGTGCTCTCAGCCGCACGCGGAGACGGCCTGCCTGCTCTTGACCAGGGCGGAGGGTGCCGGCATGTGCCAGACGACCTGGAACGCCTCGAGGACGTTCGCGTCCGTGACGGCGAAGCCGGGCAGCACGATCCATGGCGGAAGCTGGCGGCCGGCCAGCGACAGGAGGGCGGCGTTGCCGGCTGCGAGCCCCTGTTCGTAGGGGCGTTGGGTGGCGATGCCGCGGATGAGGCCCCCCGCGGCCAGATCCTGCGCGGCCGCCTGGCCGAGATCGACCGTCGCGATCGGCAGCCGCCGTCCCCGCGCGCGGATGGCACCGACGGTCCTGATCGCGGGAACGTCCCAGGCGACGAACAGACCGTCGAGGTCCTCGTTCTCCGCCAGCAGGCGATCGAAGGCCGGGCCGGTCTCCTCGATCGTCTGGAACTTGGCGCGCACCAGCGTGACGTCCGGCCGGTTCTGGATGATCCACTTGCGGAAGGCGATCTCGCGCTGCTTGGTGGCGAAGAAGTCGACCCCGTAGGTGAGGATGCCGGCGACGCCCTCCTCCGGCAGATGCGGTGAGAGGAGTTCGGCGGCGATCGCCCCGAGGGCAAAGTTGTCGCAGGAGACCACGCCCGCATAATCCGTGCCCGGCAGGAGGCCCGTCGGCGCGTTGTCGAGAAGGATCAGCACCTTTCCGGCATGGGCGACGGCACGATGCGCCTGTGCCACGACGGCATTGCCGATCGGGATGCTGATCACCGCGTCGACGTTCGATTCCGCAAGGCGGCGAAGCTCGCGGTTCTGCCGGTCGCTGTCGTAGCCGCAGTCGACGACGTCCACCACCGCCGCGCCGTGGGAGCCGAGCGCGGTGGCGATGCCGGCGAGTTCCTGGCGCGACCAGTCCGAGGTGGTGGTGTGCAGCACCACGGCGACCTCGTGGTTGCCGGCGCGCACGATCGCGGTGTCTTCCGCCGACAGCGTGACGAGGTCGGCAGGCATGGCGCGCTCGCCATGTGGTCCGAGTCCGGCGAAGGCCGGCCCAATGAGGCTCATGACTCCTCCCGTCGATCTTCGTTGCTACGGCTTTCCGGCCGCGTGATCCGAAGGGCCGGCGGCGCCGTGGGCGGATTCTTGTGGCCGTTCAGGCGATGCCGGGCGCGCGCGGTGGCGGCAAGTGCGGCGAGCTCGGGCGCGTGCCTCGGCGAGCCGTGGGGAATCCAGCGCTGGACCATCTCGGGCACGAACAGCTCGCCGGCGGCGACCTGGGCGGCGCCGATCAGCCCCGAGCTGCCGCCCATGCGCGAGCGGACGATCCTCATGTCGCGCGTCACCAGCGGATGCGCATTACGGTAGACCGCCTCGCGTACGGCAGCGAGCAGGATGTCGCCCGCCTGCACCATGCCGCCGCCGAGCACGACGGCCGACGGATTGAGCAGGTTGGCGAGCGGCGCGAGGCTCTCGCCGACGAGGCGGCCGCAACGTGCCGCGATCTCCGCGCAGAAGGCGTCGCCGAGTTGCGCGCCATTGGCGACGTCGGCGACCGTCACCTCGTCCGTCCGCTCGAGCGCCTCGGCCAGGAAGCGGCTCGCCCGGCTCTCGCCGCCCGCGCGCCCCGCGCGCGCGATCGCGTCCATGCCGACGATCGATTCGAGGCAGCCACGCTTGCCGCAGCGGCAGGGAGCGCCGGTGGTCTCGGTGGTCTGGACATGCCCGATCATGCCGGCGACGCCCTGGACGCCGCGATGGAGCCGCCCGTTGATGATCATGCCGGCCGTGATCGAGCGCCCGAGCTTCACGAAGAGCATGTCCGGACTGCCGTCGCCCGCCCGCATCTCGCCGACGGTCATCATCTCGGTGCCGGACCGGATCCAGGCCGGCGCACCGATGCGATAGGCGAGCTCGGCGGCGACGTCGATCTCCCGCCAGTCGTCGCCGGGGCCGGTCAGGTCGGCTTCGCTCGGATCGACCGGGCCGGGCAAGGCGAGCCCGATGCCCCAGATGCCGTTCTTGCCGCCATGCTCCTCCATCAGCCACAGGAAGAGCGTCGTCAGGCGATCGAGGATGGCGGCCGCGCCGGCGCTGAAATCGGCCGCCTCGTGATGCTCGACGAGGACCTGACCCCGGAGGTCGGCGACACCGACGGCGATCGATGAACGGTCGGCGGTGGCCACCAGCAGGGCGCCGGCATCGGCGCGGAAGGCGAGGCGCTTCGGCGCGCGGCCGCCGGTCGAGCGTCCGGTGCCGGCCTCCTCGATGAGGCCGAGCCTCGCCAGGACGGCGAGACGGTCGACGACCACGGCGCGGGAAAGCCCCAGCGACAATTCTATGTCGCGGCGGGTCTCGGCCCCCCGGTCCCGTATCAGAACGAGGACCTGCGCGAGGCTCGCCGGCGCCGCATCGATCGTCTTCGGGCGGCCGATGCTTCGCCTGACGCGCGCATCCCCCCGTCGTGGCAACTCTTCGGCCAATCCTCGCATGCGGCCTCCTCATGTGGAAGCGTGTCGCGCATATGCCTTGAAATCAAGCAGCTTTTGTAATTTCCCGGCAAAAGGTGCGCCGCTTATGTCCGCCATAGCGATTGACCTTTGCCGGGCCGGCCGGCAGAACAGGATCGCGGGAGGAAGCACCGCGCCAGAATTTGCAAGTTGTGCCAAAGGGTTGGTCGCAGCGCCAAGCGCCTTGCGAAGACGCTGGAGGCATGCCTTTGGAGGAGGCCGGCATGGCCGTTCAGCTCGCCTATCACGCCAATTGCTGGGGGCCGCTCGGCGGCAACGCGGTCGGCGTCACGTCCATCACCCAGCTCACCTATCGCACCTTCGCCGACATGGCCTCGGCCATCGCCGACATCGGCGCGGCGGGCTACGCAGGAACCGAGCTCTTCGACGGCAATCTCCTCGACTATGCCGACCGCAAGGACGACCTGAGGGCGATCCTCGAAGGGGCAGGCGTGAAGCTGGTCGCCGCCTATTCGGGCGCAAACTTCATCTTCGACGACGTGCTGTCGGAGGAACTCGCGCGCATCGAGAAGGTGGCCGAGCTCGCGGCCGAGCTCGGCGCGATCCATCTCGTCGTCGGCGGCGGCGCCAAGCGTGCCGGCGGCACCAGGCCCGGCGACATGGAGAAGCTCGGCGCCGGGCTCGAGAAGGTGGTCGAGATCGCCAGGCGCGCAGGCCTCGCGCCGCACTACCATCCTCATCTGTCGACGATGGTCGAGGGTCCGGTCGAGGTCGCCGAAATATTCCGGCACACCTCGATCGGCTTCTGTCCCGATACGGCCCACCTGGCCGCAGCCGGCGGCGACCCGGCGCAGCAGGTGCGCGAGCTCGGCGACCGCATCACCTACGTGCACCTGAAGGGCCTCCGTCGCGAACCCTTCGCCTTCACCCCTCTCGACGAGGGCGATCTCGACAACGGTGCGGTGATCGCCGCCCTGAAGGCGCAAGGCTATTCCGGCTGGATCACGGCCGAGCTCGACGCCTGGCCGGACCCGCGGCAGGGCGCCGAGCGCAGCCGCCGCTTCATCGAGCGGCACCTCGCCTGAGCTTTGTAGGACCCGATCGGCACGATCGAGAGGTCCGTGCCGGTCCATTCTGGGAGGAGACTGAGCAATGACGTCATTCGGAAAGGCGGCGGCGATCGCCGCTCTGTTCTTGACGGCTGCGTGGAGTGCGCCGTCGTTCGCCGAGAGCCCCGACGAGGCGCTCGCCAAGCTGGCCGAGCAGACGCTGAGCAAGGGCCCCGGCGGCGAGACGCCGGTGGCCGCCTCCACCGTGCAGCTCACGGACGAGGAGGTCGCCAGGATCAAGGAGATGAACGCCAAGGCGGCGATCGTCATGCACTATGGCGGCAACGACTGGTCGCAGGCCCAGATCGCCGGCCTCAACGACGAGTTCGGCAGGCTCGGCATCGAGGTCATCGCCGTCACCGATGCCGGCTTCAACGCCGCCAAGCAGGTCTCGGACATCGAGACGATCATGGCGCAGAAGCCGGACATCATCGTCTCGATCCCGACCGATCCGGCGGCCACGGCCGGAGCCTACAAGGCCGCGGCCGACGCGGGCGTGAAGCTCGTCTTCATGGACAACGTGCCCGCCGGCTTCGAAGCCGGCAAGGACTACGTCTCCGTGGTCTCGGCCGACAATTTCGGCAACGGCGTCGCCGCGGCCCACCTGATGGCCAAGGCGCTCGACGGCAAGGGCGACATCGGCGTCGTCTTCCATGCTGCCGACTTCTTCGTCACCAAGCAGCGCTACGATGCCTTCAAGCAGACGATCGCCGAGGCCTATCCGGAGATCAGCATCGTCGCCGAACAGGGCATCGGCGGGCCCGATTTCTCGGGCGACGCCGAGAAGGCCGCGGCGGCGATGATGGTCGCCAATCCGGGCCTCAAGGGCATCTGGGCGGTCTGGGACGTGCCGGCGGAGGGGGTGATCGCAGCCGCCCGCGCCAACGGTCGCGACGACCTCGTCATCACCACCATCGACCTCGGCGCCAATGTCGCGATCAACATGGCCAGCGACGGCTACGTCAAGGGCCTCGGCGCGCAGCGCCCCTTCGACCAGGGCGTGACCGAAGCCAAGCTCGCCGGCTACGGCCTGCTCGGCAAGGAGGCGCCGGTCTACGTGGCGCTTCCCGCCCTGCCGGTCGAGAAGGCGAACCTCCTCGAGGCGTGGCAGCAGGTCTATCACGCCGACGCACCGGCGAGCGTCAAGGACTCGATGCAGTAGTCGAGGACCGCCGAACACGCTCCGTCGCCCGCGGACGATGCCGGGCGGCGGAGCTCTCGTCCCTTCGTACTTCGTTCCCTTCGTACCAGGAAGAACCCGATCGGGTTCGGGAGTTCTCATGGAAAACCTGCGCGTGGCGATGATCGGCGGCGGCTTCATGGGCAAGGCGCATGCCATGGCCTATGCCTCGATGCCGATGTTCTTCTGGCCCGCGCCGGCGATGCCGGTGCGCAAGGTCGTGGTCGAAGTCTCGGCCGAGGGTGCGGCTGTCGCGCGCGACCGCTACGGCTTCGAGGAAGCCTCCACCGACTGGCGCGCGGCCGTGGCCCGCCCCGATATCGACGTCGTCGACATCTGCACGCCGAACGACATGCATCCCGAGATTGCCATCGCGGCGGCGAAGGCCGGCAAGCACATCATCTCGGAGAAGCCGCTGGCGCGCACCGCCGGCGAGGCCCGCGCGATGCTCGATGCGGTCACCGCGGCGGGGGTCGTGCACATGGTCGCCTTCAACTACCGGCGCACGCCTGCCATCGCGCTGGCGCGCAAATACATCGACGAGGGCCGGATCGGCACGATTCTCAACTTCCGCGGCACCTATCTGCAGGACTGGTCGGCGGATCCCGATTCGCCGCTCTCCTGGCGGTTCCAGAAGGCGATCGCCGGCTCCGGCGCGGTCGGCGACATCGGCACCCACGTCATCGACCTGGCGCGTTATCTGGTCGGCGAGATCGCCTCGGTCAACGCGCTCACCCGAACCTGGGTCGCGAGCCGGCCGAAGCAGAGCGGCGGCGCCGACAAGCTGGGCGTCGGCGGCGGCGACAGGAATGCCGAGCGCGGCGCCGTCGACGTCGACGACGAGATGATCACGCTGGTGAAGTTCGAAGGCGGCGCCGTCGGCTCGATCGAGGCGACCCGCAATGCCTATGGCCGCAACAACTTCATCACGGTCGAGATTCATGGCACCAAGGGCTCCATCGCCTTCAACTACGAGCGGCGCGACGAGCTCCAGGTCATGTTTGCCGACGATCCGGGCGACGCCCGCGGCTTCCGCACGGTCTACACCGGCCCGGCCCATCCCTACGGGGCCGCGCTGTGGCCGATCCCGGCCCTCGGCGTCGGCTACGGCGAGACCAAGATCATCGAGTGCCACGATTTCTTCCAGGCGATCGTCGACGGCACCCAGCCGTCCCCGAACTTCGAGGACGGCTACAGGATCGCGCTCATCGCCGACGCCGTGATCGAGTCCGGCGACACCGGACAATGGACGGACATCGGGCGATGACCTCGACGGCCCCTTCCGGCGGCGGCGAGATCGCCGTCGCCATGGAGGGCATCGTCAAGCACTACGGCGGCGTCCGGGCGCTGCGCGAGGTCAGCTTCGCCGCCCGCCGCGGAGCGGTCCACGCCCTTCTCGGCGAGAACGGCGCCGGCAAATCGACGATCCTCAAGATCCTGCGCGGCGTCGAAACCCCCGACGCCGGAACCATCACGGTCGGCGGCGAGACGCATGCGCGCCTCACCCCGCAACTCGCCCGGCGGCTCGGCATCGGCATGATCTTCCAGGAGATGAGCCTGGTGCCGACGCTCACCGTGGCGCAGAACATCTTCCTCGCGCACGAGCCGACGACGGCGGCCGGTCTGATCGACGACCGCGCCATGCGCGACCGTGCCGCGGAGATCTTCGCCGGCATGGACGTTGCCGTCGACCCCGACGCCGAGGTCGCCGAGCTCTCGACCGGCCAGCAGCAGCTGACCGAGATCGCCAAGGCGCTGTCGCAGGATGCCTCCATCCTGATCCTCGACGAACCGACGTCGGCACTGACCGCCGGCGAGGTCGACGTGCTCTTCGGCCTGATCGGCCGCCTGAAGGACGAGGGTCGCGCCATCGTCTACGTGTCGCATCGCATGGACGAGATCTTCCGCATCGCCGATGTGGCGACGGTCCTGCGGGACGGGCAGCATATCGCCACGCGACCGATCGCCGAATATGCGCTGGCGAGCCTGATCGCCGACATCATGGGCAAGGCGACGCGCGACCTGTCCGAGTTCACGACGGCGTCCACCGCGACGGGCAAGGTGATGCTCGAGGTTCGCGATCTCCGGGGACGCGGGCAGGAGGCCGGCGCCAGCTTCGTGCTTCACGAAGGCGAGGTGCTCGGCATCGCCGGCCTGCTCGGCTCCGGCCGCAGCCTTCTGGCCCGCATGCTGTTCGGACTGGAGCAACCGGAATCCGGCTCGATCGCCGTGCGTGGCCGGGAAACCCGCATCGGCACGCCGGAAGCCGCCAAGGCGCTGAAGATGGCGCTCATTCCTGAGGATCGCCGGCGCGAGGGGCTCGTCCTCCAGCACTCGGTACAGGAGAACATCGAGCTGCCGATCCTGGCGAAGCTCGGCCGCTCGATCTTCGTCGATCGCCTCGCCAGCCGCCGGGTCACCGAGCGTCTCATCGAGCGTCTCGCGATCAGGACCTCTGGCCCCGATGCGCCCGCCAACAGCCTCTCCGGCGGCAACCAGCAGAAGATCGTGATCGGCAAATGGCTCGCCTCCGAGCCGGACATGCTGATCATGGACGAGCCCACCGCGGGCATCGACATCGGCTCAAAGGGCGAGGTGCTCCGCCTGGTGCGCGAGCTCGCCGCCGAGGGGAAATCGATTCTCTTCATCTCGTCGGAACTGGCGGAGCTGGTCGCCGTGTCGGACCGGATCGCCGTCCTGGCAGGCGGCCGGATCGTCGAGATCGTGGACAAGGACACGTTGGCGGCGCCCGGGGACGGCCTCGGCGCCGAACAGCGCCTGCAGATGATCGTCCAGAAGCGAGGACAGAATGGCTGATGCGGCCACCACCTCCCCCGCCCGCGGGGGACTCGCCGCTTGGTTCCGTCGGACCTGGCGGCAGAACATCATCTATTTCGGGTTCGTCGCGATCTTCCTGTTCTTCGCGGTGACGCTGCATGACCGCGGCTTCCTCGATCCCAACAACATCCTGAACATCCTGCGCCAGACTGCGATCATCGCGGTGATGGCGGTGGCGATGACCCTGGTGCTCGCCGCGGGCGAGATCGACCTTTCGGTGGGCGCCGTTGCCGGCCTCGCCTCGGTCACGACGGCGCTGGCGATCGCGGCGGCCGGGCCGGTCGCCGGGGTCGCCGCGGGCCTCCTGACCGGCGTCGCGGTCGGCATCGTCAACGGCTGGCTCTCGACGCGACTGATGATCCCGACCTTCCTGACCACCCTCGCCATGATGGGGATCGCGAAAGGCGTGGCGATGTGGATCTCCGGCACCGCCGCGATCCCGATCCTCAACAAGAGCTACGCGTCGATCTTCGGCGGCGGCAATCTCGGCCCGGTCCCGAGCCTCGTGATCTGGATGGCGCTCGCCGCCGTGGTCGGGCACGTCGTGCTGCGGCGGACGAAATTCGGCCGACAGGTGCTCGCCGTGGGCGGCAACCAGACGGCGGCGCGCTACAGCGGCATCGCCACGGCGCGGATCAAGATGGGGGTGATCGTCATCTCCTCGGTCACCGCCGCGCTTGCCGGCATGCTCTATGCGGGCCGCCTGCAATCCGGCCGCTTTCAGGTCGGCGAGGGCGACGAGCTCTCCGTCATCGCCGCGGCCGTACTCGGCGGAACGAGCCTCTTCGGCGGCCGCGGCACGGTGATCGGATCGATCTTCGGCGCCCTGATGATCGGCGTCATCAACAACGGCCTGATCCTGTGGGGCCTCGAGTTCAGCCAGCAGCTCATCGCGCGCGGCTTCATCATCATCCTCGCGGTGGCGATCTCGTCGGCCGGTGCCCGGCGATAGCGCGCGCGGCGTTCGGCGATCCTGAGCGGAGATCCAGGGGAGTGCGGCCCCCGAGAGGCCCGTGTCCGCACGACGCCGCGCCGTCCCGAGGTAGCCGCCGCCGACGAGGGCCACGACCGCCTGGTCGCACTGCACCATATGCCCGCTATCCCCACTGATCCCCGCGAGGCGATTCGACGCTTTCGCCGGCGGCGGACTTGAGCGACCATTCACTTACCGCAGAGCGCCGGTCGAGTGCGGAAGGGCAATCCGGACGACCGAGATCGGCGCGAAGCGGACCACCGAGGTGGACCGGCGTGAGCCGGGAAGAAGCCTCGTGCCCGGTGGAGCCGTTCGAGCCTGCCGCGATGCAGCGATGCGGAGCGGCAAAGACGGACGGGCCGATGCTCCCCGTGAACGGCGGCACAACCGTTCGACGGGCGTTGCTGGAGCCGCAAGGCCTGAGGCAGCGGTGACGGGATCGCTTCCCGCGGGAAGCAGGGATCAAGTCACGTTCAGCTTGGTGCCGAAGCCGGCCGCGCCTTCGGGCAGCGCTTGGCGCGACGCCAACCTGACAGGGAGGCGCCCTCGGGGAAACCTGGCGGCGCCTTTCTGTCGTTCCGGGCTCGCCGGATCACGGTGGGCCTGTGACCCAGCCCTGAGAATGCGGACGTCAGCCCTACCGCGAGACCGCCTCGACCGTCTTCTCGATCGATTCGACCAGGCCCGGCTCCAGCTTGAGCCGCCCGGCAAGCGCGGAAAGGTAGGCCTGCTCCTGCGGCGTGTCGTTCCGGATCGCCATCACCGAGGCGGCGTAGATCTCGACCGCGGCCTCCTTGTTGGCGGCGCCGGCCGCGATCCGCTCAATATCGACGGGTTCGGTCAGCTCGTGCTGGAGGAAGGCGACCTCCTCCGGCTGCAATCCGCCCTCCTCGAGCCGCTGGTAGATGCGGCCGCGCTCCTCGGCGTCGATGTGGCCGTCGGCCTTGGCGGCGGCGATCATCGCCACCACCAGAGTCTCGGCGAGCCGCATCGGCGTATTCGCCGGCGCGAACGGCGACTCGGCCGGCGCCGGCCGGAAATCCGCGGCGCTGTAATGATCCGCCGCCGGCGCGTGGCCGCCCTGCTGCGACTGCTGGTAATCGCGATAGGCCTTGTAGGCGAGGCCGCCGAGCACGGCCATGCCGCCATACTTGACGAGGTCCCCGCCGAATCCTCTGCCGAGCAGCAGGCCGGCGAGCCCGCCGGCCGCGACGCCGGTCATCCCCGGATTCTGGCGCGCGTAGTCGCCGACCCGGTCCATGATGCCGCCGCCCCGCGGGCCATCGGGCCGTTGCTGGCCGCCGAGAAACTGATCGAGAAGCTGTTTGGGATCGAACATCACGGTCCTCGCCGTTGCTGACGAGGCGCAAGTAGGGGGCAGGGGTCGCCCCGGCAAGGGCATTCGCACCGGACCGCGGCTCGCGCCGGCGCCTTTGCCGGGCTCCGGAATCAAAAAGCCGCCGGACGAGGCCGGCGGCGCAGTATTCCCAGTGAATCGGCGGCGGCGCCGCCGATCGTCGGGGATGAAGTCAGGCGAGCTGCAGGCGAACCGCCTTGGGGCCCTTGCCCATGCGGTCCGGCTCGACCTCGAAGGTCACCCGCTGGCCATCAGCGAGATGGCTGATGCCGGAGGCCTCGAGAGCCGTGACGTGGACGAACACGTCCTTCGAGCCACCCTCGGGGGTGATGAAGCCGAAGCCTTTCGAGGTGTTGAAGAACTTCACGGTGCCAGTCTGGCGCATATGGGATCCTTTTCCCGTTTACAGTCTCAGTACAAGGGCGCAAGCGCCCCCATTTCCGTCGGCATCTCGTATATCGGGGAAAGGAAGAAGCGTCTTATCGCGACCATCCGGGTTGGACCCAGGATCAGCGAGGCCGGTTTTTCCTCGCGCAGTTTTCCAGTCTCCCGGGGAAGTTGCCCGAGCGGCTACCATATGGCCAGAACGGTCAAGGAAGGCAAGGGAAATCGATTCCGTCCTGCAACAATATGTCGCTTCAGGGACGGCGCTGGAGCTGCGACGCCTCGCGCGAAAGGGCCGTGATCCGCGTCCAATTGCCCTGCGCGACCGCATCCGCCGGCGCCACCCAACTGCCGCCCACGCAGATCACGTTGGCCAGCGCGAGATAGTCCTGGGCGTTCCCGGCGCCGATTCCGCCGGTCGGGCAGAAGCGGATGCCGGGCAGCGGCGCGCCGAGCGCCTTGAGATAGGCGAGGCCTCCCGCCGGCTCGGCCGGGAAGAACTTGAGGATCGAGAAGCCCGCCTCGACCAGCGCCATCGCCTCGCCCGCGGTCGCGGCGCCGGGCAGGAAGGGCACCGCGCTTTCCGTGGCGGCGGCGATCAGCTTCGGCGCAGCGCCGGGGCTGACCATGAAGGTCGCGCCGGCCGCCTCGGCATCGGCGAGCTGCGCGGCATCGAGCACGGTGCCGGCGCCGACGTTGCAGCCTTCGACCTCGCCCTTGATGGCGCGGATGCACTCGAGGCCGGCGGCGGTGCGCAGCGTCACCTCGAGCGCGGTCAGGCCGCCGGCCACCAGCGCCCGCGCCAGCGGCACGGCCGTCGCCCGATCCTCGATGGTGAGCACCGGCACCACCGGGGCGGCGGAGAGGACGGCGGCGAGCTTCTCGTGCTTGGTGCTCATGACGGGTTTCCCTGGGCGGTGCGACGACTGGCGCCGTATTGCGCTGTCCGGGCACGCGACGCAATGCTTTGTTCAGCCCGCCATGCTAGACGCGGCTGCCCGAAGCGCCGACGAGAGCGCCCGATCCCTGGAGACGTCCATGACCCGCACCGTCCGCATCCTGTCCGCCGCCGTCCTGCTTGCGCTCCCGTTCGCCGGAGGCGCGGTCGCCGAGGAGCCGCAGCAATACCAGAACCTGCTGACGCCGATCCTCTCCGGCAATACCACCGTGATCGACCAGACCATCGCCTATCCGGGCGGCACGCCGAAGGTCACGGCCGCCATCGTCACCATCCCGCCGGGCGGCGAGACGGGCTGGCATCTCCACGAAGTGCCGCTCTTCGCCTACATCCTCGAAGGCGAGATCACGCTCGACTACGGCGAGAAGGGCCTGAAGGTCGCCAAGGCCGGGGACGGCATGCTCGAAGCGGTGGACTGGGCGCACAACGGCATGAACAAGACCGACAAGCCGCTCCGAATCCTCGCCGTCTACATGGGCGCCGAGGGCATCCCCAACGCCGAGACGGCCGCCGCCTCGAAATAGGGCCGGCGCCGGTGGCTGCCGTCTGCCCCGCCTTCATCGCCGAGGCGGTGCCGGGCCTCTGCCGGACGTTCGACGCCTATTGCGAGCGCACCGGCGGCGGCTTCGACGCCGAGCCGCTCAACGCCGTCACCAACGTCCTGATGCTGGTGGCCGCGTGGGCCCTCCTGCGACTGCAGCGCCGCCGCCCCAATCGCGACGCCGGCGGGCTGATCGTGGCGATGATCGCGGCGATCGTCGCCGGCGGCATCGGCGCCTTCCTGTTCCATACGACTGCGGCGGTATGGGCGGTGATCCTCGACATGGCGCCGTTCTTCGTCTTCATGC
>JBIQKL010000008.1:0-22882 GCA_044506555.1 Hyphomicrobiales bacterium | reverse complement strand
GCCGCGATCGCCTTCCGCCAGCTCGACGGGCCGCTCTGCGACGCATTTCCCCCCGGCACGCATTTCCTGTGGCATACGCTGGCGGCGTTGCTTGCCTTCATCCTGATCCGTGCCGCGATCCTCTACGCCCCCGCGAGACGCTGACTGAAACGACCTCCACGGAAGGACGGAAACGATGGAATACCGCCTGCTCGGCCGATCCGGCCTCATGGTCTCGACGATCACGATGGGAACGCTGCCCTTCGGCGCCCCGAAGGACGCGCCCTTCGGCAGCGTCGGGGTGGCCGAAGCGAAGCGGCAGATCGGCCTCTGCCTCGACGCCGGCGTCAACCTGCTCGACACCGCGGATGCCTATTCGGCCGGCGGCTCCGAGGAGGTGATCGGCGAGGCGCTCGGCAAGAAGCGCGGCGACGTCCTGATCGCCACCAAGGCGCGTTTCGCCATGGGATCGGGGCCCAACGACAAGGGCAATTCCCGCCATCATCTCATCGCTGCCTGCGAGGCGAGCCTCCGGCGGCTCCGCACCGACTGGATCGACCTCTACCAGCTCCACGAGTGGGACGGGCTGACCCCGCTCGAGGAGACGCTCGCCGCCCTCGACCATCTCGTCTCGTCCGGCAAGGTCCGCTACGTCGGCTGCTCCAACTTCTCCGGCTGGCACGTCATGAAGTCGCTCGCCGTGTCGGACCGAATGGGCTTCCCGCGCTTCGTCGCCCAGCAGATCCACTACACCCTCCAGGCCCGCGAGGCCGAGTACGAGCTGGTGCCGATCTCGCTCTCCGAGGGCCTCGGCATCCTCGTCTGGAGCCCGATCGCCGGCGGCTGGCTGAGCGGCAAGTTCCGCCGCGACAAGAAGGACCCGAAGGTGTCGCGGCACCTCGCGGGCTGGAAGGAGCCGCCGATCCGCGACGAGGCGGCGCTCTACGACCTGATCGACGTGCTGGTCGACATCGCCGATGCCCGCGGCGTCTCGGGCGCGCAGGTGGCGCTGGCCTGGCTGATCGGCCGGCCGGCCGTCACCTCGGTGATCGTCGGCGGCCGCAACCAGGCGCAGTTCAAGGACAACCTCGCCGCTGCCGACCTCGTGCTCACGGCGGAGGAGCGCGTGCGGCTCGACGAGGCGAGCCGGCCGCCGCTGATCTATCCCTACTGGCATCAGGTGATGACGGCGAAGGACCGGCTGTCGGCCGCCGACCTCGCGTTCCTCGCGCCCTATCTCTAGACGCTGCGGCCCGGGTTCAGCGGCCGATCAGGCCGCCCCGGCCCACCGCCCAGCTGTCGCCGTCGCCGGAGGGACGCGCGTCGCTCGGGTCCTTGAGGCGCCGGAACGCGCCCCAGAACGAGACCGCGACCAGGAGCACCGAGATCACCACGTTCCAGCCGGCGAAGGAGAGGAACAGGAAGCGCCACTGCACCTCGGTGCAGGAGACCACCTTGATCGTCTCGAGCTCGGCGAGGATGTCGGTGGCGTCGCTCACCGAATCGCCGGTGGCGCCGCAATCGGTCGGCCCGGCCCACAGCCCCCATTCGGCGCCGGCATGATAGGCGCCGAGATAGGCGCCATAGGCGAAGATCAGGCCGGCGACCATCAGGAACATGCGCGGGACCGTCGGCTTGGCGCCGGCCGCCGCGGCGAGGAGCGCGGCCAGCGCGACCGGCAGGCCGATGTAGTACGGCAGCCGCTGCTCGAGGCAGAGCATGCACGGCTCGTAGCCGCCGATCAGTTGGAAGCCCCACGCGCCGAGGATGGTCGCGAGCCCGAGGACGAGGACGATCCCCGGCGCCTGCATCTCGTGACGGCGGACAGGTGACATCGCGCAGGACACTCCGGGGGACGATATTGTGCAGGGCCCGGAGAGATACCACGAAAATGGTCGAAACAAGCCCGTTCGCGACCCGCCGCAGCAGTTGTCCGGCATGCCTGCCCTCGTTAGCATGGCGCCGCCCCGCACGGAGATGACATTCCTTTGAACTACGCCGCCCCGTCCCGGCCGAGCCATCCCCGTCGCGGTGTCTCCAAGGCGGTCGTCGTCTACGACGACCTCCGCGGCGACATCATCGCGCTGGCTTTGGCGCCGGGTGCCCGCATCGACAAGGCCGAGATCTGCGAGCGCCTCGGCGTATCGCGTCAGCCGCTCGCCGAGGCGATCGCCCGTCTCGCCGAGGAGCGCCTGATCGAGGTCGAGCCGCAGAAGGGCACCTTCGTCGCCCGCATCCGCCTTGCCGACGTCGGCGAGGCGGCGTTCGTGCGCCGCGCCCTCGAGATGGCGACCGTCGAGCGGCTCGCGCCACGCATCGACGACACCGCGCTGTCGCGCCTCGAGCGGCTGCTCGACTACCAGACGGCCGCGGTCAAGGGCAACGACATCGACGAGTTCTATGCCCTCGACGTCCGCTTCCACGAGGTGCTGTTCGACGCGCTGGCGATGCGCCGCGTCGCCGAAGTGGTGGATGCCTCGCGCGCCCAGCTCGAGCGGGCGCGGCGCCTGCTCCTGCCGACGCCCACCCGCAACCGCAACACGCTCCGGGAGCACAAGGCGATCCTGACGGCGCTGGCGTCGCGGAACCCGGTCGACGCCGCCGCGGCAATGGGCGCCCATCTCGACGAGGGCATGGCCGAGCTGCGCCGCTACGCGACCGCCCGGCCCGACCTGTTCGAGGCTTGAGCCCGCACGCTGAACTGCTCCGTGGGTTGCAGCGGCGCGGATCGCCCGGCCGCGACGATCCGTGTCACGCCGCGTCGCGCGCCGGCGGAAGCGGCGGCATCGCCGGTGCGGTCCGCGCCTTGGTGAGCTCCGCCCTGAGCCGCTCCGCCTCGCTTTCGGCTCGCCGCGCCGTGCGCCGCCAGCGTCCCTGACGCGCCCACGCGGCCATGCCGCCGATCACCAGCCCCAGGATCAGCGCGCCGAAGAGAAGGACGAACAGCGGCGCCGGGAAGGCGAGGGCCGGCGCTCCGGCGTGGAACGGATCGAGCGAGACCGTCACGGTATGGCGATTGGCCACCGAGAACAGCACGATGATCGCCGCGAGCGGGACGAGAAGGAGGAGAAGGATGAAGCGCCGCATGGCGTGATGACCGCTGCCGTTTCGCGATGGGCTCCGACCGGGCGGGGCCCGCCTAGCCGGACTTGTTCAGCCGCTCGCGCATTTCCTTGCCGGCCTTGAAGAACGGCACGTACTTCTCCGTCACCGATACCCTGGTGCCGGTCCGCGGATTGCGCCCGACCCGGGCCGGGCGGTTCTTCACCGAGAACGCACCGAAGCCGCGAAGCTCCACCCGGTCGCCACGCGACAGCGCGGCGGCGATCTCGTCGAGGATGGCGCTCACGATATGCTCGACGTCGCGCTGGTAGAGATGCGGGTTCTGCTCGGCGATCCTCTGGACCAGTTCCGATTTGATCATTCCCGCGCCCCTTCAGCAGGGACCAGAGCCCCGACGCCCGGACCCTGCCAAACCGACAATAGACCGTCAAGCTTGAGCCGGTCGCGCAGGGTGCTGTCGATCAGCGCATCGGCGCCGCCCGGAACGATGCCGAGCTGGCGCGCGAGCCAGACCAGCGCCATGTCGGCCGAGAAGAATCCCCCGCTCCGGTTGGCCGGCTGCCAGTCTCGGATCGGCAGCTTGCCGTCGACGCCCTTGGTCGCGAGCCAGGCGAGCGCCTGCTGCTCGCCGCCGATCTCGTCGATCAGCTTGGCGTCGAGCGCCTGGCGCCCGGTATAGATCCGGCCGTCGGCGAGAATCAGCGCGTCGCTCCGCTCCAGGCTGCGGCGCTCGGCGACGATGTCGACGAACCAGTCGTAGGTGTCGCGCACGACGCTGCCGATCACCGCCAGCGCCTCGGGCGAGGCGGGCTTGAACGGCGACGGCTCCGCCTTGAGCGGCGACGACTTCACGGTCTCGATGCCGACGCCGACCTTGTCGAGGAGCTGGCTCACTTCGGGGTATTGGAAGAGCACGCCGATCGAACCCGTGAGGGTGGTCCGGCGCGCGATCACGTGGTCGGTGGCGATCGCCGCCATGTAGGCCGCCGACGCGCCCACCGTGCCCATCGTCGCCACCGTCGGCTTCTTCGCCGAAAGGCGCCGGAGCGCCTCGTAGAGCGCCTCGCCGCCGGCCGTGGCGCCGCCGGTCGAATCGATGTCGACGATCACCCCCTTGACCGCATCGGCCTTGCCGATCCGATCGAGGAGCTCGAGCTGGTCGCGATCCTCGGTGATGAATCCCGAGATCGTCACCCGGGCGATCTGCGGGCTGAGCCACCCGGCGAGACGGTCGCGCCCGGACGCGAAGACGATCGCCGCGACGATCGCCAGCGCCAACGCGACGAAGGCGATCACGCGCCAGAAGGAGAGCTTCCGCCTGAGGCTCCGGCGATCGACGATCTGGTCCGCGGTCAGGCTCATGCCTTTTCTCCGGTTCGGCCCCGAACAAACGCCCTCTCCCGGCGCGAGGGGTTACAGGCTATCGGTAGTGCAGGCAAGACGGCGCGCCGACCGCGCTGCGAAATCAGGAGGGAATCGAACCATGCTCACGCTCTGGGGGCGAGCCAACTCGGTCAATGTCCAGAAGGTGGTGTGGATGCTCGCCGAGCTCGGCACGCCCTACGAGCGCATCGACGCCGGGATGAAGTTCGGAGTCAACGACACGCCCGAATACAAGGCGATGAACCCGAACGGCCTGATCCCGACCATCGACGACGACGGCTACGTGCTGTGGGAATCGAACGCGATCGTGCGCTACCTCGCCGCCAAGCACGCGACCGGCACCTTGTATCCGGCCGATGCCGCGGACCGCTTCCGCGCCGAGCAATGGATGGACTGGCAGGCGACCACGCTGATGCCGCCGGTCAACGTGGTCTTCCTCGGCTTGATCCGGACGCCGCCCGAGCGGCGCGACATGGCGGCGATCGAGGCGGCCACGGCCAAGGCGGAAGCGGCGCTCGCCATCCTCGACGCCCATCTCGCCGGCCGCGCCTGCATGCTAGGCGAAACCTTCACCATGGCCGACGTGGCGGTCGGCACCGCCGCCAACCGCTGGTCCCGCCTTCCCATCGACCGCGCGCCGCGCCCCAACGTCGAGCGCTGGCTCGCCGCGCTCGCCGAGCGTCCCGCCTTCGCGGCCCATCTCACCACGCCGCTGAGCTGACCACGACAGGCGCCTCGACATCCGATAGCATGGCGCCGTCTTTCACCATCACCATCACCAGTGGAGTTCCATCCCCATGTCCATGTCGATCGAAGCTGCCGCCGAGGTCCTTCGGGAGGCGATGCGGGGCTCGGTCCGCCGGCACTGGTTCTGGTACCTGCTCCAGGGCGGGTTGATGATCGTCGGCGGCGTCCTGGCGCTGGTCTATCCGGTGATCGCCTCGCTGGCGGTGGTCTCGCTCCTCGGCTGGGTGCTGATCGTCAGCGGCATCGCCCAGGGGCTGAGCCTGGTCGGCGCGCGCAACATGCCGACCTTCTGGCTCCAGGCGGTCTCGGTGGCGCTGTCGGTGATCGTCGGCATCCTGTTCCTGTCGAACCCCGAGGACGGGCTGAGCACGGTGACCTTCGTGCTGATCGTCTACTTCGTCGTCGAGGGCATCTCGAAGGTGATCTTCGCGCTCACCATCCGGCCCTATCCGAACTGGGTCTGGGTGCTCGGCGCCGGCATCCTGTCGGTGGTGATCGCCTTCATCCTCTATGCGAGCATGACCGCGGTCTCGGTGTGGCTGCTCGGACTGCTCCTCGGCATCCAGCTCGTCGCCGAGGGCGCATCCCTCGCCTACCTGGCATGGAACACGTGGAAGGCGGCGCACCCGGCGCCGCCAGCCGCCACCCCGATGGCCTGAGGCGTCAGGGTTTCTCCCACTTGCCGCTCTTCGCCGAGCGGAACACGGCGTCGAGGATGCGCGCCTGCTGGATGGCGTCGTCGACGCCGTAGGCGAGCTTCTCCTCGCCGCGCACCACACGGGAGAAGTACTCGCCCTCGAGCTGATACTGGTCGGCCTTGTCGATCTTGATCACCTTGGCCGAGGCGTCGCCGAACTTCTTGCCGTCGTCCATCCAGAGCTTCATCGCCCCGCCCTGCGGCGCGTTGAACGGGATCTCAACCTCGAGCCGCGCCTTGGTGCCGAAGATGTTCACGCGCTGATACGGCACGGCCTGGGTCGACACCGTGAAGGTGAGCTGCCGCCCCTCGCCGAAGTCGAGCAGGGCGCTGGTCGTGCGGTCCGTCTTGAACTCCGGGTCGCGGTCGATCAGCCCCATCACCCGCACCGGCTCGGCGCCGAACACGAAGCGGGACGTGACGATCGGGTAGCAGCCGATGTCGTAGAGCCCGCCGCCGCCGATGTCGGCGATGTTGCGGACGTTCTTCGGGTCCATCAGGTGGTAGCTGAAGAAGCACTGGATGGCGCGCAGCGTCCCGAGCTTGCCGCTCTGGGCGATCTCGCGCGCCTTCAGCCATTGCGGGTGCTGGCGCACCATGAAGGCCTCGGCGATGTGAATGCCCTTCGGCGCCGAAAGCAGCTTCTTCGCCTCCTTGGCGTCGAGCGCGATCGGCTTCTCGCACAGCACGTGCTTGCCCTTGGCAGCGGCCTCGAGCGTCAGCGGCACATGGAGGTGATTCGGGAGCGGGTTGTAGATGACCTCGATCTCGGGGTCGTTGAGCAGGTCCTCGTAGGAGCCGTAGGCGACCGGGATGCCCAGCTTCTTGGCCCAGCGCCGGGCGGTCGCGGGCGCCCGGGATGCGATCGCCCGGACCTCGATGTCCTTGCTCTTCTGGAGGCCGGGGATGACCTTCTCCCAGCCGATCCTGGCGGTCGAGATCACCCCCCAGCGGACGGGCTCTTTCCGGGTCGCGCGCTTCGCCATGTCGGCATTCTCCTTGTCCGCGGGTCCAGTGGGCGGCAAGGCAAGCGAATTCGCGTCCGGTTTGCAAGCGGGAACCGGCTTCGGATGCGGATTTCAGCCATATCGCCCGGCCGTGCGGCCTTTGCGGCGCCCGGGTATCGGCCGGAAAGCAGAGAGCGCCGGCCCGGACCCCTCCGAACCGACGCCCCCCATTCGCTCACGTCACGGGCCCGCCGACAGCCAACCGCACAAAAATAGCAGCTCTGAAAAGGCAGGCTACGCTTGTGGCCGGCGCCAGATCTCCAAGCCTCCGCGGCGGCTAGCACGTCCACGGGTCCCGGCAAGGCAATGAGGCAGCCAGCACCGGCCATAGTAGAAGGCCCCGCCATGCCGCGCAACGCGGCCCGGCGTTTCCGCCCGCACCTGTGGCTGCGGCGACACGCCGCCGCCGGCGGATCCCCTCACGGGCGCCAGAGCCGGCCCGTGTCGAAGGCGTGGACGTCGCGGCAGAGGGCGACGAAGGCCGCGGCCTGGTGGTCGACGACGGCCCGCCCCTTCTCGGCGCTCGCGAGCGCCGCGTTTCCGACCGTGCCGGCCGGGTTGAGGTCCTGCGCCTTCCAGCCGAACTGGGACGGTCCGTGGCCGCGGAGATGGGCGAATTCGGCGATGAAGTCGAGCTGGGTCGAGCGGAAATCCGTGGCGTGCTCCATCCGCACCAGGTCCGGCCGGAGGTGGAGCATGATCGAGGTCTCGATCTCCCCTCCGTGGATCCCGTAGAGGATCTCGTCGCCCGTCGGCAGGCCGTCGGGGTGGCCGAAGCGTGACCAGGCCGTGCCGACCGCCAGCATGTCGTGCCGCACCCGCAGCTCGCGGGTGACGATGTCGACCATCGGCACGTTGCCGCCATGGGCATTGACGATGATCAGCTTCCCGACGCCGGCGCGATGCACGCTGTCGCCGATCTCGAGCCAGAGCTTGGTCGTCGTCTCCCAGCTCGCGGTCAGGGTTCCCGGCGAGGAGACGTGCTCGTTCGACTTGCCGACCGCCTGTACCGGCAGGAACGTCACCGGCAGGTCGTCCGGCATGAGCGCGATGCTCCGCGCGATCATCCCTTCGGCGATGCAGGTGTCCGTGCAGACCGGAAGATGAGGCCCGTGCTGCTCGATCGCGGCGACCGGAAGGACCGCGATCCACGTCGCCGTGCCGGCGGTGGCGAAGTCGCGCGTGGTCATGTCCTGCCAGCGGCGGGCGGGAAGTCTCGTCATCGGGAAGCGTCCTCGTGATGATCGCGTCGGGAGACCTTTGCAGGCGGCCCCTCCTGACTCAAGCGGCCGGGGCAGACGTGGCGGCGCGCTGTCGTCCCGCTTAACGTCTTGTGAATAAATTCCTCGAATGGTACCGGGATGTCGATGGGAATTTCTTCCTTTATGGCGATTCGCGCCCTCACGGCGGCTGCGCTGGCGCTGGCCGCAGGCCACGCGTCGGCCGAGACCCTGCCGGGGCCGATCGCGGCGGAGGTGATCCGCGTCGTCGACGGCGACACGCTTGCGCTCCGCGCCCGTATCTGGATCGGCATCGACATCGTCGTGAACGCCCGGATTCGGGGCATCGACGCGCCGGAGCTCCGCGGCCGCTGCGCGACGGAGAAGGCGCTGGCCCGGTCCGCGCGCGCTTACCTCGCCTCGCTCGCTGCGGACGGCCGCGTGCGCCTCGCCGGGATCGAGAACGACAAGTATGCCGGCCGTGTGCTGGCCGACGTGGTCACCGAGAACGGCGTCGATCTCGGCGCGGCGATGCTCGAGAGCGGCCTCGCCCGCCCCTATGACGGCGGCGCCCGCGCGCCGTGGTGCGACGTGGCGACTCTCGCGCGCTGAGCCGTCCTCAGCGGCCTTGACCCCACGCGGCCAGCGCATATGTTCAGCGGCGGTGATACGGGGTGCTCGTCACGTGACGGGCTGAGATCAAACCCGCCGAACCTGATCTGGGTAATGCCAGCGACAGGGAGCCGTCACCAGCCGGCATCCTGCCGGAGAGCGGCTCCGAGACAGGAGTCCACCTTGACCGAAGCCAGTATTTCAGACGCCGTCGCCCGCCTCCGCAACCGCGGGCCGCTGGTCCACAACATCACCAACTACGTGGTCATGAACACCACCGCCAATGCGCTGCTCGCGATCGGGACCTCGCCGGCGATGGTGCACGCGCTGCCGGAGGTGGAGGCGTTCGCCCCGCTTGCCCAGGCGCTGGTGATCAACATCGGCACGCTGTCGCCGCCCTGGGTCGAGGCGATGGAGAAGGCGGCGGTCGCCGCTAACGTCGCCGGCGTGCCCTTCATCCTCGATCCGGTCGCCGCCGGCGCCACGCCGTACCGCACCGAGGTGTCGCTCCGGCTTCTGGCGCTGCGCCCGGCGATCGTCCGCGGCAACGCTTCGGAGATCATGGCGCTCGCCGGCGAGACCGGCGCGGCCGGCAAGGGCGTCGATTCCACGCAGGGCTCGGACGCCGCCCGCGATGCCGCCAGGCAGCTCGCGGCCCGGGCGAAGTGCGTCGTCGCGGTGACCGGCGCGATCGACTACGTGACCGACGGCGAGCGGATGATCGGCATCGCCAACGGCCATCCGATGCTCTCCCGCATCACCGGCACCGGCTGCATGGCGACGGCGCTCTGCGGCGCATTCCTCGGCGCCGGGCTCGCGCCGTTCGACGCCGCGGTCGCGGGGCTCGCCGTGATGGGGGTCGCCGCCGAACAGGCGATCGTCACCGCGAAGGGGCCGGCGAGCTTCCAGGTGGCGCTGATCGACGCCTTCCACAATCTCGACGATGCGGCCCTCGCCGCCGGCGTGCGGCTGCAGTGAGACGCCTCCCCGACCTCCGCCTGATGCTGGTCACCGACGCGGCGATGACCGCGCGGCGCGGCCTTGCCGACACGGTCCGTGCCGCCGTCGACGGCGGCGTCACGGTCGTCCAGCTTCGCGACAAGCATGCCCCGGACGCCGAGCAGATCGCGCTCGCCTCGGCCCTCCAGGACGTGCTCGTCCCGCGCGGCATTCCCCTCGTCGTCAACGACCGGCCGGCGGTGGCCCGTGCGGTCGGTGCCGCCGGCCTCCACATCGGCCAGGACGATGGCGATCCGGCTGCCGCTCGTGCCATCATCGGGTCCGGCGCCATCCTCGGGCTGTCGGTGACGCGCGCCGACGAGGTCGCGACGGTCGACCCGGCCGTGGTCGACTATGTCGGTCTCGGGCCGGTCTTCGCCACCGGCACCAAGGCGGACGCCGCGGCGCCGCTCGGGCTCGACGGTCTCCGCGCGGTCGGCGCCCTGCTGCCGGTGCCGTTCGTCGCGATCGGCGGGATCGACGCCGGCAACGCGGGCGCCGTCATGGCGACCGGTGCGGCCGGGATCGCGGTGGTCTCCGCCATCTGCGCCGCGGCGGATCCGAGGGCTGCGGCAGCTGCGCTGTGGCGGGTCGTGGAGGGATGAGGGATGCGCTCCCATTGCGTGCTTCGAGGCTTCGCTTCGCGAAGCGCCTCAGCATGGCGCGGTTGGAGAATGCCTCACCTTGGCCATCCTGAGGTGCCCGCCGAAGGCGGGCCTCGAAGGACGCACGACAGGCTTCCAGGACGGAGGAACGCGGTGACCATCCCCAACATCCTCTCCATCGCCGGCGTCGATCCGAGCGGCGGCGCCGGCAGTGCCGCCGACCTCAAGACCTTCGCCGCGCTCGGCGCCTACGGCATGGCGGCGATCACCGCCGTGACCGTGCAGAACACCCGCGGCGTGCGCGGCTTCCGCACCATGGAACCAGCGTTCGTCGCGGATCAGGTCGACGCCGTGTTCGAGGACGTGCGGGTCGATGCCGTCAAGATCGGCATGGTCGGCTCGGCCGCCGTGGCCGGGGCGATCGCCGACTGCCTTGTCCGCCACGCCGCGCGCCATGTCGTGCTCGACCCGGTGATGGTGGCCAAGGGCGGCGACGCGCTGCTCGACGCAGAGGCGGTCGCCACGATCCGCGAGAGGCTGGTGCCGCTCGCCGAGGTGATCACGCCCAACCTGCCCGAGGCGGCGGTGCTCCTCGGGACGGACGAGCCGCACGATCTCGACGGCATGCGCGACGCCGCGGAGGCATTGCTTGCCCTCGGGCCGCGCGCGGTGCTGCTCAAGGGCGGGCATCTCGAAGGTCCCGAGGCGACCGACATCTACCGCGATGCGGGTGTCGTGGAGATGCTCTCCGCCCCGCGGATCGCGACCCGGAACACCCACGGCACCGGGTGCACGCTCTCCTCGGCGATCGCCGCGCTCCTGCCGCGCCATCCGCGGCTGGAGGCGATCCGGCGCGCCAAGGACTACGTCACCGGTGCGATCGGCGCCGCCGACCGGCTCACGGTCGGCTCCGGTCACGGGCCGCTGCACCACGGCTTCGCGACGGAGGCCTGAGGCCTCCGCCCGGATCGGCCGCTGCTCAGCGGCCGGTCAGCGACTGCCGCCGGATGCGGCGCTCGATGATGATCTGCAGCACCACCGAGACCACGATCACCAGGCCGAAGACGAGCTGGGTGTAGAACGCGTTGATGCCCGCCGAGACGATGCCGGCATTGATCGCGCCGATGATGTAGGACGCGACGAAGGTGCCGATCACCGAGCCGGTGCCGCCGAACACCGAGGTGCCCCCGAGGAACACCGAGGCGATGGTGTTGAGCAGGAACCCGTCGCCCGTCGTCGGCCAGAAATAATAGCCGTAGATCGAGGTGAGGAGACCCGCGAAGACCGCCATGATGCCGACCAGCACGAAGGCGCGCGTCTTCACCGAGACGACGTTGATGCCCATCAGCCGGGCACTGGTCTGGTTGTCGCCGACCAGGAACACGTGGGCGCCGAAGCGGGTGCGGTTGAGCAGGACCCAGAGCACGATGGCGATGACGATCATCCACAGCGTCTGGATCGGGACGCCGAGGATCGGCTCGCGGAAGATCAGGTGCATTTCCGGGAACTGGTCGGCGGTGAGCGGCACGCCGGTACCGTTCATCAGGACGAGCTCGAGGCCGCGGAACAGGAACGACGTGCCGATGGTGATGACCAGCGAGGGGATGTTCAGCTTGGCGACCAGGAAGCCGTTCAGGAGCCCGCAGAGCGCCCCGGTGCCGAAGGCGACGACGAGGCCGACATACCACGGCAGGCCGCCATAGGCGGTGGCGATGCAGAACGCCGCGGCGCCGAGCGCCATCACCGAGGGAAAGGAGAGGTCGATCTCGCCGGTGATCACGACCAGGGTCAGCGCCAGCGCGATGATGCCGAACTGCGGCGTGGTCTGCGCGAAGGCGGCATAGATGTTGACGTTGGTGAACACGGCGGGCGCCGCGATCACGAAGCTCAGCCACATCACCAGGCCGACGCCGATGATGCCGAGCTGGCTGCCGTGCCGGCGGAACGCCGAGGGCGGCGCCACGCGGTTGTTGGCGGGCTTCGCCGCCACTGCGGTTTCGGTCGCCATCAGCTGCCCCTATTCCAGCGCGCCGGTCCGCGCGACGCGGTAGAGCCGGTCGATCAGGTCGTCCATCGAGATCTGCGACTTGTCGTAGACGCCGGCGACCTTGCCGCGGTCGAGCACGTAGAGCCGGTCGACGACCGGATAGACGTGGAAGATGTTGTGGTCGATGAACACCGCCGACTTGCCGGCCTTCTTGATGTTGGAGACGAAGTCGAGCGTCTTCTTGGTCTCGGTCAGCGACAGGCCCATGGTCGGCTCGTCGAGGATGACCAGCTCGGCATCGAAATGGAGGGCGCGGGTGATCGCGACGCCCTGCTTCTCGCCGCCGGACATCGTGGTGACGATGTTGTCCGGATGAACCGCGGCCGAGGTGAAGCCCATGTGCTCGCTCATCAGCCGGGCGCATTCCTCGCGCATCCGCCGGACGTCGAGCAGGCCCCATCTCGTGCGCGGCTCGCGGCCCATGAACATGTTCCGCCAGATCGGCTGCTTCTCGCAGAGCGCGCGTTCCTGGTAGACGGTCTCGATGCCCAGCGCGCGGGCTCGCGCCACCGACCAGTCGTCGATGCGCTTGCCGTGGAAGTAGATCTCGCCGCCCTGGTCCGGGCTGTGGAAGCCCATGATCGTCTTGACCAGCGTCGACTTGCCGGCGCCGTTGTCGCCGAGCAGGCCGACGATCTCGCCGGGATAGACGACGAAGTCGACATTGGACAGCGAGCGGACCTCGCCGAAGGTCTTCGAGACGTTCCTGAGCTCGATGACGGGGGTCTTCGCCGCGGCCGTTGCGGCGGGTGCGGCGGTCGCGGCTGCTTGGGCCATCGCGTCGGTCCTCGGGAAAGGCCAGGCGGCGCGGAGCGCGACGGGCTCCGCGCCGAAGGTCGGGCTAGCGGATCTCGACCGCCGCGAGCGGGGCCACCGCCTCGACGTTGGTCTTGTCGACGAAGGCGCCGGCCGTGTTGATGTTGAGACCGGAGAAGCCGTATTTCTCGGTCAGGCAGAGGTTGAGCAGCGACAGGTAGCCCTGGAGATAGGGCTGCTGGTCGATGACCAGGCTCTGGTAGCCGGTCTCGATCGCCTGGGCGGTGTTCGGCGACATGTCGAAGCCGGCGAAGAACACCTGGCCCGGCTCGAGGCTCGCCGCCTTGGCGTAGACGCCGACATTCGAGGTCAGCCCGCCGTGATCGGTGACGACGATCTTGATGTCCGGGTTGGCGCCCATCAGGCCGACGAAGGTCGCGGTGCCGGCGTTCGGGTCGGCGTTGGTCGCCTGGTCGATCTCCTGGTAGAGGATGGTCGCGCCGGCCTTCTCGAAGGCGTCGAGCACGCCGACGGTGCGCTGGCCGCGGTCGCCGCCCTGGCCCTTGAGGCCCCAGACGAACACCTTGTCGCCGGCCTGGAGGTCGGCGCGCTTGGCCGCCTCGGTGGCGAGCGCGAAGCCGGCGTCGTAGTTCGGGGCGCCGACGAAGCCGAAGCCCTGCGGGGCGAACTTCGCCTCGCTCTCGGGCAGCGCCGTGTTGAGGGTGGTGAAGATGATGCCCTGGTCGAAGGCCTGCTGCACCACGGGGCCGGTCGCCGCCTCGCCGGCGAAGCCGTAGGTGGCGATGCCGTCGACGCCGGTCGCAACCGCCTGCTGGATCTGGGTCAGCATCTTGTTCGGATCCCAGTCCGAGAAGTAGTAGGTGACGGTCGGCCCGAGGTCGAGTTCGGCCTGCCGGAAGCCGTTATAGACGTTGTTGGCGAAGACGCCGCCCTGCGGGCCGCCCGGGAACGCAGCGATCTTCACCCCCTCGCACCACTTCGGCGTCGGGTCGAGCGCCAATGCGCCCGTGGTCCCCACGCCGAGCAGAACGGCAGCACCCAGGAGCGGCCGGAGCCGCGTGAAACGTTCGGTCATGTCAATCCCTCCCCATCGGCGGCCGCGCCCCGCGACCGGCCAGCACTTCCTCAAAGTGCGGCCTCAATCGTTATGGGAATAGTATAGGTCTGTAAAGGGCCGCCGCATCGTCGCCCCGTCCGTCCCTCGCGCGAGCCCCGCGCTGTTTGCCAAGACGCTGGCGAACCCTTAGCTTCATGCCACACGCAAGGGAGGACGGTGATGTCGACCGCCGCGGCGACGGCTGACGACTTATGTTACATCTCCGCGGACGCCGCATGAGCGACCCGGCGCCGAAGAAGCGCGAGGAGACCGGCACCGCGACGGCAAGCGTCGCCGACGAACTGGTCCGGATGATCCTCGGCACGATGGTCCCGGGTGCGAGCCTGCCGAGCGAGGCGAAGCTCGCGATCCAGCACGGGGTGAGCCGCGTCACGGTCCGCGAGGCGGTCAAGATGGTCGCCGGCAAGGGGCTCCTCGACCTCGCCCGCGGCCGCCGCGCCGTGGTCCGGGCGCCCGACGCCTCGGCTCTCGGCGAGTTCATGTCCTACATCGTGCAGAGCGAGCCGAAGGGCGTGTTCGACCTGGTCGAGACGCGCATGTCGCTGGAGGTGGAGGCCGCCGGTCATGCGGCGCGGCGCGCCACGCGGCCGGCGCTGGTCGGGATCGAGCACGCGCTCCGCGGCATGCGCGAGGCGCGGGACGGAACCGACGGCGCCGAGGACGAGCAGGCCTTCCAGGAGGCCGATGTCGGCTTCCACCAGGCGATCGCGCTGGCCACCGGCAACCGCATCCTGATCGGCCTGTTCGAGGCGATGGCGCCGGCGCTCCGGCGCTCGTTGTCGATGAGCCGTCGCGGCCGTCAGCTCCGCGGCCTCGATTGCGGGCACACGATCGGCGCCCACCAGCGCATCTTCGACTGCATCGCCGCAGGCGACGCAGGCGGGGCCGAGGCGGCGATGCGCGCCCATCTGAACGATGCCGTCCGCGACATGCGGGCGGCGATCGACGGGGTCGGGTCGAGCGCCTAACGCGCCGAGGGGGTGAAGTACCCCCTGAGCCACAGGATGAAGCCGCCGGTGGCCGCCAGCCCGAGCGCCAGCGCGATGCCCGGGCGGTCGAGGGCGAGCCCGCCGAGCGCGACCAGCACGACGCCGAGGAGCCCCACCGCCGCCGCGACGAAGCCGTGCGATCGCCCGCGGTCGACCGCGCGCTGGTAGGCGTGGTGCCGATGCCCCTCGTGGAGCCGTTCGCCCCGTGCGGCACGGAACAGGAGCGTGCTCGTGGCGTCGGCGACAAAGTAGAGCGCGAGCAGGATCGCGGTGACGAGGGCGCCCTCTGCAGCGACCAGGATCAGCAGCCAGCCGACGGTGAAGCCGAGCGTCGCGCTGCCGACGTCTCCCATGAACATGCGCGCCGTGGGCAGGTTGAACGGCAGGAAGCCGAGGACCGCCGCGCCGAGCACCAGCGCCGGCGCCACCGGCCATCCGGCCGCGCCCGCGACCAGCGCCAGCGCGGCGATGCCGAAGGCGATCACCGCCGCCTCCGTCGCCGCGATGCCGTTGATGCCGTCCATGAAGTTGAAGAGGTTGACGAACCAGAGCCACATCAGGCCGAGCAGGATGCGGTCGACGACGAGCGGCAAGCCGCTCCAGAGCACCGGGCCGTCCGCCGGCAGGGCGAGCAGGCCGGCCGCGACCGCGACGGCCTGCACCGCAAGCCGCGCGCTCCAGCCGACGCCGCGCATGTCGTCGGCAAAGGACACCGCGGCGAGCGCCGTGGCACCGGCCAGCATCGGCCAGGGGAGCCCCGGCACGCCCGCCGCCGCCAGCGCCGCCCAGCCGCCGAGAATGACCACGACGAAGCCGATGCCGCCGCCGCGCAGCACCGGAACGCGATGCGACGAACGGCCATTGGGGATGTCGACCACGCCCCAGCGGCGAAGCAGCGGGCCAGCGAGCAGGCATCCCGCCACCGATGCGGCAAGCGCGGCAAGCGCGAGCAAGCCGAGCGACTGGCCGGTCACGATCCCGGGCTCCGGCGCCGGCGCACCTCCGGGAAGCGGTTCAGGAGATCCCCATGCCCCCGCCGGACGGACCGCTGCTCACGAGGCCGGCCGTCCGCCGCGCCAGCCGGGCGGCCCGCGCCCTGCTCGCCACCTCGCGGTGGATGGCGTGGATCTCGCGCCGGGCCGGATTCTTGTCGGCGGGGGCGATATCGGCCCGATCGAGGGCGCGGAGCGCCTGGAGCGTCATGGCCTGCAGCCATTTGTCCGGTTCCGGAATCGTCTGGTAGTGCTCGACCAGTCGCCCGATCAGCACGCGCCTGCGATCCGCCGTGGGTTCGTCGCCGACCCCGCTCATCACGCTCCGCCATGGTTCCCCTACGGTCATATAGAACAGCACGGCCGTGCCGCCGACCAAATTCCGCACGCTTTATCCCCGCAATTAACCGGGTCATTAGCCCAGGCGGCGGCGGTTGCGAAGCGTACCCGGAGATCACGCCGCCCCGCCCGCGACGCTTGCGGGCCTCCGACGCACGCCGAACGGGCGATTTTCCGCCGAGTCTGCTTGCCGCAGACCGGCGAAATCGCTATATGGTGCACCGTTCCGCGGGTGCCCCTGCTGGCGACGCCTTCACGGTGCGTCCTCGTCGCTCCTGCGGAATGAAGCTGCCGATACCCGTCCATCCCGCGCCCGGACCGCTGACGAGCGGCCGCCCGAATGCAGGACGGTTTCGGTTCTCGACGAACACCAACCGGCGGCCGGCGCACCGTCGCCAAGGAGCACCATTTGTCCCTCGCTCAACCGCAGAAAGAAGATTTCGCCGCCCTTCTCGCCGAGTCCTTTGCCGATGACTCGCTGATGGAAGGGACGGTGATCAAAGGCACCGTCGTCGGCATCGAGAAGGACCTTGCGGTCATCGATGTCGGGCTCAAGACCGAAGGTCGCGTGCCGCTCAAGGAATTCACCGGGCCTGGCCGTGACCAGGAAATCAACGTCGGCGACGAGGTCGAGGTCTATCTCGAGCGCATCGAGAACGCCCTCGGCGAGGCCGTGCTGTCACGAGAGAAGGCGCGCCGCGAGGAGAGCTGGGTCCGGCTCGAGGTATCCTTCAACAAGGGCGAGAAGGTCACCGGCCAGATCTTCAACCAGGTCAAGGGCGGCTTCACCGTCGATCTCGACGGCGCCGTCGCCTTCCTGCCGCGGAGCCAGGTCGACATCCGCCCGGTCCGCGACGTCAGCCCGCTGATGCACACGCCGCAGCCCTTCCAGATCCTCAAGATGGACAAGCGCCGCGGCAACATCGTCGTGTCGCGCCGGACCGTCCTCGAGGAGACCCGGGCCGAGCAACGTTCCGAGCTGGTCCAGAGCCTCGAGGAAGGCCAGATCATCGAGGGCGTCGTCAAGAACATCACCGACTACGGTGCGTTCGTCGACCTCGGCGGCATCGACGGCCTGCTCCACGTCACCGACATCGCCTGGCGTCGCATCAACCACCCGACCGAGGTGCTGTCGATCGGCCAGACGGTGCGGGTGCAGATCATCCGCGTCAACCACGAGACCCACCGCATCTCCCTCGGCATGAAGCAGCTCGAGGCGGACCCGTGGGAGGGCATCGAGGCCAAGTACCCGGTCGGCGTCAAGTTCAAGGGCCGCGTCACCAACATCACCGACTACGGCGCCTTCGTCGAGCTCGAGCCGGGCATCGAGGGCCTGATCCACGTCTCCGAGATGTCGTGGACCAAGAAGAACGTCCACCCCGGCAAGATCGTCTCCACCTCGCAGGAAGTGGAAGTGATGATCCTCGAGGTCGATCCGGTGAAGCGGCGCATCTCGCTCGGCCTGAAGCAGACGCTGGCCAATCCGTGGGAGAGCTTCGCGGCGACCCACCCGGTCGGCTCGGAGGTCGAGGGCGAGGTCAAGAACAAGACCGAGTTCGGCCTGTTCATCGGCCTCGACGGCGACGTCGACGGCATGGTCCATCTCTCCGACCTCGACTGGAACCGTCCGGGCGAGCAGGCGATCGAGGACTACAATCGCGGCGACGTCGTCCGCGCCCAGGTGCTGGACGTCGACGTCGAGAAGGAGCGCATCTCGCTCGGTATCAAGCAGGTGGCCGGCGATCCCTTCGCGACGGCGGCCTCCGGCGATGTCCGCAAGGGCGCCGTGGTGACCTGCGAGGTGATCGACGTGAAGGAGGGCGGCATCGAGGTCCGGATCGCGGACACCGATCTCACCGCCTTCATCCGCCGCTCCGACCTGTCGCGCGACCGCTCCGAGCAGCGCCCCGAGCGCTTCGCCGCGGGCGAGAAGGTCGATGCGCGGGTCATCGCCTTCGACAAGAAGGCGCACAAGATCGCCGTCTCGATCAAGGCGCTCGAGATCGCCGAGGAGAAGGAGGCCGTCGCGCAATACGGCTCGACCGACTCCGGCGCTTCGCTGGGCGACATCCTCGGCGCCGCGCTCCGCGCCCGCCAGGATTCAGGCGACAAGGACGACGAATAGTCCCGGTCGCAGATCCGATCGGGCCCGCGACGGCGACGTCGCGGGCCCTTTTCTTTTCGGGAGGCACGTCATGGCCGACCTCTTCGACGACCTGCCGCCGGGTTTCGTCCACCGCCCGTTCTGGGACCCCGAACAGCAGCGCGAAGCGCTCTCCGCGCTCCGCGCCGTCGTCGATTTGGCGCCGTTCTACACGCCGGCGATGCCGCGGACCGGCAAGCCGTTCTCGGTGGCGATGACCAATTGCGGACCGCTCGGCTGGGTGTCGGACCGCGACGGCGGCTACCGCTATCAGCCGACCCACCCGGTGACCGGCGCGCCCTGGCCGCCGATCCCCGAGATCATCCTCGCCGTATGGCGCGCGGTGTCGGACTATCCCCATCCGCCCGAGGCGTGCCTGATCAATAACTACGCCGCCGGTGCGAAGCTCGGCCTCCACCAGGACGCCGACGAGGACGAGACCACGGCGCCGGTGGTGTCGCTGTCGCTCGGCGACGACTGCCGTTTCAGGCTCGGCGGCAGCGTACGCAACGGCCCGACCCGTGCCTTCCGCCTCGTCTCGGGCGACCTCGTGGTGCTCGGCGGCGCGTCGCGCCTCGCCTTCCACGGCGTCGACCGGATCTATCCCGGCACCTCGCCGCTGCTCCGCGACGGGCTGCCGCAAGGCGGCCGGATCAACCTCACGCTCCGGCGCGTGACGAAACCCTAGTCCTGCTCCTCGAAGCAGGTCGCGACGCGGCGCACCTCGACGGTGGCCCATTCCGTCGCCGGGCATCGCGCGGCGATGGCGAGCGCCTCCTCCCGGCTGTCGCAATCGAGATAGAAGAAGCCGCCGACGATCTCCTTCGCCTCGGCGAAGGGACCGTCGACCGTGGCGTGGTTCTGGCCCCGCTTCCGGATGCGGGCGCCCTCCTTCTCGGGGAGGGCGAGCGCCTGCGCCACCTTGAGCTTGCCCTTCGACTGGAGGTCCTCGGCAAAGGCCACCATGTCCCGGTAACGCTGGCGCCGCTCGTCGATCGGCGGCCGCAGTCGCCCGCCGGGCTCCTCGATGATCAGCATCATGTAGGTCATGGCGGCCTCCTCCGCTGCCGAAGCCGCCACTCCTATACGGGAGGGAGGTCCTCCGTAAAGCCGCCTCGCTAGGCGGGCGCCTCGGCGCAGTTGACCATCCACGGCGTGCCGAAGCGGTCGACCAGCATGCCGAAGCTCCTGGCCCAGAACGTCTTCTCGAGCGCCATGGTCACGGTGCCGCCCTCGGCCAGCGCATTGAAAACGCGCTCCGCCTCGGCTTCGTCGGCGGCGTGATACGAGACCGAGAACCCGCCCGGCGGCTTCTGGTGCTCGGGCGGCACGTCGGAGGCCATCAGCGCCGAATCGCCCACCTCCAGGTAGGCGTGCATGATCTTGTCCTGCCAGTCGCCGGAGACATATTCCGCTGCCGGCGTGCCCTTGTGCGGCATGAGCTGGAGGTTCTTCCCGTCCAGCGCCTTCTCGTAGAACCGGAAGGCCTCGGCGCAGTTGCCGTTGAACAGGAGATAGGGTGCGATCTTCATCGTGCGCTCCGTTACCCGGCGGGCGCCCATTCGCCCGCTTCGTGATGGCGACGAACGGAACCCGCCGGAATCGACGAACGGCCGCGTCTATCCCCCCAGATTGAATGCCGCGAGGGCGGCCATGTTGACGATGTCGGAGTCCTTGGCGCCGAGCGAGACGATCTGCACCGGCTTGTCGAGGCCGACCAGCAGCGGGCCGATCACCGTCGAGCCGCCGAGCTCCTGGAGCATCTTGGTCGAGATCGAGGCCGAGTGCCATGCCGGCATGACCAGCACGTTGGCCGGACCGGACAGGCGGCAGAACGGATAGGGCGTCATGCCGCTGGCGCTGAGCGCGACGTCGGCCGACATCTCGCCGTCGTACTCGAAGTCGACGCGCCGGCCGTCGAGGATCCCGACCGCATCGCGGACCTTCTGCGCCCGCTCGCCCTCGGGCTGGCCGAAGGTCGAGTAGGCGAGGAAGGCGACGCGCGGCTCGTAGCCCATGCGCTTGGCGACGCCGGCGGTCTCCTCGGCGATGTCGGCGAGCTCCTCGGCCGTCGGCATCTCGTGGACGGCGGTATCGGCGACCAGCACGGTGCGCCCGCGGGCGAGCACGATCGAGACGCCGATGACGCGATGACCCGGCTTGGGATCGATCGCCCGGAGGATGTCCTCGAGCACGGTGCCGTAGTTCCGGGTGACGCCGGTCACCATCGCGTCGGCATCGCCGAGCGACACCATGCAGGCGCCGAAGGCGTTGCGGTCGGTGTTGGCGAGGCGCTGGCAGTCGCGGAACAGGTAGCCCCTCCGCTGCAGCCGGGCATAGAGGTAGTCGGCATAGTCGGTATTGCGGTGCGAGAGCCGGGCGTTGTGGATCTCGATGCCCTCGCGGATGTCGATGCCGGCCTTGTCGGCGGCGGCGCGCACGGTCTCCTCCCGGCCGATCAGGATCGCCGTGCCGAGCTTGTTATGGACGAAGCTCGCCGCGGCGCGGATCGTCTGCTCCTCCTCGCCCTCGGCGAAGACGACGCGCTTCGGAGCGCGGCGGACGCGCTGGAAGATGCGCTGCAGCGTGCCGACGATCGGGTCGCGCCGCGCCGAGAGCTGCACCTTGTAGGCCGGCATGTCGAGGATCGGCTTCCCGGCGACGCCGGATTCCATCGCCGCCGTCGCCACCGCCGCCGGAACCTCGCTGATCAGGCGCGGATCGAACGGCACCGGGATGATGTAGCCCGGCCCGAAGCGCGGCCGCATGCCCTGATAGGCGGCGGCCACCTCGTCCGGCACGTCCTCGCGGGCGAGCTCGGCGAGCGCCTGCGCCGCGGCGACCTTCATCTCGTCGTTGATGGTCGTCGCCCGCACGTCGAGCGCGCCGCGGAAGATGTAGGGGAAGCCGAGAACATTGTTGACCTGGTTCGGATAATCCGACCGGCCGGTCGCGACGATCGCGTCCTCGCGTACCTCGGCGACCTCCTCCGGCGTGACCTCGGGATCGGGGTTCGCCATGGCGAAGATGATCGGGTTCGGCGCCATCGAGCGGATCATGTCCGGCGTGAGCGCTCCCTTGGCCGAAAGGCCGTAGACCACGTCAACGCCGTCCATCGCCTCGGCCAGCGTCCGCAGGGGGGTCTCGACCGCGTGGGCCGACTTCCACTGGTTCATGCCCTCGGTGCGGCCCTTGTAGATGACGCCCTTGGTGTCGCAGAGGATGACGTTCTCCGGCGGCATGCCGAGCGCCTTGACCAGCTCGACGCAGGCGATGCCGGCCGAGCCCGCGCCGTTGCAGACCAGCCGCGTCGTCTTGATGTCCCGCCCGGTGAGATGGAGGGCATTGATCAGCCCGGCGGTGGCGATGATCGCGGTGCCGTGCTGGTCGTCGTGGAAGACCGGGATGTCCATCAGCTCGCGGAGCCGCTGCTCGATGATGAAGCAGTCCGGCGCCTTGATGTCCTCGAGATTGATGCCGCCGAAGGACGGGCCGAGATAGCGCACCGCGTTGATGAACTCGTCGACGTTCTCGGTGTCGACCTCGAGGTCGATCGAATCGACGTCGGCGAAGCGCTTGAACAGCACCGCCTTGCCTTCCATCACCGGCTTGGAGGCGAGCGCCCCGAGGTTGCCGAGGCCGAGGATGGCGGTGCCGTTGGAGATGACGGCGACGAGGTTGCCGCGGCTCGTATAGTCGAAGGCGAGCGCCGGATCCTCTGCGATGGCCCGGACGGGCACCGCGACGCCGGGCGAATAGGCGAGCGAGAGGTCCCGCTGCGTCGCCATCGGCTTGGTCGGGTTGATCTCGAGCTTGCCGGGCCGCCCGTTGGAATGGAACGCCAGCGCCTCCTGGTCGGTGAAGGAGGGTCCGGCCTTGGTCGGCTTCGGCGGTTTCGACGGGGCATTCATTCGGCGTTTCCTCTGCCGGCTGGACCGGGCATGCTTGGCTGACGGGGATCGCGGCGACGATAGCACCGCGGCCGGAACGGGGAAACCTTCCGTCGCCCGAAGCGGCCGGTAAAATCGGTTCCAAGCGCACCATTGCCGGGACGGACGCGCATTCGCCTTCCCGCGCCGCGAGCGCGGCCGGGTGATGCGTGGTCAGGTTGCCCCCGAAGGGGCGGGGCGGGCGCGGGTGGCACGCCTGTCGTTTGTTTGTGGGCG
>JBIQKL010000112.1:0-11975 GCA_044506555.1 Hyphomicrobiales bacterium | reverse complement strand
TGGTAGAGGGAGTGAAACTCAGGTCTAACGCTCTCTGGCTTGGAGAACCGGCGGGTGCCACTACCCCGTTTTGTGCGCTCCCCGGACCAGGAACTTGAGGTACAACGCCGTGCCACACATGAGCGCTGTGCTGATCCTGAAGAAACAGAGAAGGCATTGGATCGTTTCCGGTTTGCCGCGGTTCGTACGCCGCGTTCCGCGGTATGGAGGCGCTGTGGGCTGTCTAGCCGGAATTGCGGGCGGCTGGTCGAAACCTCATGGTTCACTCTCTGTCCCATGACGACAAAGTCGTTGGGTCGGCCCACGAGATGGTCACCAGTACCACTGGTTGCCGCGGCAATGCCGGCGGCAAGCACATCCTCGGCACAGTCAGCAGGGATTGGGAATTTCAAGTCGACGCTTAGGGTCGGCAATAGAGCGTCTGCAGCGCCTCGATGACGCCGAGCACGTCGGGGCGGGCAATCCGGTAGTAGACGCTCGTCCCCTCGCGGCGCGCCTCCACCAGTCCGTCTGCCCTGAGCCGCATGAGCTGCTGCGACATCGGCACCTGCTCCACGCCGAGTTCCTCGCGGAGCTCGGCGACCGACTTCTCGTCGCTGCCGAGAGCGCAGAGCACGAGCAGCCGCTGCGGATGCGAGAGGCTCCGCATCAGCTCCGCCGCGTCGGCGGCCGCCGGAATCATGTCCTTTACATTCATAATCTTGAAATTATGAGACTTGAATGTTATCTGCAAGCCGTCCGATTGGACTATGGCGGCAAACGCGCCGGAGACAAGGGCCTGCGCCGCCCGGAGACGAGCAGCGAGGGCCGGAGCCGGGCCTCGGCAAGCCCTGCAAGGAGGGAGACCCATGTCGCATATCGTCGTTCTCGGCGCAGGCCTCGGCGGCGTCATCATGGCCTACCAGATGAAGGAGAAGCTCGGCCCGGACGACAGCGTGACGGTCGTCAACCTGGGCTCGACCTATTCGTTCGTGCCGTCGAATCCCTGGGTCGCCGTCGGCTGGCGCGATCGCGAGGACATCTCCGTCGACCTCGGGACGATCTTCGCCCGGCGCGGCATCGCGCTCCGTCCGGAGGGCGCCCGCCGCGTGCATCCGGCGGACAACCGGATCGAGCTCAATGACGATTCCTTCCTCGACTACGACTACCTCGTCATCGCCACCGGTCCCGACCTCGCCTTCGACGAGATCCCGGGGCTCGGGCCGGCGGGCCACACGCAGTCGATCTGCCAGGTCGACGACGCGGAGAAGGCGCGGACGGCGGTCGAGGCGCTGGTCCGGCAGCCCGGCCCGGTGGTCGTCGGCGCCGTCCAGGGCGCCTCGTGCTACGGCCCCGCCTACGAGTTCGCCTTCATCCTCGATACCGCCCTTCGCCGCGCCAAGGTGCGCGACCGGGTGCCGATGACCTTCGCGACGTCGGAGCCCTATATCGGCCACCTCGGCCTCGACGGCGTCGGCGACACCAAGAGCCTGCTCGAAAGCGCGATGCGCGAGCGGCACATCAAGTGGATCACCAACGCGAAGGTCGACCGGGTCGAGCCGGGCACGATGCACCTCACCGAGGTCGACGAGGCCGGTAGCCCGAAGGCCGCGCATGCGCTGCCCTTCGCGTTCTCGATGATGCTCCCCGCCTTCTGCGGCGTGAAGGCGATCCACGGCATCGACGGCCTGGTCAACCCGCGCGGCTTCGTCGTCATCGACAAGCACCAGCGGAATCCGGCCTATCCGAACGTCTTCGGCATCGGGGTCGCGGTGGCGATTCCGCCGGTGGGCAAGACGCCGCTGCCGGTGGGCGTGCCCAAGACCGGATTCATGATCGAATCCATGGTGGCCGCGACGGCGGAGAACATCGCCGCGCTGCTTCACGGCGAGGCGCCGCGGGCGGTCGCCACCTGGAACGCGGTCTGCCTTGCGGACTTCGGCGACGAGGGCATCGCCTTCGTCGCGCAGCCCCAGATCCCGCCGCGGAACGTCAACTGGTCGTCGTCGGGCCGCTGGGTGCACACCGCCAAGGTCGGCTTCGAGAAGTACTTCCTCCGCAAGGTCCGGCAGGGCAAGGCGGACACCTTCTACGAGAACCTCGTCCTCGACATGCTCGGCATTCGGAAGCTCAAGGAGCTCCGGATCGAGCCCGGCGAATAGCTGCAAGCCCCGAAAACCAACGGAGAACCGCTCAATGACCATCGACCGCGCCGTGCTCGCCTTCGCCGGAACGCTGGTGCTCCTGTCCGTCGTGGCGGCGCACCTCGTCTCGCCGTGGTGGCTGCTGCTCACTGCCTTCGTCGGCCTCAACCTCCTCCAGTCCGCCTTCACCGGCTTCTGCCCCGCCGCGATCGTCCTCAGGAAGGCGGGCGTCAGGCCGGGCGCCGCCTTCCGCTAGAGGCAGAAGCCACGATGACCCCGACCCGCGTCCTGCCCGGCCTCGCCGCGCTCTTCCTCGCCACAGCGGCGCCAGCGGCGGAGTTCGCGGTCGCGCCGATCACGATCGACGAGACCAAGGCCGTCTTCGGCACCGTCGAGAGCCGCGACGCGGTGCTCGCCCGCGCCCGCATCGCCGGCACGGTCCGCGACGTGCGCATCGACGAGGGCAGCGACGTCGCCGAGGGCGAGGTGGTTGCGACCATCGTCGACGACAAGCTCGCGATCCAGCAGCGCGCCGCCGATGCGCGCATCCAGGCGCTCTCCTCGGAGCTCGCCAATGCGCAGACCGACCTCGCCCGCGCCGAGGAACTGCTGAAGACCGGGTCGGGGACCCAGGCGCGGGTCGACGCCGCCCGCACGGCGGTGGAGGTGCTCGTCAACCAGCTTGCCGCGGCGGAGGCCGACCGCGCCGTCATCGCCGCCCAGTCGGCCGAGGGCGACGTCCTCGCCCCGGCCGGCGGCCGCATCCTCCGCGTGCCCGTGACGGAAGGCTCCGTGGTGATGGCCGGCGAGGAGATCGCGCTGGTCGCCGGCGGCGGCTACTTCCTCCGCCTCGCCCTGCCCGAGCGCCACGCAGCCGAGATCACGGAGGGATCGACCGTCCATGTCGGCGATCGGCCCGGCGGCGCGGGTCACGCCGGACGACTGGCGAAGGTCTATCCGCAGATCACCGAGGGCCGGGTGCTCGCCGACGTCGAGGTCGACGGCCTCGGCGACTACTTCGTCGGCGAGCGCACCCTCGTCTGGATCCCGGTCGGGGTGCGCACCGTGCTCTCGGTGCCGCCGGAGGCGATCGCCACCCGCCACGGCGTCGACTACGTGCGGCTCGCGGGCGAGCCGCCGATGGACGTCGCCGTGATCCCGGGCTCCCGCTTCGAGGCCAACGGCGAGGTGCGGGTCGAGATCCTCTCAGGGCTCCGCGCCGGCGACCGGGTCATGCTGCCATGAAGCTCGGGATCGCCGGGCGCCTGACCGCCGCCTTCATCAACTCGCCGCTGACGCCCCTCCTGCTCCTCGCCTCGCTGGCGCTCGGCCTAGTCGCGCTGGTGACGCTGCCGCGCGAGGAAGAGCCGCAGATCTCGGTGCCGATGGTCGACATCCACGTCCAGGCCGACGGGCTCCGCGCCGAGGACGCGGGGAAGCTCGTCGCCGAGCCGCTCGAGACGCTGGTGAAGAGCATCGACGGCGTCGAGCATGTCTACGCCCAGATCAGCGACGACCGGGTGCTGGTGACGGCGCGCTTCCTCGTCGGCACCTCGTCGGACGCCGCCGTGCTCCGCGTCCACGACAAGGTCCGGGCCAACATGGATCGCATCCCGGTCGGCATCCCGGATCCGCTGATCGTCGGACGCGGCATCGACGACGTCGCCATCGTCGTCGTCGCGCTCGCCCCCGAGCCGGGCGCCGCCGACCGCTGGGACGCGAACGGCCTGACCCGGCTGGCCCGCGAGCTCCAGGTCGAGATCGCCAAGCTCCCCGACATCGGCCTCACCTACATCGTCGGGGCGCAGCCGGAGACGATCCGCATCGAGCCCGACCCGGAGCGCCTGTCGCTCTACGGCGTCACGCTCGCGCAGCTCGCCGCCAAGGTCGAGGGCGCCAACCGCTCCTTCCTCGCTGGCACCGTCCGCGACGGCGGCCGGCAGATCGACCTAGTCGCCGGCGAGACGCTGCAGGGGCCGCCGGAGATCGGCAACCTGCTGCTCACCACCCGCGACGGGCGGCCGGTCTATGTCCGCGACGTCGCGACCGTGTCGCTCGTCACCGACACCGCGGAGACCCGCGTCGGCACGGTGCGGCGCACCGACGACGGCTGGACAACGGCGCCGTCGGTGTCGCTCGCCGTTGCCAAGCGGCCCGGCACCAACGCCGTCGTCATCGCCGAGGAGATCGTCCACCGGCTCGAAGCCGTCCGCGGCGGCATCGTGCCGGCGGACGTGGCCATGACCGTCACGCGCAACTACGGGGAGACCGCGAACGAGAAGGCGAACGAGCTGCTCTTCCACCTCGGCCTCGCCACGGTGTCGATCATCGTCCTGGTCGCGGTCGCCATCGGCTGGCGCGAGGCGATCGTCGTCGCCGTCGTCATCCCGACGACGATCCTGCTCACGCTGTTCGCGGCCAACGTCATGGGCTACACGCTCAACCGCGTGAGCCTCTTCGCGCTGATCTTCTCGATCGGCATCCTCGTCGACGACGCCATCGTCGTCATCGAGAACATCGCCCGCCACTGGGCGATGGGCGACGGACGGCCACGGATGCGGGCGGCGATCGACGCCGTCGCCGAGGTCGGCAACCCAACCATCGTCGCGACGCTGACCGTCATCGCGGCGCTGCTCCCGATGCTGTTCGTCTCGGGCCTGATGGGGCCCTACATGAGCCCGATCCCGGCGATCGCCTCCGCCGCGATGCTGTTCTCCTTCTTCGTCGCCGTGATGCTGACGCCGTGGCTGATGCTCCGCCTCGGCCGGACGCACGGGCCGGTGCACAGCCACGGCGAGGCCGCCCGTGGCGTGCTCGGCCACCTCTATGTCGCCGTGGCCCGCCCGATCCTCGCGAGCCGGGCGCGCGCCTGGACGTTCATCGCTGTGGTGGGCGTGCTGACAATCGGCTCGCTCGGCCTCTTCTACACCCAGCACGTCACGGTGAAACTTCTCCCCTTCGACAACAAGACCGACCTTCAGGTCGTCGTCGACCTGCCGGAGGGGTCCTCGGTCGAGGAGACCGACCGCGTCCTCCAGGCGGCCGTCGCAAGGCTCGAGGGCGTCCCGGAAGCCGTCTCCTTCCAGACTTATGCGGGGACTTCGGCGCCCTTCAATTTCAACGGCCTCGTCCGGCACTATTTCCTTCGCATCCTGCCCAACCAGGGCGACATCCAGGTCAACCTCTCGCCGAAGGAGGACCGGGGGCGGACCAGCCACGACATCGCCCTCGACCTCCGCGGCCGCCTCGCGGGGCTCGACATGCCGGCGGGCACGGCGGTCAAGGTGGTCGAGCCGCCGCCGGGACCGCCGGTGATGGCGACGCTGCTCGCCGAGGTCTACGGCCCCGACGCCGGGACCCGGCGCGCGGTGGCGGCGAAGGTTCGCGAAGCCTTCGAGAGCGTCCCCTTCGTGGTCGACGTCGACGATTCGTTCGGCGTCCGCCCCGAGCGGCGGCGCATCGTCATCGACCAGGACAGCCTCGAGTACCATGGCGTCGAGCAGGCCGACGTCTACGAGGCGATCCGCGCCCTCTACGGCGAGAGCACCGTCGGCTACTCGCACCGCGGCGGCGAGCGCCAGCCGATCCCGATCACCATGGGCCTCGACAAGGGCAGCCGCGTCCTCGACGAGCGGGCGCTGGCGACTCCGGTGCCGGCCAATGCCATCCCCGGTACGCGCGGCATCGTCGAGCTCGGCGACGTCGTCCATGTCGTGGACGACGCCGGCTCCTACCCGGTGTTCCGCCACAACGGCCGGCCGGCGGAGATGGTGACGGCCGAGCTCGCCGGCGCCTTTGAGGCGCCGGTCTACGGCATGATCGCGGTCGGGCGGGCGATCGACGCGGCGGACTGGGGCGACCTGCCGAAGCCGGTCGTCTCCCTCCACGGCCAGCCGGACGACGAGACGGTCGTGACGCTGCTGTGGGACGGCGAATGGGAGGTGACATGGGTGACGTTCCGCGACATGGGCGGCGCCTTCATGATCGCCATCGTCGGCATCTACATCCTGGTCGTCGCCCAGTTCGGCTCGTTCAAGCTGCCGCTCGTCATCCTGACGCCGATCCCGCTCACCTTCATCGGGATCATGCTCGGCCACTGGCTGTTCGGCGCGCCGTTCACCGCGACCTCGATGATCGGCTTCATCGCGCTTGCCGGCATCATCGTCCGCAACTCGATCCTGCTCGTCGACTTCATCCGCCATGCCCGCATTCCCGGCCGGCCGCTCCGCGACGTGCTGCTCGAGGCGGGTGCGGTGCGGTTCAAGCCGATCCTGCTCACCGCGCTCGCGGCGATGATCGGCGCCGCGGTGATCCTCGCCGACCCGATCTTCCAGGGCCTTGCGATCTCGCTGCTCTTCGGCCTCGCCTCCTCGACGCTGCTGACCGTCCTCGTCATCCCGGCGATCTATGTCGCGCTCCGCGGCGATCGGTAACTCTGGCGGTTTGATCCAGGTCAAGGAGCGGAGCCGGAAATCGTTCCTTGCTGTGGCGTCTCGACAACAAGGAATGTCGGAGGAGCGCATGCCCACCAAGGATCAGATGCTGTGGATGTACGGCGTCATGGAGAAGGCCCGCTACTACGAGGACACGCTGGCGGCCATCTACATGGAGGGGAAGTCGCCGAAGTTCGACATCGGTGCCGGCACGATCCCCGGGGAGATGCACCTCGCCGCGGGACAGGAGCCGTGCGCCGCCGCCGTGTGCATCCACCTGCGGCCCGATGACACGGTGACGGCGACCCACCGGCCGCATCATGCCGCCATCGCCAAGGGCGTCGACCTGAAGAAGATGACGGCGGAGATCTTCGGCAAGGCCGCGGGCCTCGCCGGCGGCCGCGGCGGCCACATGCACCTTCTCGACCCCGCGGTGAACTTCGCCTGCAGCGGGATCATCGCCCAGGGCGCGGGCCCGGCCGTCGGTGCTGCGCTCGCGGCCAAGATGAACGGCAGCGACGCGGTCGCCGTCTCCTATGTCGGCGACGGCGCCGCCAACCAGGGCGGGTTCCACGAGGCGCTGAACCTCGCCGCGCTCTGGAAGCTGCCGGTGATCTTCGTCATCGAGGACAACGGCTGGGGCATCTCCGTCGCGAAGGGGAAGTCCACGTCCGTGCCGCGGGCGAGCGTCCGAGCGGCCGGGTACGGCATGCCCGGCGTGCACGTTGCCGACAATGATACGCTCGCGCTCTTCGAGGCGGCCGGGGAGGCCGTCGCGCGTGCCCGGAACGGGGAAGGGCCGACGCTCATCGAGGTCGAGACCTACCGCTACTACGGGCACTTCCAGGGCGATCCCGAGCTCTACCGGCCCAAGGGAGAGGTGGCCGCGCTGAAGGCCAAGGACCCGATCAAGCGGCTCCGCGACGGCGCCATCGCCGACGGCGCCTTCACCGCGGCCGAGGCCGACAAGTCGCGGGCGGACGCCAAGGCCGAGGTCGACGAGGCCATCGCCTTCGCCCGGGCCGCCGCCGAGCCCGCCCCCGAAGACGCGCTGACCGCCGTCTTCGCGTGACATAGGAACGAGGAGCCATCCGATGACCAGCAATCGCATTCTCCCCGTCTCACGCGCGATCTCGGAAGCCATCGCCCAGGAGATGCGCACCGACCCCTCGGTCTTCGTCATGGGCGAGGACGTCGGCATCTATGGCGGCATCTTCGGCGCCACCGCCGGGCTGCTCGACGAGTTCGGCGAGGCCCGCATCCGCGACACGCCGATCTCGGAGACCGGCTTCATCGGCGCCGGCGTCGGCGCCGCTATGGCCGGCATGCGGCCCGTGGTCGAACTGATGTTCGTCGACTTCTTCGGCGTCTGCATGGACGCGATCTACAATCTCGCGGCGAAGAACACCTACTTCTCCGGCGCCAACTGCAAGGTGCCGATGGTGATCATGACGGCCACCGGCGGCGGCTACTCGGACGCCGGCCAGCACTCGCAGACCCTCCATGCCACCTTCGCGCACCTGCCTGGGCTGAAGGTGGTGGCGCCGTCCAATGCCTACGACGCCAAGGGCCTGATGACGGCGGCGATCCGCGACGACAATCCGGTCATGTTCATGTTCCACAAGGGGCTCCAGGGACTGGCCTGGATGGCGTCGCCCGATGCCGCCGCCACGATCGTCCCGGAGGACGACTACGAGGTGCCGTTCGGCAAGGCGAAGGTCGTGCGCGAAGGAAAGGACGTGACCATCGTCACACTCTCGATGATGGTGCACCGTGCGCTCGAGGCGGCGGACGCGCTTGCCAAGGAAGGGATAGAGGCCGAGGTGCTGGATCTCAGGACCATCGTCCCGCTGGACCGCGAGGCGATCGTCGCCTCGGTCGCGAAAACCGGAAGGTTGATCGTGGTCGACGAGGACTACAGGAGCTTCGGCCTCACCGGGGAGATCATCGCCACTGTCGCCGAGCACGATCCCTCCTGCCTGAAGGCACCTCCGCGCCGGCTCGCCATACCCGACGTTCCGATCCCCTATAGCCGTCCGATGGAGCGCTTCGTCCTGCCGAACGCGGATACCATCGCGGAGACGGCGCGCGCCACGCTGGGATAGAGAAGGACGATGGCGGACATCGTGATCCCCGAGGGGCTGTGGGACGCGGAGGCGATCCCGGAGGGCATCGTCTCCAACTGGTTTTACGCCGATGGAGCCGCCGTGACCCGGGGCACTGTCGTCGCCGAGATCATGGTCGAGAAGACGACCTTCGAGATCGCGGCGCCGGCGGACGGCGTGCTGACGCGCTCGGTCGCGAAGGACGGCGTCATCCGGCCCGGGACCGTGATCGGGACGATAGATGCCGCTTGAAGGAGGTGAGGTCGCCAGTTCCCCGGGGGGCCTTCCTCCTGCCGTCGACATCAGGGTCTTCTCCTCTGCCGACGAGGCGCTTCGACGCCAGGACGACTTCCTCGGCACCGCTCCGCCGCGAGGTCCGTCGCTGCTCCTCTGGCAGTCGCCCCGCGCGTTGCTCGCGGGGCCGACGGACGCCCGCCTACCGTCCTTCGACGAGGCGAGGAAAGCGTGCGCGGAGGCCGGCTGGCCGGTCGCGGTTCGCCGCGGCGGCGGACGCGTCTGCCCCGTCTCGCCGGGGACGCTGCAGGTCGCCATCAGCCGGCCTGTTGCGCCGGGCTTCACCATCGATCGTGGCTATGAAGAAATGGCGTCGCTGATCGATCGGCTGCTGGCGCGCCTCGGTCTCGAGGGAGAACGCGGACCGTGCCCGGATGCCTTCTGTCCGGGCCGCTACGACATCGCGGTGGCCGGCAGCAAGGTCGCCGGCCTCGCCCAGGCTTGGCGGCGGCGCGACGGCGCAATGATCGCAATCGTCGGGGCGTCGATTGTCGTCGACGAACCGGCATCCGTGCTCGCCGAGGCGGTCAACCTGTTCTACCGCCGCATTCCCGCGTCGCCGCATTGCCGCGCGGGGGCCGTGGGCTCGCTGAGCGCGCTGGCGCGACATCCTGTAACCGTGAGGCAGGTCCTGCATACGCTCGAAGAGACCTATGGGCAGGACGGTTGGATGATGGCACCTTCGGCGGAATAGCGCCCGCCGGCGGGTCGGCGACGCGGCCGACGTCACAGAGATGGACGATGAGCCGGGTTCTATTCGAGATCGAAGGCCTCACCAAGGTTTACCGGACGGGCGACGTCGAGGTTCGGGCGCTCCGCGGCGTCGACGCCGTGCTCTACGAGGGGGAGATCGCCGTGCTGCTCGGTGCCTCGGGCAGCGGCAAGTCGACGCTCCTCAACATCCTCGGCGGGCTCGACGCGGCCTCCGGCGGCTCGGTGCTGTTCAAGGGCGAGGATCTCGCCGGCTACAGCGAGCGCCGCCTGACGCTCTACCGCCGGAACCATGTCGGCTTCGTCTTCCAGTTCTACAATCTGATCCCGAGTCTCACCGCCAAGGAGAACGTCGCGCTGGTCACCGAGATCGCGCGCAATCCGATGCGGCCCGAGGAGGCGCTGGAACTGGTCGGTCTCAAGGAGCGCATCTCGCACTTCCCCGCGCAGCTCTCCGGCGGCGAGCAGCAGCGGGTCGCGATCGCCCGCGCCGTCGCCAAGCGGCCGGAGATCATGCTTTGCGACGAGCCGACCGGGGCGCTCGACTCGAAGACCGGGGTTCTCGTCCTCGAGGCGCTGATGCAGACCAACCGCGAGCTCGGTACGACGACCGTGATCATCACCCACAATGCGCCGATCCAGGCTCTTGCCAACCGCGTGCTCCGCTTCTCCGACGGACAGATCAGCGAAGTGACCGAGAACACGGACCGGCTGTCTCCGGCGGACATCCACTGGTGAGGCGATGAAGGCGCTCGACCGGAAGCTCCTCCGCGACCTTGTCCGGCTCTGGGCGCAATCGCTCGCCGTGGCGCTGGTGATGGCCTGTGGCGTGGCGACGCTGGTGCTCTCGCTCGGCAGCTGGCGCTCGCTCGAGGAGACGCGCGCCGCGTATTACGACCGCTACCGCTTCGGCCACGTCTTCGCCTCGGCGGTGCGGGCGCCGAGGTCGCTCATGGAGCAGATCGCGGCGACCGACGGCGTCGCCGCTGCCGAGGCGCGGATCACGGAGACGTTCCTTCTCGACGTCGAGGGGATGCGCGAGCCGGCGAGCGGCATCGCGGTCTCGCTTCCGCCGGGCAGCGATCCGGCCGTAAACGCCCTCTACCTCCGCGATGGCCGCCTGCCGGAGATGAGCCGCGCCAACGAGGTGGCGGTCAATGCCGGCTTCGCCGACGCCCATGGCTTCGGCGTCGGGTCGCGCTTCGTCGGCCAGTTCGGCAGCGCCAGGGTGGCGCTCACCATTGTCGGCGTCGTGCTCTCGCCCGAATATGTCTACGCCATCGGCCCCGGCGACATGATGCCCGACAACCGCCGCTTCGGCGTGGTCTGGATGCCCGAGGAGACCCTGGCCTCGCTCTACGACCTCGACGGCGCATTCAATTCCGTCAGCCTCATCCTGCTTCCCGGCACCAATCCGGTGGCGGTGATCGACGAGGTCGACCGGCTTCTCGAGCCCTATGGCGGCATCGGCGCGGTGGAGCGGAAGGACCAGCTCTCCAATGCCTTCATCGAAAGCGAGCTGACCCAGCTCCGGGGGATGGCGGCGTTCATCCCGCCGGTCTTTCTCCTCGTCTCGGCCTTCCTCATCAACATGATCCTGTCGCGGCTGATCGCCCTCGAACGCGAGCAGATCGGCCTTCTCAAGGCGCTCGGCTACGGCCGGTCGGAGGTCGTCTGGCACTACCTGAAGCTGGTCCTGGTCATCGCCGCGGCCGGCATTCTGATCGGCAGCGTCGCGGGTACGCTCCTCGGCCGCGGCATGACCGTGATGTACGCGCGGTTCTACAGTTTTCCGTTCCTGATCTTCCGGTCCGACCCCGACATGTACCTCATCGCCGCGGGCGTCACCGTCGCCGCGGCCGTGCTCGGCGCCTTCCAGGCGAGCCGTGCCGTCTTCAACCTGCCGCCGGCCGTCGCCATGCACCCGCCGGCGCCGGCGGCGTATCGGCAGCTGTTCGACGGCGCCTTCGAGCGCATGCGGCTGTTCTCGCAGCTCACCACGATGGCGATCCGCCACCTGATCCGGCACCCGGTCCGCGCCGGCCTGACCGCGGTCGGCGTCTCCTTCGCGGTCGGTCTCATCGCGATGGGGCTCGGGACGCTCTCCTCGATCGACTCGATGATCGACGCAGTCTTCTTTCGCGCCGACCGGCAGGACGCCACCATCGTCTTCTCCACGGCGCGGCCGGAGAGCGTGATGGCCTCGGTTCGGCGGCTCCCCGGCGTTCTCGCCGCGGAGCCCTATCATGCGCTGCCGGCGCGCATCTCCAACGGCCACCTCTCGCGGCAGCTCAGCATCACCGGCAAGC
>JBIQKL010000225.1:0-1877 GCA_044506555.1 Hyphomicrobiales bacterium | reverse complement strand
CGAGCGCTTCGAGGAGGCTGGTCTCGATGTGGGCCCCCTTCCCCGAGATGCCGCGGCGGACCAGCGCGGCGAGGATTCCTTGCGCCGCCGCCGAGCCGGCGAGGATGTCGGCGATGGCGAGGCCGAACGGCACCGGCCCCTGGCTCTCGTCGCCGTTCAGCCACATCACGCCCGAGCGCGCCTGGGCGAGCAGATCCTGCCCGGGGCGCTTCACCCACGGGCCCTCCTCGCCGTAGCCGCTGATCGAGGCGTAGACGAGCCGCGCGTTGAGATCGCGCATCGCCTCCCAGTCGACGCCGAGACGCTTCGCCACGCCCGGACGGAAGTTCTGGATGACGACGTCGGCCCTCGCGATCAGCCCGCGAAGCGCGGTCAAGTCGGCCCCGTCCTTGAGGTCGACGGCGAAGCTCTCCTTGCCGCGGTTGATGGCGTGGAAGATGGTCGAATCGCCGCCGATCTCGGTGTCGCTCAGGTAGAGCCGACGCGACAGGTCGCCACCGTCCGGCCGCTCGATCTTGATGACGCGGGCGCCGAGGTCGGAGAGCCGGAGCGAGCAGTACGGCCCCGACAGGAACTGGCTCATGTCGACGACGACGAGCCCGGAAAGGAGCGCCTCTTCGGCCATCGCCTATTTCTCGGTCTGGCCGGCGAAGGCCGCCGGGTCTCTGTACTTCACGGTCTGGAGGTGCTCGCAATAGAGGACCAGCTCGCCCTCGCCCTTGAACACCTCGTAGCTGGCGCGGATCAGGCCCATGTCCTTGTAGCGCGGCCGTTTCTCGAGGTTGGTGCGGATCGTGTAGATCGTGTCGCCGATGAACACCGGCTTGATGAAGCGGAGCTTGTCGTAGCCGTAGGAGAAGGCGTTGACGCAGTTGGTGGCGACCAGCCCGAGGCCGGCGGAGAAGACGAAGGCGCCTGCGATCAGCCGTCTGCCGAAGATGCCCTCGCGTGTCGCGAACATCTGGTCCTGGACGTAGGGGTGGATGTCGGTGACCAGAAGGTTGAACTGGTGGCTGTCGCCCTCCGACATGGTGCGGCGGAGCGAGCGGATCTTCTGGCCGACCGGCCAGTCCTCATAGAGCCAGTTCTCCGCGTTCCATACCGGCAACGCCGCATGGTCGGCAGGCATGTCCGTTGGAAATGTCGACGATACCCCGACGGTCGGCTGCGCCTCGGCTACGCCGGCGTCGGACGCGGCACCGTTGGGCATCGCGCCGTCCTCCCTGTTTTCTTGTGAATGATATTTTCATATATGCAAAGGACTGACAAGCGTCGGCGTCGCGCGCAGGATGGGGTTTCCGCCGGGCGCGGCAAGCCCGACGCAAAGACCACGGGGAGGAATGAAATGGCCGCTGACTGCCTGCTGTTCGTCGGGAGCCTCAATCGCGAGGCGCCCTATTTCCAGGGTGCCCGGGGCAAGGGCCTCTCGGTCTACGCGCTCGACGAAGCGACGGGCGAGACGGAGCTGCTCGCCGAGGAGACCGGCCTCGACAACCCGACCTTCCTGTCGGTGACGTCGGACGGCGGCCATGTGTACGCGAGCTCGGAGATCTTCGGCTGGCGCGAGGGCCTGGTCTCGGCGTGGGCCTTCGACCGCGGACGGCGCGCGCTCGACTACATCAACATGCAGCCGACCACCGGGGCGGTCACGGCGCAGAATTCGCTGACCCGCGACGGCCGTTTCCTGCTCGTCGCCAACTACGCCATGGGCGAAGGCGGCCCGGACCGGTCGCTCGCAGTGATGCCGATCCGCGACGACGGCGGGCTGGACCCGGTGACGTCGGGCGTGGCCCATCGCGGCAAGCTCGGCCCGAAAGCCGGGCGGCAGGAGCGGAGCCACGCGCACTGGATCGGCGAGACGATCGAAGGCGGCTTCG
>JBIQKL010000224.1:0-1878 GCA_044506555.1 Hyphomicrobiales bacterium | reverse complement strand
TGGTCCGTCTTGCCTTCCTGGCTGCCGGTGCCCGGCCTGGGCGCACTGGCCGTCAACGCCTTCCTCCTCGAGGGCACTGAGCCGATGCTCGTCGACACCGGACTGGCGATGTTGTCCGGTGACTTCATCGAACGCCTCTCCGCCGCGATCGACCTCGACAGCCTCCGGTGGATCTGGCTCAGCCACACCGATGCCGACCATATCGGGAACCTCGACCGGATCCTGGCGCTCGCGCCGCAGGCGCGGGTCGTGACGAATTTCCTCGGCGCGGGAAAGATGGGGATGCTGGGCGCCGGCGACCCGTCGCGCTTGCGCCTCCTCGAGCCCGGCGAGGTCTTCGAAGTCGGCGGCCGTCGCCTGCACCAGGTCAAGCCGCCCTACTACGACGCTCCCGAGACGATGGGCTTCTTCGACGAGGCGGACCGGGCGCTGTTCGCCGCCGATGCCTTCGGCGCGCTCCTCGAGGGCAGGACCGACACCCTCGATTCCGTTCCATTCGCGGCGCTCCAGGAGGGCCTTGTTGCGTGGTCATCGGTCGACGCGCCCTGGCTCGCCAACATGGACCAGTCTTCGCTCGGGCGCGTCCTCGACCTGATCGACGGGCTGGCGCCGCAGCATGTGCTGTCGGGCCATTTGTCGGTCACGAGCGATGTCAGGCAGCTGACCGACATCGTCCGCCGCTCCTACGGCCGTGGCGGCAGCGCCGCGGTCACTCCTGAAACCGCCGCGCAAGTCGAGGCGATCCTCGCCTGAGCCGGCCGGCCATCACGGAGTCCCCACACATGACGTCCATCGAACATGGCCAGCCCGGACGGATTCGAAACCGATCGGTCCGGCGCGCCATCTCGCACTTCCTCGCCGCCCTCGGCGATGAAGCAAGGGTCCGTCGCGACATCGTGCGCCTTGAGGCGATGAGCGATCGGGACCTGGCCGACATCGGCCTCAGCCGCGGTGGCATCCGGGCTGGCGTGCGCCGCGGGCGCGCGAGCTGAAGCTCGAACTGCCACCGCATCCCCCGTGCGCCGTCGCGGCGCCGGAGCATCGCGTTGCTCCGGCTCGGCGCGGCGCGGCCAACCGCCCCTCGTGGGCAACCAAAGGAAATGGAAAATGACCAACGCAGCAATCGAACGCAACAAGGACGCCGTCGCCAGGTTTCTTGCCGGGACCCACTCCGACGACATCACCGACGTGGACGTGATCGACGAGACGGTCGTGCCTCACATCGCTTGTCACGGCTTTCCGGGATTCCCGAACGGCGAGTTCTTCGATCGTGAAAGCTACAAGACGTTCTTTCGCGTCTTTCGGCAGTCCTTCAGCGAAATGTCGTTCGAGACCACCCGCCTGATCGCCACGGAAGAGTTCGTCTCGGCCCACTGGGAAATATGGGCGACCCATTCGGGCGAATTCCAGGGCATCGCCCCGGACGGCGCCCGCGTCGTCTTCGACGGCGTCGCGCTCTACCGTATGGAGAATGGCCTGATTGCGGAGACGTGGCTGTCCATCAACCAGCCGCTCCTCGTCTCCCAACTCGGCAAGAGCCAGTCGCGCGCAGCGTGACTCCCGGAAGGGAGGTGCGCCGAGCAGGCGCACCTCCCCTCACGGTGCGTTGCTCCCGTCGGTGGCATCGTCGCTGAAGCGGAGCGTCGAGATGGATTGAAAACGCTGTCTGTAGCGAGCGGGGGCGACGCCAGTCTTGCGTTTGAAGAGCCGCCTGAAGAATGCGGTATCCTCATATCCCACTGCGTGGGCGATCATGTCGGTGGGTGTCTCGGAGCGCTCGAGCATTTGCTTTGCCTCCTCCACGCGGACCGTCTGTACGTAGTCGACCGGGGTATAGCCGGTCGCTGCCTTGAACCGGCGCTTGAAGGTTCGTTGTGA
>JBIQKL010000111.1:0-12253 GCA_044506555.1 Hyphomicrobiales bacterium | reverse complement strand
CCGTCACCGCATAGGTCTCGAACAGGTCGGCCGCCATGCCGGCGCAGTCGCCGACATTGTCGCCGACGTTGTCGGCGATGGTCGCCGGGTTGCGGGGATCGTCCTCGGGGATACCGGCCTCGACCTTGCCGACGAGGTCGGCGCCGACATCGGCGCCCTTGGTGAAGATGCCGCCGCCGAGACGGGCGAAGATCGAGATCAGCGAGGCGCCGAAGCCGAGCGCGACCAGGGCGTCGATGACGACGCGGTCGCTCGGGGCATGGCCGCCGATGCCGGTGAGGATCCAGTAGTAGACGGTGACGCCGAGCAGCGCGAGGCCGGCGACCAGGAGACCGGTGATCGCGCCGGAACGGAACGCGATGTCGAGGCCGGCGGCAAGGCTCTGGCTCGCCGCCTGGGCGGTCCGCACGTTGGCCCGGACCGACACCATCATCCCCGCAAAGCCGGCGATGCCGGAAAGGATGGCGCCGATCGCGAAACCGATCGCGACGGGAATGGAGAGGAGCAGCGCGAGGATGACGAAGACCACCACACCGACGATGGCGATGGTCACATACTGGCGCCGGAGATAGGCGGTCGCGCCCTCCTGGATGGCGCCTGCGATCTCGCGCATCCGCGCGGAGCCGGCGTCGGACGCAAGCACCGACCGAGCTGCCCATGCCGCATAGGCGATGGACAGGAGGCCACAGAGAATGATGATGTACAGCAAGGTGTGTATTCCCCTTCCTCCGCCGGCTCGCCGAGCCGGAAGAATTCCCCGTCGAAACGCTCTTGCGAAAGAGAACGGCCGGGACAAGCCGCGGACCGCCTGTCGAACCGGCGACGGTATGACCTGTCAGTCGGCGGGCGTCAAGGTCCCGGTAACGTCGGCTATCCGTAGGCGCGCCGCCGGAAAACCGCGCCGGCGACCAGCGCGATCATGCAAATTCCGACGATCGGGAAAATGACGTAGTTGACCACGTTCCAGCCCGCCGCCGTGAACAGCGACCCCGAGCTGAACGAGGCGACCGCCACCGAGCCGAAGATCAGGAAATCGTTGAGGCCCTGGACCTTGCCCCGTTCCTCGGGGCGGTAGGTCTCGGTGAGCATGGTGGTGGCGCCGATGAAGCCGAAGTTCCAGCCGAGGCCGAGCAGGATCAGCGCCCCCCAGAAATTGGCGAGCTCGATGCCGGACAGCGCCACGATCCCGCACGCACCGAGCAGCGCCATGCCGATGGTGACGATGACCTCCACCCCGAAGCGGGCGATCAGCGCGCCGGTGAAGAAGCTCGGCCCGAACATCGCGAGCACATGCCACTGGATGCCGAGGGCGGCGTTGTCCTCGCCGAGGCCGCAGGCAACCATGGCGAGCGGGGCCGCGGTCATCACCAGCGACATCAGGCCGTAGGAGCCCATGCCGCAGAGCACCGCCACGATGAAGCGCGGCTGGCGGGCGATCTCGGCCAGCGGCCGGCCGCCCTCCCGCGAGGCCCGGGACGGCGGCAGGCGCGCCTGGCCGGAAAGAAACGAAACGACCACCATGCCGATGGCGGCGAGCACGGCCATGGCGAAAAAGGCGCCGGCGAACGGGATCGGACTCAGGAGGTCCCGGGTCAGGATCACCGTCTGCGGCCCGATGATGGCGGCGGCGATGCCGCCGATCATCACCCACGAGATGGCGCGGGCACGGAATGCGGCGTCGCCGCTGTCCGCCGCGGCGAACCGGTATTGCTGGGCGAAGGCGCCGGCGATGCCGACGAGCGCGAAACCCACGACCAGCCCGGCGAACAGGCCGTAGATGACGGCCGCCCCGGCCACGATTCCGCCTCCGATGCCGGCGAGCGCCCCCGCCATGAAGCCGACGCGGCGGCCGACGATGCGCATCAGCATCGCAGCAGGGATCGCCCCGAGCGCCACGCCCAGGTTGAAGCCGCTCACCGGCAGCGTCGCCAGCGACTTGTCCTCACCGAGAAGATAGAGCCCGGCGAGGCCGCCGAGGGTGATCGCGATCGGCGGCGCCGAGCCGGAAATGGCGGAAGCGACCGACAGAACGAGCGCGTTCCGACGGGCCTCGGCGTGTTCGGCAGCCGGTGTGGAGGAATGCGCGGCGGTCTGAGTCACGGGAGGAAGCTCCGGCGGGAATCATCGGCGACTATAGGCCCCGGTCCCCGCGGGCGCCATCGAGACGGGAGACGGGAGATGAGAGCGCGCCGGGCTGTGCGAGCGCTGGCGGGTTGCAGACCATCTCCACCGCGCATTCCCGCGCATGCGGGAATCCAGCTTTTCCGGAAGCAAGCGTCGAAGATGTGAGCACTGGATCCCCGCATGCGCGGGATGAGCGGATTGGGGTGCGGCTCGGGTCCGCTAGGAATGGGACACCAGCGACGATCAGAAGTGCACGTGGCCGGCGTGGCCGAGATGCATCGGGCCATCGGGGCCCATGACGAGGACGTGGGGTTCGCCGCCCGTGATCGTGCCGATCCGCGTGACCGGCACGCCGGCTTCCGCGGCGGCATGGCTGAATGCGTCCGCCTTCGCCACCGGGACCGTGGCGAGGATCTCGTAGTCGTCCCCCCCGGTCAGGACCGTCGTCAGCGCCGAGGGATCGGCCGCGACCAGGGCCCTGGCGCCTGCCGACAGCGGCACCGCCGCCGCGTCGATCTCGGCGCCTACGCCCGACTGGCGGCAGATATGGCCGAGATCGCCGGCGAGGCCGTCCGACACGTCCATCGAAGCGGTGGCGAAGGCGCGGATGACCGGCGCCAGCGCCACCCGCGGCTGCGGATGGAGGAAACGGTCGAGGAGATGGTCCGCGGCGGCGCCGGCCGGCATCGCGTCGATCGTCCCGAGGCGGATGCGAAGGCCGAGGGCGGCGTCGCCGAGGGTGCCGGAGACGAATACCGCGTCGCCCGGCCGCGCCCCGTTGCGGCGCACGATCGTGCCGGTCGGGATCCGTCCAAGCGCCGCGATCGAGACCACGGTTCCGCCGGAGGCGCGGCTCGTATCGCCGCCGAAGAGGGTCACGCCGAACCGCTCCTGGTCGGCGGCGAGACCGGCGGCGAAGCCGGCGATCCAGTCCTCGGTCCAGTCGGGCTTGAGCGCCAGCGAGAGCAGGTAGCCGACCGGCACGGCACCCTTGGCGGCGAGGTCCGAGATGTTCACCCGGAGCGCCTTCGATGCGATCGAGCGCGGCGGATCGTCTGCGAAGAAGTGGATGCCCTCGGCGACGAGGTCGGCCTTCAGCACCACTTCCTCGCCATGCGGGGGCTGGTAGACCGCGGCATCGTCGGTAAGGCTGAGGGCGCCCGGATCGCCGGCGAGCGGCCGGAAGTGCCGCTCGATCAGCTCGAACTCGCCGGGCCGGCCCATCAGCCGCCCACGCCGGATGTGCCCACCGAGAATTCCGCCGGGCGCAGCTTCCGTGCGAGCGCATCGAGCACCGCGTTCACCATCCCCGCCACGTCGCCATCGAAGAAGGCACGGGCGACGTCGACGTACTCGCTGACCACCACGCGCGCCGGCACGTCGTTCCGTTCGCTGAGCTCGTAGGCCCCGGCACGGAGGATGGCACGCAGCGTCGCATCGATACGGACGAGCGGCCAGCCCGGCGTCAACGCGCCGTGGACGATCGGATCGAGCTGGCGCTGGTCGCGGACGACGCCGGCGACGATCTCGCGGAAGAACGCCGCGTCGGCGTCGCGATACTGCTCGCCGTCGATCTCCCGCCCGAGCCGGAACGATTCGAACTCGGCAAGGACTTCCGCGAGCGTCGCGCCGCCGATGTCGAGCTGGTAGAGCGCCTGCACGGCGCCGAGCCGCGCCGCACCGCGCTGGTTGGCCGGGCGGAGGGGACGTCGCTGTGGAGGTTGATCGGCCATGGCCGGTCAGGCGCCGAGCCGGCCGCGGAGCGCGATCATCGCCAGCGCCGCCTCGGCCGCACCGCCGCCCTTGTCGCCTTCCCCGACCTTCGCCCTCGCCCAGGCCTGCTCGTCGTTCTCGACGGTGAGGATGCCATTGCCCAGGGCAAGGCCCTCGGCGACGGCGAGGTCCATGATCGCGCGCGCCGATTCATTGGCGACGATGTCGTAATGCGTGGTCTCGCCGCGGATCACGCAGCCCAGGATGACGTATCCGTCATAGGCGGTGCCGCCGTTGTCCTTCGCCTCAAGCGCCATCGAGACCGCCGCCGGAAGCTCGAAGCAGCCGGGCACCGAGACGCGGTCATGGGTCGCGCCGGCACGGTCCAGCGCCGCCGTTGCTCCCTTCACCAGTTCGTCGGCGATGTCCTCGTAGAAGCGGGCGTCGATGATCAGCAGATGCGGCACGGCGTGAACTCCAGGAAAGCGCCGAGAGAGCAACCATGTGCGTCGGTCGTTGTCCAGCGGGAAATGGCGACGCGGATCAGGGTTGCGAAGGCGTCGGGTCTCGTTCGTCTGAACGTGGCTGGATCGACGCCGCGACCACTCATCGCGAACCCTCGTCTCCCTCGTGCCGAGGCGCTCGGCCGACGGCCGAACCCCGAAGCACGCACCGGGAACGATGCCTCAGCTTTGGCCCGTCCATGCCGCGGTCTCCGCGAGCCGGGCGACGTAGCGGGCGAGCATGTCCACCTCGAGGTTGACGGCGTCGCCGACCTTCCGCTCGTTCCAGGTGGTGACGTGGAGCGTATGCGGGATCAAGAGGCAGTCGAAGCGCGTTCCGTCGACGGCATTCACCGTCAGCGAGGTTCCGTCGAGACAGACGGATCCCTTCGGCGCGACGTAGCGGGCGAGCGCCGGCGGCGCTTCGAACCAGAAGCGCGTCGTCTCGCCCATGTCGTCGCGGGCCGAGATGGTCACGACCCCGTCGACATGGCCGCTGACCACGTGGCCGGACAGCTCGTCGCCGATCCGGAGCGGCCGCTCGAGGTTGATGCGGCGGCCGATGTCCCACGCCGATGCCGTGGTGACGGCCAGCGTCTCCGATCCGGCGTCGATCTCGAACACGGTGTCGCCGTCCGGCGTCGGGCCGCGCTCCACCACCGTGAAGCAGATGCCGTTGCAGGCGATCGACCCGCCTACCGGCAGCGCTTCCGGCGCGATCCTGCAGGCGACGGCGAGGCGGCGCACGTCGTTGCGCTGCCCGCTGCCGATCACCGTGCCGACTTCCGTGACGATGCCCGTGAACATTCCCGGCCTCAAACCCGCCAATAACGCCGCATCTGGTCGTCGCCGATCACCGCCGCCTCGATCTGGCGGTAGCGGGGGCTGCGTTCAATCGCCGAAAGCGCATGGCCGTCCAGCGCACGGACCCCGTCCGGCCCCACCACCACCGGGGCCCGGAACAGGATCACCTCGTCGACCAGGTCGGCTCCGATCAGCGTCGAGGCGATCCGCGACCCGCCTTCGACCAGGATGCGGTTCACGTCCGCCTCGGCGAGCCGCTTCATCGCCGCATCGAGGTTCACGCCGCCCGAGCCGTCGCCGACCTCGATGAGGCGGACGCCCGCATCGGCCAGCGCGTCCTTCCGGGCCTGCTCCGCCGCGGGGCCGGTGACAGCGACCACCGGCACCTCGCGGGCCGTGCTCACCAGCTTGGAGCCGAGCGGCAGGCGCGCCGCGGCATCGAAGATCACGCGGAGCGGCGACCGCTTCTCGAGCCCCGGCAGCCGCACCGTCAGGCGCGGATCGTCGACGAGCACGGTGCCGATGCCGATCGCCACCGCATCGACCTCGGCCCGCATCGCCTGGACCATGGTGAGCGCCGGGCGACTCGTGATCATCATGCGCTCGCCCTCGCGCCGCCCGATCATGCCGTCGGCCGACACCGCGAGCTTGAGGATGACGTGCGGCCGGCCGCGGGTGACGCGCGACAGGTGGCCGGCGAGATCGCGTGCCGCCTCGTCCCGGAGCACGCCGGAGGTGACGGCGATCCCGGCATCCTCGAGCATCGCGCGGCCGCCGCCGGCGACGCGCGGGTCGGGGTCGTCCACCGCATAGACGACACGGGCGGTGCCGGCCGCGATCAGGGCATCGGCACAGGGCGGGGTCTTGCCGTGATGGGAGCACGGTTCCAGCGTCACGTAGGCGGTGGCGCCACGCGCCGCCTCGCCCGCCTCGGCGAGCGCCTCGGTCTCGGCATGCGGCCTTCCGCCAGCCGCGGTCCAGCCGCGACCGACCACCACCGGCTCCCCCGCACCGTCGCGGACGATGATCGCGCCCACCGCCGGGTTCGGCGCCGTCTGCCCGAGGTTGCGGCGGCCGAGCCGCAGCGCCGCGGCCATGAGGCGCCGATCCGTCTCGATCGTCCCCTGCCCAGCACCCATGCCGTCAGTCCTCGCTGCTGGCGGCGAGGGGTTCGCCCGACAATTCGCCGACGAACTCCTCGAAGTCCTTGGCCTCGCGGAAGTTCTTGTAGACCGAAGCGAACCGGACGAAGGCCACGGCGTCAAGCCCGCGGAGTCCTTCCATCACCAGATGGCCGATCTGCTCGGAGGTGACCTCGCTCTCGCCGGTGCTCTCGAGCTGGCGGACGATGCCGCTGACCATGCGGTCGACCCGCTCGGGATCGACCTGCCGCTTCCGGAGCGCCACCTGCACCGAGCGCATCAGCTTGTCGCGGTCGAACGGCACCCGGCGGCCGTTGCGCTTGACCACCATCAATTCGCGGAGCTGCACCCGCTCGAAGGTGGTGAACCGGCCGCCGCAGTCTGTACAGACCCGGCGGCGGCGGATGGCGGTGTTATCCTCCGACGGACGCGAGTCCTTCACCTGGGTGTCGGGATTGCCGCAATAGGGACAGCGCATCGGCCGGATCCCTGCCCTACCCCGCGTAGATCGGGAAGCGGCGGGTGAGCGCGTGGACCTTGTCCTTGACCGCCGCTTCGACCAGCGGCGCCTCGCCCTCCGGTGACTGCGCCACCGCGTCGAGCACCTCGGCGATCAGTTGCCCGACCTCGCGGAACTCATGCTCGCCGAAGCCGCGGGTGGTGCCGGCGGGCGTCCCGAGCCGGATGCCGGAGGTGACCATCGGCTTCTCCGGGTCGTAGGGCACGCCGTTCTTGTTGCAGGTCAGCCCGGCGCGGACCAAAGCCTTCTCCGACACGTTGCCCTTGAGCTGCTTGGGGCGGAGATCGACCAGCATCAGGTGGTTGTCGGTGCCGCCGGAAACGATGTCGAATCCGGCGTCCTTGAGCGTGGCGGCGAGCGCCCGCGCGTTAGCCACCACGTTCTGCGCGTAGACCCTGAAATCCGGACGGAGCGCCTCGCCGAAGGCCACCGCCTTGGCGGCGATCACATGCATCAGCGGGCCGCCCTGGAGACCGGGGAACACGGCCGAGTTGACCTTCTTCGCGATCGCCTCGTCATTGGTCAGGATCAGGCCGCCGCGCGGGCCGCGGAGCGACTTATGGGTCGTCGAGGTGACGACGTGGGCATGCGGAAACGGCGAAGGATGCGCACCACCGGCGACGAGCCCGGCGAAGTGCGCCATGTCGACCATCAGGTAGGCGCCGACCGAATCGGCGATCTCACGGAAGCGCTCGAAGTCCCAGATGCGGGAATAGGCGGTGCCGCCGGCGATGATCAGCTTCGGCTTCGCCGCCTCGGCGATCTTCTGCACCTCGTCGTAGTCGATGAGGTGGTCGTCGCGGCGGACGCCATAGGGCGCCACCTTGAACCACTTGCCCGACATGTTGACCGGCGAGCCGTGGGTGAGGTGCCCGCCTGCGGCGAGGTCGAGGCCCATGAAGGTGTCGCCGGGCTGGAGCAGCGCCAGGAACACCGCCTGGTTCATCTGGCTGCCCGAGTTCGGCTGGACGTTGGCGAAACCGCAACCGAACAGCTTCTTCGCCCGCTCGATGGCGAGGGTCTCGGTGATGTCGACGAACTCGCAGCCGCCGTAGTAGCGGCGTCCCGGATAGCCCTCGGCATATTTGTTGGTCAGCACCGAGCCCTGCGCCTCGAGCACGGCGCGGGAGACGATGTTCTCCGAGGCGATCAGCTCGATGTCGTCCTGCTGGCGACGGAGCTCGCGCGCGATCGCGTCGGCGACCTCAGGGTCGCTGTCGGCAAGCGTCGCGGAAAAGAAGGCGGTCTCGGCGCGCGCGGCCGTGTCGGTCAGGGACATCTGGTGGGCTCGTCCTGTCAGCGGGAATTGCGCCGAGGGACTAACACAGTCGGCGCCGGGGAGGAAATACCCGTGGGCGCCCGGCACTGGGAACGGCCGGCAAGAGCCGCAAAGCCCGTCATCCTCGAGGATGACTGAGATGCTGATAGATCCGGTGGAGCCTTCCGGGCACCGGTTCAGAGCTGGGTGCCGACCTGCTGGGCGTACTGGTCGAGGCCGTCGAGACCGTAGATGTCGTTCCGGAAGTGGACGACGCCGTCGACGTTGGCCCAGGCGGTGACGTAGACCCAGTAGAGCTGGACGGGCTTCGCCACCGCCGCGTCGACACGCTGACCGTTGACGAACATCTGGTCGATGGTCGCCGGATCCCAGCCGGGCGTATCGCGCAGGATCCACTTCACCAGGTCGCGGACGCCCTGGATGCGGACGCAACCCGACGACTCGAACCGGAACTCGTTGTTGAACAACAGCTTGCCGGGCGTATCGTGCATGTACACGCCCTCTGGGCTCGGGAAGTTGATCTTCACGTTGCCCATCGAGTTGAAGTCGCCCGGATCCTGCCGGAACATGTAATGCGTCGCCTCGTCGCTGTACCAGTTGACCTGGGAGGCGGGGATCTCGTTGCCCTGCTTGTCGTAGATGCGAATCTTGTAGTCCGTCACGTAGTTCGGATTCTTCTGCATCTGCGGAATGAGATCCTTCCGGATGATGCTCGCCGGCACCGTCCAGAAGGGATTGAAGTTGATCTGGTGGATCTTGCTGTTCACCAGCGGCGACGGCCGGTCGACCTTGCCGACGATCGCCGTGTGGCGCGAGGCGACGACGCCGTTCTCGACGGCCTCGACCTGCGCGGCCGGGATGTTGACCATGATGAAGCGGTCGGGCAGCGATCGGGTCGCCGTCTTGAGGCGGTCGAGATTGGTGGAAAGCTGATTGAGCCGAACTGCCGCCGGCACGTTCAAGGCGGCGAAGGTCGATTCGCCTACGATGCCGTCGGCGGGAATCCCATGCCGGGTCTGGAACCGCTTCACGGCGGCGTCGACATAGGTGTCGAAGGCTTCCGTGGCGCCCATCTGCGCATCGAGATCGCCGGAGATGATCAGCCGCTGGCGAAGCGCCGCGACCGCGGGTCCCCGCGCACCCACCCTCAGCTTTTGCTCCGGCGGGACCATCGGCCAGCCGCCCTGCTGGACGATCTGCGTGTACTGCATGATGGCATGCTCGACCGCGCCGACGATATCGGGCGACAGGGTCGGGATGTCGCGGCGGATGGCCGGCGCCGAGCTTGCCGCGGCGTCGAAGCCGTCCGACCATTCGGATTGCTGGAACTGGAGCACCTGCTGGATCGGGTCCTGGGCCCAGGCGGCGGTCACGCCCATGATCGCCGGCACCGCGAGCGACAGGATGGCAATCCGAACAGCGTTCATGATCAAGCGTCCCAATCCAGGCTTGGTCGGCGCGCACCCGCCGAGGCTATCGCTCACATGGATCGGAAGGTTCCGGTCCACCCTCACCCGCGCTCAGGACAGCGCCTTCGCCGTCCAAACTGCGCAGACTGTCCTTTTCTGTCGTTCAATATGGCGCTTTCGTGTCTCGCACGCGGTCGTGCATCCGATGCCGAAGAGGCTGTGGCATCCGGGCAACGGCTGCCGGGAACGGGAACGCCCGGCACTTGGCCGGGCGGAAACACACCGCTTCGGGGGCAGCCGCGCTCAGAGCCGATAGAGGATCTGGTCGGTCCAGAAGCGCTCGAGCCGCTGGAGCGACCGGTTCAGGTCTCTGAAATCGCCGGTGCCGATGCCGCCGACCTGCTCGATCGAGCGGATGTGCCGGTCGTAGAGGGCGTTCACGATCTTGGCCACCTCGTGGCCCTTCTCGCTGAGGCTGACGCGGACCGAGCGGCGGTCCATGCGCGAGCGCTGATGGAGGATGTACCCCATCTCGACCAGCTTCTTGAGGTTGTAGGAGACGTTGGAGCCGAGATAATAGCCGCGGGTGCGGAGCTCGCCCGCCGTCAGTTCGGCATCGCCGATGTTGAACAGGAGCAGCGCCTGCACCGCGTTGACGTCGGAGCGCCCTGCCCGGTCGAACTCGTCCTTGATCACGTCGAGGAGCCGGCGATGAAGTCTTTCGACCAGGGTCAGTGCTTCGAGATAAAGCGGCTTGATGTCGGAGTCAGCCTCGTCCGTCGACTCGACTGCGCGCTTCACGTTCAACATGCCTCGCCCCTTGCTGTCTTGCGGCGGATATGCTCCCGCCTGATTGGGCGTGACACTAGGGCGGGCCGCTGAAAAACCGCTTAAATCTCAGCCTTAACGCCGGCTTACCTGGGAATATCAAGGCCGATGGTTACCGGAATCGAAAGCCGGCGGTCACGTCGTGGCTGTGCGACGGGCAAGGAACACCAGGACATAGAAGCCGGCGACGGTGAAGACGTGGAATACCACGACGAGATAGTCGGCGCCGAACGTGCCGATGAAGATCGTATGCATCGCCACCTCGAACAGGGCGGCGTAGATCCAGATCACGTTGCCCCAGGCGACCCGCTGCCAAAGCCCTACGGCGGCGACCAGGTCGACCACCGCGAGGTTGATCGTCGCCATCTTCCAGGCGCTGGTCATCTCCTCGAAGCTGCCGCCCTGGCCGGTGGCGATGCCGAGGATCACCGCCCAATGGAACAGGCCGAGCAGGAGGAGGAGCCCCGCCATGACGCGGCCATAGACGTCGATGATGAACGGGAGCCGGGCAGCGAAGTCCTCGGAAGGCGCCTTTTCCTTGGTCGACATGAAATACGGGTACTGATTGCTCCGGGCATCGCGGGTCGCGACCGGGGCGGTTTACTCCCTGGCCGGCCGGAGCGCCAGCGGCATTGTGGACGTGCGCCGGCAGCGGGACCGGTGCTAGATTGCACGCCGACAAGGATGGAGACCATGACCCGACAGCGCCCGTCGCCCGAAGCCGATCCCGCCACCCGCCCCGACATGGATGCGATCCTCGGAGGCCGGCGCATGCGCCGTACCCGCCGCACCGCGTGGTCCCGCCGGCTGGTGCGCGAGAACACGCTGACCGTCGACGACCTGATCTGGCCGATCTTCGTCATCGACGGCGAGAACCTCGCGGAGCCGGTGCCTTCGATGCCGGGAGTCGAACGCTTCTCGGTCGACCGCGCCGTCGCGGCCGCCGAACGTGCGGCCGTACTCGGCATCCCCGCCATCGCACTCTTTCCATATACCGATCCGGACGTGCGCGATCCTGCCGGCTCGGAGGCGCTCAATCCGGACAACCTGGTCTGTGCCGCCACGCGCGCGATCAAGGCGGCGGTGCCGGAGGTCGGCATCGTCCTCGACGTGGCCCTCGACCCCTATACCAGCCACGGCCATGACGGCCTTCTGGACGGCGAGGAGATCGTCAACGACGCGACCGTCGAGCAGCTCTGCATCCAGGCGCTGATCCAGGCCGAGGCCGGCGCCGACGTCATCGCCCCCTCCGACATGATGGACGGCCGGATCGGGGCGATCCGCCGGGCGCTCGACGCAAAGGGCTTCGGACACGTCCAGATCATGTCCTACACGGCCAAGTATGCCTCGGCCTTCTACGGGCCGTTCCGCGACGCGATCGGCACCAAGAAGACTCTGGTCGGCGACAAGCGCACCTACCAGATGGACCCGGGCAACGGGCTCGAGGCGATTCGCGAGGCAGAGCTCGACGTCGCCGAGGGCGCCGACATGCTCATGGTGAAGCCGGGCATGCCGTATCTCGACGTGCTCTGGCGCATCAAGGAGGCGTTCGGGCTGCCGACCTACGCCTACCAGGTGTCGGGCGAATACGCGATGATCGAGGGTGCCGCGCGGAACGGCTGGATCGACGGCGAGCGGGCGATGCTCGAGAGCCTTCTCGGCTTCAAGCGCGCCGGCGCGGACGGCATCCTCACCTACTTCGCGCCGCGCGTGGCGGAACTGCTCAAGGCGGGGTGAGGCGTCGGGGTGGTTGCGACGCGGCGTTCCTCCGCCACCGTCATCGCCGGCATCCACGAACCGTCATCCTTCGGCACCACGCCCCCTGCCATCCAGCGATCGCCTCCCATCCGATGCATCTGCGCCATCCACCGTTCGCGGCCACCGCGATCGATACCGCTCGGAGCATCCACACCATCCGTCATCCTCGGGCT
>JBIQKL010000110.1:6817-12283 GCA_044506555.1 Hyphomicrobiales bacterium | reverse complement strand
GCCGAGGGCCTCGCCGCCGGTCTCGGACCAGGCCGGGTCTCTGGCGGCGGCATCGAAGCTCGCCGTGTCGAGCACCTTGCCGCGGAGCCCGGCAGGCATCGACACCGTGACGGGCTTGGCGGTCTGGTTGGCGACGAGCAGGCGCCGCTCGCCGCCCTCCTGCCAGCCCAGCGCTGCGACACGGCCGTCGACCTCGACCGGAACGCGCGGCCGGCCGCCGGCCCCGGTCAGCGCCGCCATGACGTGGAACACCGGATGCGGCCGGCCATCCTCGGCGGCGACGCCCTGCGGCCCCGCAAGGTGGTTGACGGCGAGCGTCGCGACCTCGGTGGTGGCGATGGCCGCGGCGTAGCCGACGGTCCAGGCCGCGGCGAACAGACCCGCCTGCCGCGGGTCGTCCTCGGCCATGGCGATGCGCTGGCGCTTCGGGTTCGGCGCGGTCGCGGCGCCGTATGGGTTGTGGCGCATGCCGATCGACGACGGGCCGAGATGCAGCGGCTTGCCGCGGGCGATCGCCGCCATCGAGGCGACGACGGCCGGCAGCGCCTCCATCGTCTCCATCACCGAGGTGTCGTCGGCCGCATGGACGATGGGCGTGGTGGTGCAGGTCACGCCGTCGATGGTCGCGACCGGCGGGCGCTTGCGGTTGAGCTCGGTGAAGTAGCTCAGCATGCCGCCGAGAATCTTCGCCTCAGGGAACGCCTGCCGCGCCCGGTTGTAGATGTGCGCCAGATCCACGACCTCGGGCCAGGGTCCGACCGGCTGCGTCGACTTGAGATACGGCGCCGGGCAGATGATCACCCGTACCGGCTTCAGCCCCGCCTCGGCGCAGGCCTTCGCCGCGGTCTCCAGCTCCGGCCCGGGCGATTTGCCGGCCGGCAGGACCAGCTCGAGCTGCACCGCGGCACCGAGCTCGGCGGCGAGCCCCGCATAGTCGCGGAGGATGGCGACCAGATCCGGCGCGTCGGAGTCGGCGTAGACGGTCAGGAATTGCGGCCGGAGACGTCGCGCCGCATCGACGGCGCCCCGGTATTCCGGCATCAGGCCGAGGCCGATCTCCGGCACCGATGCGCCATTGCCCTCATCGAAGCGGACCGTCGCGGCGCCCTCCCCGGCCCCGGACGCCAGCGCCGCCGAACCGTCGAAGCTGAGGGCGATGCGCTGGGCGATCTTCTCACCCTTCTCGATCCGGAACGGCCACGGGTCGAGCAGCGAACAGACGTAGGTCTTGTAGGACGCGTCGGTCCAGTTCCGCTGGTCCTCCATCTCGTAGATGGTCTCCGGATCGCGCGGCAGCGACGCCTCCATCCGGCAGGTGACGAACAACCCCGGCGCCACCTCGTGGCGGAGCGCCCGGATATCGAGGATCGGCTGGTCCGGGCTGATCAGGTCGGGGAAGCGCGACTGCACCTCGGACCCGTCCTTCCGGGTCACCGTCACCGGCTTGCCCGCGACGCCGATGATCGGATGCAGCACCACGAAGCCGGTGCGGTTGGTGTCGAACCCGGAATGCGCCTCGGCGTCGGCGCGCACCTCGAGCCGGCCGTCGGCATGACCTTCGATCGCGAGGCGGAAGCGATAGTCGATGTCGTCCTGCTGGACGACGCCGTCGAGTTCGAGGAGAAACCGGTCGGCGGTCTCCTCGCGCTTCACCGGGGTGAGCTTCGCCGGCGGAGTCCGCCAGCTCGAATCGCGGACGAGATAGTCGATGCCGCGGATCGCCTCGTGGCCGGCGTAGCGCACGTAGCGGACCGCGCTGCCCTCGACCTCGACCGACAGCGGCCCGGCCGAGAGGCGGATCGGCTCGACCGGCGGCTCATCCGTGCCGTAGATCTTCAGAGCGTCGGTGGCCGACATGTCCGTCCTCCCAATGTCCCGCGGGCTCAGCGGCCCCGTTCCTCGAATTTCCGGTAGAGCGCGTTGCCGCGCGAGATGTGCTCGTGCATCGTCGCGGCGGCCGTCTCCGGGTCGCCGGCGGCGATCGCTTCCAGGATGCGGCGGTGCTCGGCGATGGTGACGTCCTCGGCGCCCTCGACCCGCACCAGTTCGACGTAGTAGGCGCCGAGCCAGCCGAACATCGCCTCGACCAGCGCCGGGAAGATCGGGTTGCCGCTCATCGCCGCGATCTCGCGATGGAACTCCATGTCCTTCGGCAGGAATTCGTCGAGCTTCTGGCGCGCCCGCTCGTGCGCCTCGAAACGCTGCCGAAGCCGCGCCACCGTCTCCAGCGTGGCGTTCAGCGCGGCGCGGTGCGCGAGGCCGGTCTCGAGGAACCGGCGGGCGTCCTTGAGGTGATCGAGATTGCCCGGCTCGGCGTGGAGCAGATGGCTGGCGCTGCCCGCGATCTGGTCGATGATCTTCTCGGCGGTCGGTAGCGTCACCCGCGCCCGCTCGCCATGCGTCACCTGGATGATGCCGTCGCGCTCCAGCGCCTGCAGCGCCTCGCGCACCGCCGGCCGGCCGACCTGGTAGGCCTGCATGAGGTCGCGTTCGCTGGGAAGCTGGTCGCCCGGGCGGAACTCGCCCGAACGGATCCGGTCGAGGAGCCGGTCGCGGACTTCCTGGAACAGCTTGCGTCGCGTGATCGGCGAGACGGCGGTCATGGTCTCATTTCCTGACGACGTGATCATGGCCACAGTCGAGCGACTTTGCCAACTGTCTCACGCGGCGGGCCGCGTTGACGCCTGACGGGCAGGTCAGTAAACCCGGACGCACCCCCTCCCCCAGGCGCCGCACGCGCGGCAGAGGCCTTCTCCATGCCCGCCCCACAGCCTAAGACGACCGCCTTCACCACGATCGACCTCGACGCGCCCGGCAAGCAAGTCGGATTCGTGATGATCCCGCACTCCCCGGACGACGACGCCTGGGGCGCCACGCGGCTGCCGATCGCGGTGATCGCCAACGGCGACGGACCGACGGCGATCCTCGAAGGCGGCAACCACGGCGACGAGTACGAGGGGCCGATCACCATCACCGAGTTGATCCGCGAGCTCGACCCCAAGGACGTGACCGGCCGCCTGATCCTGATGCCGGCCAACAACGTCCACGCTGTCGTCGCCGGCAAGCGCACCTCACCGGTGGACGGCCTCAACCTCAACCGCACCTTCCCGGGCAATCCGGTCGGCACCATCACGCAGCAGATCTCGGCCTTCATGGCACAGGAGATCTTCCCGCGCGGCGACGCCTTCCTCGACCTCCATTCAGGCGGATCGTCACTCGATATCCTGCCGAGCGCGGTGATCGAGCCGAGCGACGACCAAGAGCTCCTCCGCAAGAACATCGCGGCCGCCCGCGCCTTCGGCGCTGACTACACCGTGGTCATCCCCAATCTCGGCGACCCGCGGACCGCAACCGCCTGCGCCACCCACGCCGGCCTCGTCACCATCGGCACCGAGATGGCCGGCGGCGGCACCGTGTCGCGCGAAGCGCTGGCGCTCTGCCGGACGGGCGTGCGGAACGTCCTCGTCCATCTCGGCATCCTGCCGCAGAAGTACGCCACGGCGATCAGCGGCAAGGACAAGGTGCTCGACCTGCCCGGCGCCGGCTCGTACGTCTATGCGACCATGGACGGCATCTTCGAGTCCTTCGACCCGCTCGGCGCCGAGGTGAAGAAAGGCGACCCTTGCGGCCGCATCCACTGCACCTGGGACGCCACGCGCGAGCCGGAGACGCTCCACTACGGCGCCACCGGCGTGCTCTACGGCCGCCGTCAGCCGGGCCGCGTCCGTCCCGGCAACTGCGTGCTCACCGTCGCCACGCCCTACGAAGGACCGAGCCTGTGATGATCGGCATCGGCGACATCGAAGCCGCCCGCGAGCGCATCGCCTCCTATACGCGGCGGACGCCGACCATCGCCCTCGACCAGCTCCAGCAGCCGGTCGGCACCGATGCCCGCGTCACGCTGAAGCTCGAGCTGCTCCAGGTCACCGGCTCGTTCAAGGCGCGCGGCGCGATGAACCGCCTGCTCGGTGCGCCGCGCGACGAGGTCGAAAAGGGCATCGTGACGGCGTCCGGCGGCAACCACGGCCTCGCCGTCGCCCGCACCGCCTACGCCGTGGGGGTGCCGGCAACGATCTTCGTGCCCGAGACGGTGTCGCCGTCGAAGGTCGAGAAGATGCGGAAGTGGAACGCCGATGTCCGCATTGTCGGCGAAGCCTGGGGCGAGTCGAACGACGCCGCGCTGGCCTTCGCCAAGGAGAGCGGCGCCGCCTATTTCCACCCCTTCGCCGACCCGCTGGTTGTCGCCGGCCAGGGCACCCTCGGCCTCGACATCCTCGAGCAGATGCCCGACATGGACGTGATCCTCGTCGCGATCGGCGGCGGCGGGCTCATCTCCGGCCTGTCGACGGCGATCCGCGCGAGGAAGCCTGGCGTCCGCATCATCGGCGTCGAGCCGACCGGTTCGCCGACGCTGAAGGCGAGCATCGAGGCGGGCCACGTCGTGACGCTTCCCGAGGTCACCTCGAAGGTGCCGACCATGGCATGCCAGCGTACCGACGAGCGGTTGTTCGAGATCGTCGACCGGAACGTCGACGAGATCGTGCTCGTCACCGACGAGGCCATGGCCGACGCCGCGCGCTGGCTGTGGTTCGAAATGGGCGTCGCGGCCGACCTTTCCGGTGCCGCCTCGCTGGCCGCCTTGAAGCAGGTGGCGAAGACCATTGACCCGACCCGCCACGTCTGCGCGCTGGTCTGCGGCGCCGGGCCGGAAGGCACGGTCTGATGCCGGAGCCGCTCCGGATCGCCGTCGCCGGGGCCGGCGCCTTCGGCCGCGAGCACCTTAAGGCGCTCCGCCGTCGTAGCGACGTCACGATCGTCGGCGTTGCCGACCCGGGTCCTGCGGCGGCCGCTGCCATGCTCGATTTCGGGGCGGAGCAGGCGTTCGCCGACGCGAAGGCGATGCTCGACGCGGTGAAGCCCGACGGCCTGATCGTCGCGACACCGGGCCGCACACACGTCGCGATCGCCTCTGCCGCGCTCGCGCGGAACATCCCCGTCCTGCTCGAGAAGCCGGTCGGGATGAATGCCGCCGAGGCCGAGACGCTGATCGCCGCCGAAGAGAAGAGCGAAGCCTTCGTCCTCCCTGGCCATATCCTCCGCTTCTCCGCGCCCTACCGCGAGATGGTCGGGATCGTGAAGTCCGGCGCGCTCGGGGCCGTGCTCGCGGTCAGCGGCCGGAAGCACCGCGACGATGCCCACGCCGTCCGCTACCCGGACGTCGACCCGGTGCTGATGACGCTGGTCCACGACATCGACCTGATGCTGTGGGCGACCGGCGCGACCATGGAGTCCGTCTACGCCGTCCGCAATCCGCCCGTCACGTTCCGCTCGGTGACGGTGGTCGCGGGCCGCGACTCGACCGGCGCCGCGTGGAACCTGTCGAACGCCTGGGTCATGCCCGGCGCCTGCCCGCCCGACCGGGTCGAGATCACCTGCGAGCGCGGCAGCGTCGAGATGGAGGTCGGC
>JBIQKL010000110.1:0-6717 GCA_044506555.1 Hyphomicrobiales bacterium | reverse complement strand
AGGAGCGGCAGGCCGAGCTTCCAGTAGTCGCCGAACTGGTAGCCGCCGGGCTGCATCACCATCAGGTTGGTCGGCGTCGCGATCGGCGTGAGAAACGCCGCCGCCGAGCCGACCGCGAGGCTCATCAGCACCGGCCGCGGCGAGATGCCCATGCCGACCGCAGCGGCGATGGCGACCGGAATCATGATCAGCGCCGTCGCGGTGTTCGAGATCAGCTGGCCCATCACCGCCGTCACCACGAACAGGCCGGCGAGCAGCGCGAATGGCCCCGCGTCGCCGACCACATGGATCAGCCAGTCGGCGAGCATGTCGGCGGCGCCGGAGACGGTCATCGCCGTCGACAGCGGCATCATCGCGCCGACGAGGATCACGGTGGTCCACTCGATCGAACGGTAGGCCTGGTCGACGCGCATGATGCCGGTGAGCACGATGGCGCCGGCCGCGAGCAGCCCCGCCACCGAAGGCGGCACGATGCCGGTGGCGAGCAGCACCACCATGCCGATGAGGATGATGATCGCATGCGTCGCCCCCGGCCCGAGCGGGACGGCCTGCCGGCGCACCAGGTCGGGCGAATCCACCACCACGACGTCGGGATCGCTGAGGTGGGTGTCGAGCGCCTTCCATGTCCCCTGGAGCAGCAGGCTGTCGCCGGCCTGGAGCGTGACGCTGCCGCGCTCGCGCACGTCCGGGAGCGGCACGATAGTCTCGCCCGAACGCTGGATGGCGAGCACGATCAGGTCGCCGCTCTCGGTGACCATGCCGGGAAAGGCGGTCTGGCCGATCAGCCCGGACCGCGGCGCGATCAGCACCTCGGCGAGACCGGAGCGGGCGTTGAACAGAGCGGCCTCGCCGGCGCCGTCGGCCGCCTCGTCGCGAAAGGCCAGATGCACGCGGGCGGCGAAATCCGCGGCGGGCTGCGGCTCGCCCCGGACCAGGAGCACGTCGCCCTCGGCGATGCTCTGCCGGCGAAGCGGCTGGCCGCTGTCCCTGTCCTGCACGGCGATCAGCTCAAGGTCCGGGAAGTCGGCGCGATCGAGATCGACGCGCGGCATGCCGACATAGGGCGACGTGGCGCGGACCCGAAGCTGGAAGACGCCGCTCGCCAGGCCGTACTGCTCGACCAGGGTCTTGGCGTGACGGCTGAAATCGGCAGGCATGGTGGCGCCGTTCCGCTTGGGCAGCAGGTAGCGGCCGAACAGCACCATGATGACGATCGAGCCGGCGAGCGTCGGGATGCCGGCAAGCGCGAACTCGAAGAAGCCGAAGGCGCCGACACCGGCGTCGATTCCTGCCTCGGAGACCAGAACGTTGACGGGCGTGCCGGTGAGCGCCAGCAGCGACCCGGCGTGCGCCGAGAACACCATCGGCATGAGGAGCTGCGACGAGTGCCACTTGAGGCGGACGGCGATCACCACCACCACCGGCAGCAGCGCCGCGACGGCACCGTTGACGGTGATCAGCGCGGTCAGCACGGCGACGAGCAGCATCATCAGGACGAGGAGGCGGACACGGCTGTCCTCCCCTGCCCCGCGGATCAGCAGCTGCCCGGCCCACGCCGTGACGCCGGTCATCTCGAGGCCGGCGCTCACCACGAACAGCGAGGCGATGAAGATCACGGCCGGATCGCCGAAGCCGGCGAGCGCCTGGTTGAGGCTGAGGACGCCCGTCGCCCAGAGCGCGAGCGCCGTGAAGATCGCCACGAAGACGACCGGCAACCGGTTCCAGACGAACAGGACCACGACGAGGACGATAATGCCGGCAGTCGCCGTGATCGGGCTCAAGGCCGGTCCTCCATCACCGTTCTACGTCCGTCAGGTCGGAGGAGCTCAATCGTCCAGCGTCGCAAGCAGCACCGCGATCCGGCATCCGGTCACGTATTCCGGGATGTTGACGTATTCCTTGACGGTGTGGATCTCCGCTTGCCCGGCCGAGATCGTGACGGTCGGGATGCCGGCCTTGTCGAGCCAGTTGGCGTCGAGGCCGCCGTTGGAGAAGACGTGGTTCGGCGCGATGCCGAGTTCGCCGAGCGCGCGGTCGGCGCGGCGCACGACCGCCTCGTTCTCGTCGAGGCGGAACGGCGGATAGGCGGTTACCCGGCTGAACGCCACCTTGGCGGTCTCGCCGGTGACGTCCTTCACCGCCACCTCGGCCTTGGCGAACGCCGTCCGATAGCCTTCGGCGATGTCGACCGCGAAGGCGGCGTCGGGGCTGCGCGCCTCGCCCTTGAGGTATGCGTAGTCGGTGACGACGTTGGTCGCGTCGCCGGCCGCGACGGTGCCGCCCTTGCCGCCGAAGACGCCGACGTTGCTCGAGCCGAAGCCCCGCGGCGTCTCGACCTTGCCGAACCAGCCGGCATTCCGCGCCTCGACCAGGCCGATGGCGCCGACCATGGTGGCGGAGATGCCCTTCTCCGGCGCGACGCCCGCATGCGACGCCTTGCCCGTGATCTCGACCTGCCAGTTCTCCTGGCCGACGGCGCCGATGATCAGGTCCTCCGGCTTCTGGCCGTCGACGTTGACGCACATCGCCACGTCGCCGAGGTCGGCACGTTTGAGTTCGCGCGCGCCGTGAAGGCCGCTTTCCTCGCGCACCGTGAACAGGAGCGTGATCGGCGGATGCGGCAGCTTGTGCTTCAACAGGGTCTCGGCGACGGTGACGAGCACCGCGCAGCCGGTGCGGTTATCGCCGCCGAGGGCGGTGGTGCCGTCGGAGACGATCCGGTCGCCGTCGATCCGCGGCCTGGCGCCGGCGCAGAGCGGCACCGTGTCGAGATGGCACGAGAACAGGATGCCGGCGCCGGGCCGGGTACCGGGCAGCGTCGCGATCAGGTTCCCGGTCTCGGTCGGCACCGGGATGCGCTCGTTGGCGTCGTCGAAGCGGATGTCGGCAGTGGGCACGCCGGCCTTGACGAGCGCTTCCCGCACGGCCTCGGCGATCGCCGCCTCCTTGCCGGTAACGCCCTCCACGGCGAGGAGACGCATCAGAAGATCGACCGCGCCGTCCGCGTCGACCAGGTCCGCAGCGTTGCTCATGTCCATGCTCCTTGCCTCTAGATGCCCCAGGGCAGGCCGAATACCTGCCAGACCGCGAACAGCACCGTCCACAGCACGAAGATCCACATCACGTAAGGCAGCATCAGCGACACCACGGTCCCGACGCCGGCGTTGCGGTCGTATTTCTGGGTGAAGCCGACCACCAGAGCGAAATACGCGTTGAGCGGGGTGATCGCGTTCATCGGCGAGTCGCCGACCCGGTAGGCGGCCAGCACCGCCTCCGGCTCGACCCCGAGCTTCATGAGCAGCGGCACGAAGACCGGCGCGAAGATCGCCCACTTGGCGATGGCGCCGGTAAGCAGCAGGTCGATGATCGCGACGACGATGATGAAGCCGACGAGCAGCGGCAGCGGCCCGATGTCCCCACCCTGGAGGAAGCCGCCGAGCCCGAGCGCCAGTACCGTGCCGATATTGGTGTAGGTGAAATAAGCAACGAACTGGCTGAGCACGAAGAACAGGAAGATCGTGCCGCCCATCCCGGTGATCGACTTCTCCATCGCTCGGATGACGTCGGTCAGCGTCCGCAGCGTGCCGGCGCCGATGCCGTAGCACCAGCCGGTGACGAGAAAGAGGAGCACGATGAAGGTGATGAGCTGGTTCATGAACGGCGAATTGCCGATCAGCTCGCCGGTGTCGGGATTGCGGAGCGGCGCCCAGGACGGGACGGTGAGCAGCCCCATCACCACGATCAGCCCGATCAGGCCGAACAGTGCGTACAGGAGACCCCGGGATTCCGCGTCGGACAGCGTCGCGCTCTGGTCCTGCACCGCGTCGGGCGCGGCGAACTTCGGGTCATAGGGCCCGAGCCGCGGCTCGATCAAACGGTTGTTGATGATCGCGATGAGCACGGTGAGGAAGATCACGGAAACGATCGAGAACCACAGGTTCGAAGCGAGCCCGACCGACGCGTCCGGGTCGACCAGACGCGCCGCGTCGTTGGTGAACTCGACCAGCACCGCGTCGAGCGGCTTGATCAGCATGTTGACGGTAAAGGCGGAGGCGACCGCCGCGAAGCCCAGGGCGAGGCCGGCGATCGGATTCCGCCCGACCGCGAGATAGGCGACGCCGGCGAGCGGCAGGAGGACCAGATAGCCCGCATCCGCCGCGACGCTCGAGAGGATGCCGACGAAGGCGAGGATGTAGCTGAGCGCCCAGCCCGGCGACACAGCCACCAGCTTCCGGATCAGCGCGGTCACCAGCCCGGAGGCTTCCGCCACGCCGGCACCGATCATCGCCGCGATCATCAGGCCGACCGCGGTGAAGCTCATGAAGTTCGGCACCAGCGACGAATACATGAACCGGATGCCGTCGATGCTGAGCAGGTTGTTGATCCCGGTCGTCGCGATTTCGATCTCGCCGGTCGCGGGATTGATGCGCTCGAAGCTGACCGTGGTGTTGAACAGCGACAAGAGCGCCGACAGCACGATGACGATCGCGATGAGGATCAGGAAGATCACGACCGGATGGGGCACCATGTTCCCCACCCGCTCGATCCCGTCCAGGAACCGGGTCATCAAGGTCTTCGATTGCGCACGCGCCACAGCCATGACCGCCTCCCCAGCCGGAGATCCCGACGCGTGTCCGCGGGCGTTCGACTACTGTGGGTCGCGGGCGTCGCAGGACTTCCCCGATCAATCGTCGCACGATAGCCCCGATTCGCGCCGTGCGATACTGCGCCCGCGCTCCCGGTGTGATTTCATGCTTGCCGGAGAAGGCGGGTGCCGCGCATTTCCATCGGAAGGATCGGATCATGAGCCGGGAGCATCGGTTTGGCATCGCGCTGCGGCTCGCCGATTTCAGGCCGCTGCTTCCCGCCGAGCAGACCGTGGTGGCCGGTTTGCCGAGCGGCGATCTCGACCGGCTCGGCGACGGCACGCGCCCCGACGCCGCTGGCGAGGACCGGCTCGTCCGCGCGGCGTTCCTCCGTTTCCTTTTGCTCGGCGGCGACGAGGATTGCCGGCCGCACGAAAAGGGCATCCGGCTTGCCGGGGCGAGGATCGCGGGCACCCTCGACCTCGAGGCCTGCCGCGTCGTCCGCGACATCGGGCTCACCAACTGCCGCTTCGATTCGACGCCGGTCTTCAACTCGGCGGTGATCGAGCGCCTGTTCCTCGACGGCTCGGCCATGCCGGGACTCCATGCCGAGCGGCTCCAGGCGCGCGGCGGGCTCTACCTCCGCGGCGCCGAGCTCGACGGCGAGCTGCGGCTGGTCACGGCGACCTTCGGCGGCAACGTGCTCTGCGACGGCACCGTCTTCCGGCCGGTCTCGGGGCCTGCCATCGATGCCGAGGGGATCGAGGCGCGCCGCCTGCATCTCCGCGGCGCGCTCTGCGACGGCCCGCTGATCCTCACCGGCGCGGAGCTCGTCGGCGATCTCGATTGCGCCGGGATGACGGTGACGGCGGGCGACCGCGACATCGCGGTCGACGCGCGGGCGGTCGACATCGGCGGCAGCGTGATCTTCCGGGGCGCCCGGATCGACGGCGCGGTGAACCTTCTCGCTGCCCGGATTCGCGCCGACCTCAACTGCAATGCCGCCGTCATCACGCATCCGGGCGAGAGCGCGCTACAGCTCAGCCGCGCGGCCGTCGGCGGTGCCTTCTTCCTCCGCGACGGCGCCGCGATCGACGGCACGCTGGCGATGACCGGTGCCAGCGTCGGCACCATCCATGACGATGCGGCGAGCTGGCCGAAGCACGGCGACCTCCTCCTCAACCGCTGCCTCTACAAGGCCTTCATCGGCGGCCCCGTCGATGCGGCGAGCCGCATCGACTGGCTTTCGCGCCAGTCGCCGGAACGGTGGGGTGAGGATTTCTGGCCGCAGCCATACGAACAGCTCGCGACCGTCCTTCAGGGGATGGGCCACGAGGATGACGCCCGCATCGTGCTCATCGAGAAGGAGCGGCTGCAGCGCAAGGTCCGCCGCGAGCGTATCGGCAACCCGATCGCCCGCGCCTTCTTCGAACTGATCGACGGCATCCTCAAGGTGACCGTCGCCTATGGACGCCAGCCGCTCCTCGCCTTCGTCTGGCTGTTCTTCTTCTGGCTCGTCGGCGTCCTGGTGTTCGGCCTCGCGGAAAGCCAGGGCGCGTTCCGGCCGACCAACCCGGTGCTTCTCCGCCAGCCTGAGTGGATGCTCTGCGGCGAACCGGCGACGGAGCAGCGCCCGTCGGCGACCACGGGCGCACCGGCGCATGGCCTGGCGCAGCCGGGACAGACGCAGCTCGATTGCTTCCGTGCGCAATGGGAAGCCGCGAGCTTCCCCGTCTTCAGCCCGTGGATGTATTCGCTCGACAACCTGCTTCCGGTCCTCGACCTCGAGCAGAAGAGCGTCTGGAGCCCGGATCCGGCCAAGCCCCTGGGCGAGCTCGCTCGGCTGTACTTCTACATCCAGGCGATTCTCGGCTGGACGCTCAGCCTGCTGGCCGTCGCCGGCTTCTCCGGCCTGGTCCGGATCCGCTGATCGCTAAGGGCACGGCGCGTAGAAGTAGTTGCGCGTCTGGCGGTCCTGCCACACGCACCAGCCCGGCGGCTTGGTGGTGTTGTTGGCGGCGAGAATCGAGCCCGATACCGAGCCGATTACCGCGCCGGTGATGATGCCCGCCGGCGTCCGGCCGAGCACGCCCCCCGTCGCGGCGCCGAGGATGCCGCCGGCAGCCGCGCC
>JBIQKL010000223.1:0-1924 GCA_044506555.1 Hyphomicrobiales bacterium | reverse complement strand
GCGAGCACGTCGTTGCCGGTGCGCCGGCCGTTGGGTCCGGTGCCGGCAATCGTGGCGAGCGGTATGCCGCGCTCGCGGGCGAGGCGGCGCGCATAGGGCGTGGCGGGAACGCGGGAGGCCGCTTGGGGGGCGGGCGGCGCGGATGCCGTCATCACGGGAACAGGCTCCCTTATGGGCGGAGAGAACGAGGCTCGGTTCAGGCGGCGCCGACGATGCCGATCCGCCCGCCCATCGGCACGACGGTGCCCGGCGGCTGCTCGATCTTCAGCCGGCCGGCGGCGGGCGCCTCGATCTCGACCACGGCCTTGTCGGTCTCGATCTCGGCGACGAGGTCGCCCGGCGCCACCGCATCGCCGTCCGCCTTCACCCAGCGGACGATCTTGCCCTCGCTGACCGTGAGATCGCCGAACGGCATGGTGATCGGCTCGCCGTCGGCAGGGATCTCGGCGACGGGCGTGGGCGCTGCCGGAGCCGATACCGGCGCCGGGGCGACGGCCGCTTCGGCCGCGGGAGCCGCAACGGCGGCCGGCGCCTCGGCCGAGGCGTAGCGCCAGTGGGAGGGGACCGGCGCCTTTCCCTCGATCAGGCCGCGGGCCGCGGCGACGATGCCGTCGCGGTTGACCAGCATGGCGCGCTCCAGCGCCGGCGCCAGCGGATGGGTCATCGCGTCGGTGTGGAGGCGGGCGACCGGTGCGTCGAGATCGTCATAGGCGATCTCGTTCATCGCCTGCGCCAGCTCGGCGCCGACGCCGCACATCGCCCAGGCCTCGTCGACCACGAGCAGGCGGTGGGTGCGCGCGACGCTCTTGGCGACGGTGGCGACGTCGAGTGGCATGATGGTACGGAGGTCGATCACCTCGGCCTCGATGCCCTCGCCGGCGAGGACCTCGGCCGCCTGCAGCGCCTGCAGGACGAGCTGGCCGGCGGAGACGATGGTGAGGTCGCGGCCGGGTCGGGCGATCCGCGCCACGCCGAAGGGAACGTAATGACCCTCCCCGACCGGCACCTCGCCCTTGGAGGCGAAGAGTGCCTTCGGCTCGAGCATCAGCACCGGATCGGCGGCGCGGAGCGCGGTCTTCATCAGCCCCTTGGCGTCGGCCGGGTTGGACGGCACGCAGACGATCAGGCCGGGGACATGCGCCCACATCGGATAATAGGCGCCGCTGTGATGCGGTCCGGCGCTCCGGATGCTGCCCATACCGACGCGGACCACCATCGGCGCGTTCATCTGGCCGTTGCTCATGTAGCGGAGCTTGGCGCCCTGGAGCACGATCTGCCCCGCCGCCTCGAACATGAAGTCGGCGAACATGAGGTCGGCGATGGTGCGGGCCCCGGTCGCCGAGGCGCCGAGGGCGGCGCCGGTGAAGCCCTGCTCGGAGATCGGCGTGTCGACCATCCGCTCCGGGCCGAATTCGTCGTAGAGGTTCTTGGTGTGGGCGAAGGTGCCGCCGCGCTCGCCCGTTCCCTCGCCGAAATAGAGGATGTGCGGGTTCTGCCGCATCTCCTCGGCGATGCCGTCGCGGACCGCGTCGAGCCAGCCCTGCTGGCGGGTCTCGGTCATCGCCCGCGGGCGGAGCGCCTCGGGCGGGTTGATCGGCTCGGCATAGACGTGGCGTCCGACCGTCGCCGGATCGGGCTCGCCGCCGGCACGGGCAAAGGCCAGGGCGTCGTCGGCAACCGCCTGGACACGGGTATCGATCGCGTCGAGATCGGCGGCGGTGACGCCGAACTCGTCGACAAGCCGCGACCGGAACAGCGCGATCGGGTCGCGCTTCTGCCAGGCATCGACCTCGTCCTGGGTGCGGTAGGTGCCGGTGACCGGGTCGCCCTCGTGGTGGCCCACGGTGCGGTAGGTCTTGGCCTCGATCAGCGTCGGGCCCTCGCCGGCGCGGGCCCGCGCGACGGCGGTGCGGGCCACCTCGAG
>JBIQKL010000109.1:4094-12438 GCA_044506555.1 Hyphomicrobiales bacterium | reverse complement strand
GTCTGTCAGACCGCCTGCTTCTCGTATTCGCCCTGGACGCGGAAGCGGGTGAGATAGGATGGCAGCACGGCTTCGAGCGTGGTCGGCTCGATGCCGAATGAGTGGATCGTCCGCTTCTCGGCGACCGCTGCCTCGGAGACGATGCTGTCGACCCGAAGCTGGCGCACCTGGTCGGTGGTGAGCACCGTGCCGGGCAGGTACTGGAGCACCGCGCCCATGACGCTCGCCAGCCCCCACGGCAGAGGCACCAGGAGCCGCTTCCGGCCGATGACCTCGAGCATGATCTTCATGCAGTCGCGGAACGAATGCACCTCGGGGCCGCCGAGCTCGTAGACCGTGCCCGGCCGGGCATGTCCCTCGACCGCGTCGGCGATCGCCTTCGCCACGTCGCCGGCAAAGACCGGCTGGAACCGCGTTCTGCCGCCGCCGATCAGCGGCAGCGCCGGCGAGACCCGGGCCATGCCGGCGAAGCGGTTGAAGAAATGATCCTCGGGCCCGAACATGATCGAAGGCCGCATCACGATCGAATCCGGCAGCGTCTCGAACACGCCCGCCTCGCCGGCCGCCTTGCTCCGGCCATAGGCGGAGGGCGACTCCGGGTCAGCGCCGATCGCCGAGACGTGGATCACGCGGTCGAGCCCGGCGCCGCGCGCTGCCTCGGCCACGGCACGGGCGCCGAAGTCGTTGACCGCGGTCAGCGACTGGCGGCCCTTGGGCGACATGATCGCGACCAGGTTGACCACCGCGTCGGCGTTCTCGACCGCGCGGTCGACCGACCAGCGGTAGCGGAGATTGGCCTGGATCGGCTGGACCCAGCCGACCATGCCCAGCGGCTGCAGGTATCCGGCGAGGTCGGGACGGCGGACCGCGGCGCGCACGCGCCAGCCCCGCTTGAGCAGCGCCCGGACGACGTGCCGGCCGAGGAAGCCGGAACCGCCGAACACCGTCACCAGTCCCTTGTCGGCGAGCGCCATCGCCATCGTCGTCATCCTCCGGGAAATTGCCGCTGGCTGTGTAGCCGCGCCGGGCGCCGGCGGCAAGCCGGGCTCAGACCACCGGAACGAAGCGGTCGCCCTCGAGCCGGGTCAGCACGCCGGTCTGGATGCCGAACCGGAACCCCTCGATCTTCACCTGGCCGGCTTCCTCCGCCTCGCGGACCCAGGGAAAGGTGCGGAGGTTCTGGAGCGATATCTTCACCACCTCCTCCTCGCAACGGACCGTAGTCTCGTCGGGGGTCAGGTCGGCGGGAAGCGCGATCAGGGCCTGCGACGCCAGCTTCATCCATGGCTCGACGAAGTCCTGCGCCTCCTTCGGCGCTCCCTCGAGCATGACGCGGATTCCGCCGCACTGGGCATGGCCGAGCACCACGATCCGCGCCACCTTGAGGACGCGTACCGCGTATTCCAGCGCCGCGCTGGTGCCGTGATGGCGGCGGTCCGGCTCGTAGGGGGGGACCAGGCCGGCGACGTTGCGGATGACGAAGATCTCGCCCGGTGCGGCGCCGAACACCCGCTCCGGCCCGACTCGTGAATCGGAGCAGGAAATGACCAGCGTCTCCGGTGACTGGCCGTCGCGGGCGAGGGCCTCGAAACGCTCGCGCTCCGCGGGCCAAGCGGTTTCGCGGAACTGGCGGTATCCTTCGATCAGGCGATGCATGACGTCTTTTGCACCTTTTCCCGGAGCCCTGTCGACCCCGCGGCGATGCCGTGCCAGTTTGACGCAGGCACCAGCCGGCAGGGCACCGGCTCGCGAGGCGGGAACGGGAGTTCCGCCCGTCGATGCGGATCACGAGACGACCTGCCGCAGCCGACCGTCGGCTGCGGCTCCTGCGGCGGCGGGATCAGCGCGGCAGCTTCTTCCGGCCGGTGAGCCAGGCGAAGAAGCCGAAGACCGCGAGCACCGCCACCGGGCCGAAAAAGATCACCAGGAACTGCGCCAGCGTCATTCTACCGGGGCTCCGTCATGCAGGATCGGCGGTTCATAGCACGATATGTCGTGGCCTGCCGTGGAGATTGCCAGGAGATTGATGGACTCCCATCACCCCTTGGCGGCGACCACCATGATCTCGACCTTGTAGGCCGGCGAGGCGAGCTGCGCCTCTACGGTCGCGCGCGCCGGGGTGTGGCCGGCGGCGACCCAGGCGTCCCACGCCGCGTTCATCTCCGCAAAATTGCCCATGTCGGTGATCCAGATATTGGCCGAGAGGAGCTTCGTCTTGTCGGTGCCGGCCGCCGCGAGGAGCGCGTCGATCTTGGCGAGGATTTGCCGCGTCTGGCCGCCGGTCGCCTCGGAGGTGTCGTCGGCGACCTGGCCCGCGAGATAGACGGTGTTGCCATGCACGACCGCCTGGCTCATGCGGGGACCGACCTGATGACGCTCGATAGCCATGTCTTGCTCCTTCGGAATCAGCGATTGCCTACGCGCCGGGAGATAGCACGCCGGACCGGCGTGCCCATAGCCGCGATCCCGCCCGTCCGGTTGGTCCACGGGGCGCGCGACACAGGCCGCCCGGCCCGTTGCAGTTCCGGCATGCCTATGCATAACAGACCGCTTCGTCGGCCATGCCGCGCTTGGAGCGCGCGGGGCGCCGAAACCAGCGAGGGCCTTTGCCTATGATCATCCCGGTTATCATGTGTGGCGGCGCCGGTACCCGGCTCTGGCCGCTGTCGCGGGATCATCGGCCGAAGCCGCTCCTGCCGCTCCTCGCCGGCACCTCGACGCTCGCGGCGACGGTGGCGCGGGTCGCCAGCCCCGCGCTGTTCGGGCCGCCGCTGGTGGTAGCAAACCGCGACCACCGCTACATGATCGCGGCGGCGCTCGCCGAAATGGGCAGCGAGGGGCAGCTCATCCTCGAGCCCGAGGCGCGCGACACCACCGCCGCCATCGCCGCGGCGACGCTATGGATCGCGGCGCGGCATCCCGACGCGGTGATGCTGGTGCTCGCGGCCGACCATCTCATCAAGGACGTCGACGGATTCCGCCGCACGGTGGCCGAGGCCCGCGCCGCCGCCGAGGACGGCGCCATCGTCACCTTCGGCGTCCGGCCGACCTTTCCGGCGACGAGCTACGGCTACATCCAGCGCGGCGAGGCCCTTCCCGAGGGCCACGGGCTCTACCGGGTCTCGGCCTTCGTCGAAAAGCCGGACGTCCAGACGGCGCGGCGCTACGTCTCCGCCGGCAACCTCTGGAACAGCGGCAACTTCATGATGCGGGTCCCGGTGGCGCGCGCCGAACTCGACGCCCATGCGCCCGACATCATGGCGACGGTGGCCGGGGCGATCGCCGGCGCCCGGACCGAGGACGACGGCTCGGCGATGCTCGCCGATTCGTTCCGCCAGGCGCGGCGCATCTCCTTCGACCACGCCGTCATGGAGCGGACGGCGCGGGCGGCGGTCATCGACGCCGGGTTCGACTGGTCCGACCTCGGCACCTGGGGCTCGGTCTGGGAAGCCGCCGACAAGGACGAGCAGCAGAACGTGACCCAGGGCCGGGTCACGCTCCTTTCCGCCTCGGGCAACTACGTCTCGAGCGACGGCACCGCGATCGGGCTGGTCGGCGTCGACGACCTCGTCGTCGTCGCCAGCGACGACACGGTGCTGGTCGCGCCGCGCAGCCAGTCGGATGCGGTCAAGGCGCTGGTCGCCGAGGTCAACGGCCGGCCGGCGGAGCCGACGGTGGCCGACCGCCGCCGCCATTACCGGCCATGGGGCCATTACCAGTCGATCGACCTCGGCCCGTCGCACCAGGTCAAGCGGCTCGTGGTCAATCCCGGCCAGCGGCTTTCCCTGCAGAAGCATCGTTTCCGCTCGGAGCACTGGACCGTCGTCGAGGGCGTGGCGGAGGTCACCGTCGACGACAAGGTGCTGGCGCTCAACCCCGACGAGTCGGTCTACATCCCGCTCGGCGCGATCCACCGCGCAGCCAACCACGGCACGGTGCCGGTGACGATCGTCGAGGTCCAGTGCGGGACTTATCTCGGCGAAGACGACATCGTCCGCATCGAGGACGACTACGGCCGCATCGCCGCGGGCGAGGCGGCGCCGGCTCCGCCGACCGAGCCTCAGCCGGCGTAGCAGCCGCGGGCGCGGCCGAGGCGCTGCACCAGCGCCAGCACCATGTCGACGGTGGGGGTGGGGCGGCCGGTGAGCCGCCCGAGCTCCTGCACCGACGTGACCAGCGCATCGATCTCCATCGCCCGCCCGCGCTCGAGGTCCTGGAGCATCGACGTGCGATGGGCGCCGACGCCGGCCGCACCGGCGATGCGCTTGTCCACGTCGATGGGGAAACGGACACCGAGCGCCTCGGCCACCGCCTGCGCCTCGACCATCATGGTGCGGGCGACGGCGCGCGTCCCGGCATCCTCGGTGATCTCCGCGAGCGTCGAATCGGTCAACGCCGAGATCGGGTTGAACGACAGGTTGCCCCAGAGCTTCACCCAGATCTCGCTGCGGATATCGGTGCGGACCGGCGCCTGCATCCCGGCCGCGATCATCTCCTCCGCGAGCCGCGTCGCCCGCTCGCTCTTCTCGCCCGAGGGCTCGCCGAGCGAGATGCGGGTCCCGTACTGGTGGCGGATCACGCCGGGTGCCTCGACCTCGGCCGCGACATAGACGGCGGTGCCGATGGCGCGCTCCGGCCCGAGCGTGGCGGAGATCGCCCCTCCGGGATCGACGGCCTCGATCCGGGTTCCCTCGTGGGCGCCGCCGCTCCGGTGGAAGTACCACCAGGGGATGCCGTTCTGCATGGTGACGACCGCCGTCTCAGGACCCAGAAGCGGCGCGATCGCCGGCAGCGCCGGCGGCACCGAGTGCGCCTTCATGGTCAGGACGACATAGTCCTGGACGCCGAGCTCCGCGGAATCGGCGCTGGCCTTCACCGGCCAGGTCGCGTCGGTGTCGCCTTCGATCAGCCGGAGGCCGCGGTCGCGGAGCGCCGCGAGATGCTCGCCGCGGGCGACGAGGGAAAGGTCGACCCGCCCCGCGGCGGCGAGCTTCGCCGCCAGGTGGCCGCCGATCGCGCCGGCGCCGAAGACGGCGATCCGCATCAGGCGAGCCCGAGCTTCTGGGCGAGGCCGATCCGTTGCAGCTTGCCGGTGGCACCCTTCGGGATCTCGTCCATGATCAGCACCTTCCGGGGCACCTTGAAGTCGGCGAGACGGGTAGCGCAGAATTCGCGGATCTCGCCCTCCGAGGCGCTCGCCCCTTCGCGGAGCACGACGGCCGCCGCCACATCCTCGCCGAGCATGTCATGGGGCATGGCGAAGGTCACGACCTGGGCGACGGCGGGGAAGTCCATCAGCACCTCGTCGACCTCGCGCGGCGAGATCTTCTCGCCACCGCGGTTGATGATCTCCTTGAGCCGCCCGGTGACCCGGATGTAGCCCTCGGAATCCATCGTCCCCTGGTCGCCGGTATGGAACCAGCCGAAGGCGAAGGCAGCCTCGTTCGCCGCCGGATTGGCCTCGTAGCCGGCGGTGACGTTCGGTCCGCGGATCACGATCTCGCCGACCGTGTCCGGCCCGACCAGGGTGCCGTCCTCGGCCATGATTGTCATCTCGGGGCCGGCGGCGATGCCGACGCTGCCGGGCTTCCGGGCCGCCGGCGGCAGCGGGTTCGACGCCATCTGGTGGGTGGCCTCGGTCATGCCGTAGGCCTCGATGACCGGGCAGCCGAACAGCGCCTCGAGCTCGGCCATGACCTGCGGCGGCAGCGACGACGACGATGAGCGGATGAAGCGGAGCTTGGCGGCGGCGATCGCGTCGGCATTGCGTGCGGCACGCGCGAGGATCGCCTGGTGCATGGTCGGCACTGCCGTGTACCACGTCGGTTGCGCCTCGCTCAGCCAGGCGAAGAACCGGAGTGCGTTGAAGCCGGGCGAGCAATAGGTGCTGGCGCCGGCGGCGAGCGAGGACAGCACCGCCGCGATCAGCCCGTGGATGTGGAACAGCGGCATGATGTTGAGGCAGCGGTCGTCCGGCGTCAGCTGGAGCGTCGCGCCGATATGGGCCGCCGACGCCGCCAGGTTCGCGTGCGCGAGCGGGACCAGCTTCGGCCGTGACGTGGTGCCCGAGGTGTGGAGGAGGAGCGCCGCGTCGCCGGGCTCGGCGAGACCGGGCCGTGCCGCCGTGCCGATGGGACTGCCCTCGATGGTGAAGGCACCGGCCGGGCCGTCGGTATCCGGGACCAGGCGGAGGATCGCGATGCCGCGCCGCTCGGCCACGGTGACCGCCGGGCCGGCTTCGTCGGGGGTCACCAGCAGCGCCTTGGCGCCGATGTCGGAGAGGTAGAAGTCGAACTCGTCCTCGCGGTAAGCGGGGTTGAGCGGCGCCGTCGTCGCGCCGGCGGCGACGGAGACGAAGGCCGTGGCCATCTCGGGGCCGTTGGGCAGCACGATCGCCACCCGGTCGCCGCGGCCGATACCGAGCGCGTTGAGACGCTCCACGGTGTCGCGCATCAGGGCGCGGAGGGCGCCGTGGGTGAGGTGAGGTCGTTCCGGCGCGAGGATCGCGAGTGCGCCCTCGGCGCCGCGCGACATGCGGTCGATGATCGTGTCCATGCGTCCTCCCCCCAAAGACGGGCGTGTTGCCTTCATTCGTCCGCGACGCCGCGGTGTGCCGGGGCTATACTCGCCGGGACCGGCGATGCAGGGAGGGCATCATGGACGCTCGCGAAGAAAAGGCAACTGGTGGCGGCGCGTCCGCGGCCCTTCCCTTCGACCGCGACCAGCTCGACGCGCTGATGGAACGGGCCGGCATCGACGTGCTGCTCGTCTCCTCCAAGCACAACATCCAGTATCTGGTCGGCGGCGCCTACCGCTTCTTCTTCTTCTCCCATTTCGACGCGATCGGCCTGTCGCGCTATCTGCCGCTCCTCGTCTACGTCCGCGGCCGGCCGCAGGACGCCACCTATGTCGGCAACCCGATGGAGAACTACGAGCGCTCGCTCGACAAGTTCTGGATGCCGGAGTTCGTCCCGGCGTGGGGCTCGCAAGGGGCGATGGAGGCGGCGGTCGAGCGCCTGAAGCGGCTCGGCCGCGGCAACGCGGCGATCGGCGTCGAGCGCGCCTTCCTGCCGGCCGACGCCGAGGAGCTGCTCCGGAAGGAGCTGCCGTCGGCCCGGATCGTCGACGCGACGGTGCCGCTCGAACGGCTCCGTGCGGTGAAGACGCCGGAGGAGCTCGATTCGCTCCGCCTCGCTTCGGAGCGGGTGGTCGATTCGATGCTTGCGGCCATCGCCCGGCATGGCCCCGGCTCGACCAAGGCGGAGGTGGTCGAGACGCTTCGCAACGAGGAGGTCGCGCGCGGGCTCACCTTCGAGTACTGCCTGATCACAGCGGGGACCAGCCTCAACCGCGCGCCGTCCGACCAGGTTTGGCGCGCGGGCGAACCGATGTCGATCGACTCCGGCGGGAACTACCGCGGCTATATCGGCGACCTCTGCCGGATGGCGGTGGCGGGGGAGCCCGACGCCGAGCTCGAGGACCTGCTCGCCGAGATCGACGCGATCCAGATGGCAGCGCGCGCGCCGATCCGCGCCGGAGCGCGGGGCGGCGACATCTTCGCCGCCGCGGGCGAGGTGCTCCGTCGCTCGCCCAACGGCAATATCCTCGATTTCGTCGCGCACGGCATGGGCCTGATCTCGCACGAGGCGCCACGGCTGACGGATAGCGGCCCGGTGCCCTATCCGGCCGACGATGCCGACCAGCCGCTCCAGGCGGGCATGGTGCTGTCGATCGAGACGACATTGCCCCATCCCCGCCGCGGCTACATCAAGATCGAGGACACCGTCGCGGTTACCGAGACCGGCTGGGAGGCCTTCGGCGACGGCGGCCGCGGCTGGAACCGGAGCGGCGCCGGCTCTAGCGGATCGTGATCGTGGCGCGGAACGGCCCGTAGGCGCCCTCGGCCATGAGGTTCGGGGTGAAGCCGAGGACGTAGGTGCCGTCGGCTGTCAGCGGGATCGATTCCGGGATGCCCGGCCCGTCGGTGCTGCCGTCGGGATAGGTGATCACGGTGCGGATCGCCGGCCCCTGGAACTCCCAGGTCAGCGTCTGGCCGGCCCGCGCCTCGAGGCTGTAGTAGCAGCACTCGACGCCTTCGGTGAGCACGTGAACGAGCGTCACGGTGTCGGTTCCGGTCTTCATGTGGACCGGTATCGGGCAGGCCTGCGCGCCCGCCTCGCAGCCGAGGGCGGCGGCGGGCGAAAGCGCCAGCATCGTCGCCGCGATCGAGGCCGTCAGTCGCTTGCTCATGGCGTTCGCTCCTTGCTCAGACCACCCGGACCTCGATGTCGCCGACGCCCTCGACATGGGCATGCATGACGTCGCCGCGGACGACCGGACCGAC
>JBIQKL010000109.1:0-3994 GCA_044506555.1 Hyphomicrobiales bacterium | reverse complement strand
CGCCGACGCCCTCGACATGGGCATGCATGACGTCGCCGCGGACGACCGGACCGACCCCGGAGGGTGTGCCGGAGTAGATCACGTCGCCGGGCGCCAGCGTGAACAGAGCGGAGAGACAGGCGATCATCTCCGGCACCTTCCAGATCATCTGGACGAGGTCGCCGGTCTGCCTCCGCGTGCCGTTCACGTCGAGCCAGATCGCCCCCGCGGAGGGATGGCCGATGGCCGACGCGGGCACGATCGCCGAGCACGGTGCGGAGGCTTCGAACGCCTTCGCCACCTCCCATGGGCGCTGCAGCTCCTTGGCCTTGGCTTGGAGATCGCGCCGGGTCATGTCGATGCCGACGGCGTAGCCGAAGACGTGGTCGAGGGCGCTTGCGGCGGGAATGTCGGCGCCGCCCCTGGCCAGCGCCACCACCAGCTCGACCTCGAAATGCACGTCGCTCGAGGCGGCGGGATAGGGGAACGTCCCTGTGGTGTTCAGGTTGTCGGGGTTCTTCTGGAAGAAGAAGGGCGGCTCGCGATTCGGGTCGCCGCCCATCTCGACCGTGTGCGCCGCGTAGTTCCGACCGACGCAATAGACGCGGCGGACGGGGAACAGGGCATCGGCGCCGGAGACCGGTATCGCCGGCGGCGCGGGCGGGGGAAAGACGTATCTGGAACCGTTCATTTTTCCTTGCCCTTTACCCCCTGTCAGCCTACCGCGATTGCCATGGGTCGGCTATGTTCCGCCCGATCTCCCAAATGGCACAAGGGGCAACCGATGCGTACCGTGAAATTCAAGGCCGGTGACACGATCCTCACCGAAGGCGAGATGGGCGACACCGCGTTTCTGATCGTCGATGGGTCGGTCGAGATCACCGTCGGCAGCGGTGCCAAGGCCAAGACGGTCGGCGTGCTGAAGGACGGCGAGGTGTTCGGCGAGATGAGCCTGATCGACCCGGGGCCGCGCTCGGCGACGGTGAAGGCCGTCATTGACACCGAATGCATCACCACCAATTACGACGAGTTCAACGACTCGATCCAAACCGATCCCGAGCGCGCCGCGCTGTTCATGAAGACCCTCGTCCGTCGCCTTCGCCAGATGAACGAGAAGATGGCGTCGATGGATCCGGGCAAGCGCGGCCTCCGCGAGCGCTTCCACGAGTGGCAGAAGTCGATGCAACCGAACGAGAACGACCCGCAGGCGATGATCTACTGGTACATGATGTACTGAGGCGGGAGCCCGCCTTTCCGACGACGCCGGCGACGTAGCCGCCATCGGCCGGCCACGTCGCGATACGCTTACGGTTCACGGCTTGGTCCCCGCGACCAGAACCGCCGGCCACGCCACCTCGTAGCCGCCGTCGCGGGCGAAGCCGGCCGCGCCCTCGACGATCGCCGCGTGAATGCGGGCCCGGGCTTCCGGCGTCTGGCGGTCAAGCACCATCGCCACCCGCATCGTACATTTCTCGACATAGGCGAGCACGTCGCCGGGGCCGGCGATCCGCCAGACCAGCGGCAGCTCGCTGACCATAACGTCGCGGAACCCGGCCGCCTCCATCGACCGCCCGGACTCGTCGGTGTCGGCGAAGCGGAACATCGGCGGTGCCGGCGGCAGGTCCACCCGCGTGCCGTGGGCGGCGATGGCCTCGCCGACGAGATGGAAGAACGCGTGGCGCGGCGGTCCCATCCAGACGGTGAAGGCGTAGCGTCCGCCGGAGCGGAGCACCCGGCAGGCTTCGGCGAGCGCGCCGTCGGGATCGGCGAGATGGAGGAGGCCGAAGGCGCAGGCCGCGGCGTCGAAGCTGCCGGCGGGGAAGTCGAGCGCCTCGGCATCGCCCTCGGCGAAGGCGAGATCGGGGAAGCGGCGCCGCGCCTCGGCGACCATCGGCGCGGCGAAGTCGATCGCGGTCACATCGGCGCCGCGGCGGGCCGCCTCCGCCGCGAGGTAGCCGGGGCCGCAGCAGATGTCGAGAAACGTCATGTCCGGTTCGAGACCGACCGCGTCGAGGAGCGGCCCGACGGCCCCTGCGGTGATCTGCCCGGCGAAGTCGTCATAGACCGGCGCTTTCTCGCTCCAGCCGGCCCGTTCGGCGTCCTTGAAGCTATCCATGCGGTTCCCGTCTCCCGTCGTCAGCCGATCCGCGCCAGCCGGTCGAGCGCGCCCTGGAGGATGTAGGCGGCGGCAACCTTGTCGACGACCTCGCCGCGCCGCTTCCGGCTGGCGTCGGCTTCCAGGAGCGTCCGGGTTACCGCCGCGGTTGAGAGCCGCTCGTCCCAGAAGACGAGCGGCAGCGGGATGGCCGGTGCAATGTTCCGCGCGAAGCCGCGCGTCGCCTGGGCGCGCGGCCCCTCGCTGCCGTCCATGTTCACCGGCAAGCCCAGCACGAGGCCGACGGCGGCACGCTGCTCGACCTGCTGGCGAAGCACAGCGAGGTCGGCCTGGAACTTGGTGCGGCGGATGACGGTGAGCGGCGATGCGATGCGCCGCCCGACGTCGGAGAGCGCGAGGCCGATGGTCTTGGTGCCGAGGTCGAGGCCGATCAGCGCTCCGACCGGCGGCAGGACGGCCTTCAGGTCCTCGAGGCTGAGGTCGGGTTGCTTCACGGGCATGGCGGCGGATTGCACCGGCGGCGCGGGAGGGTCATCATCGCGACGTCATAGTAGTGGAAACATGCGCCGGGGACAGCGTGCGGATCGGCGCCCCGGAATTCCGCGGATGAGACGGACGCGAGGAGGGACATCGATGAGACTCCGCCTGCTGCTTGCGCTCGGGCTCCTGGCGGCGACGCCGGCGCTGGCCGAGGATCCCGACCTGGTCGGCACCTGGAGCGGCCCGCGCGAGCGGATCGCCAGCGACGACGGCCTCACCGCCGGGATCGCGACGCTGGTGATCAGCGAGCAGAAGGGCCGCACCTTCGCCGGCGCGCTGGTCCGCGACTATCCGGAAGCCTCGGACATCGAGGAGAAGCTGTGGGGCGCCTTCACGCCGGACGGCAATCTCATGGTCGGGGCCGACGAGGAGGGCACCTACGCTTTCCGGCTCGTCGACGCCGACACGCTCGACTATTGCTACACCGAAGCGGGGGACGCTGCGCGCGCTGTCTGCGCACGGCTCGAGCGGGTGAAGTAGCGGTCCGCGGCGTCGGGGTACCATCCCCTGGCCGCCTATGCGCACGCCGAGGCCGGTCCTCGGGTCAAGCCCGCGGATGACGGGAGGAGAGGCGGCGATCGCCTTGGAAACCGGAGAGCGCCGACCTACACCCGCTCGAAAGTGAGCATGGTGAAGAGGTCGAGGGCGCGGACGGCGCGGCGCTCGATGAGACGAAGCTCGGGGCGCCCGAGCACGGTAGCGATGGGGAAGTTCGGCCGCCAGCCGAGCTTGGACGACAGCGGCGACATGTGGCGCTCGACGAAGGCGCGCGGGCCGCTCTCGACCGAGAAATGGCTGACGAGAATCACGCGGCCGCCGGGGCGGACGACGCGGATCATCTCGGTGAGCACCTTGCCGGGATCCGGCACGACGGTGATGACGAACATTGCCATCGCCGCATCGAAGTCGTGGTCGGCGAAGGCGAGTGCGCCCGCGTCCATCTCGTACAGTCCCTCGACGTGGCCGAGCCCGTCCTCGGCGACGCGCCTGCGGGCCCGCTCGAGCATGTCGCGGGACAGGTCGACCCCGGTGACACGATGCTTCCGGTCGTAGAGCGGCAGGGAGATGCCGGTGCCGACGCCGAGTTCCACGATGCGGGCCGGCGGCAGCCGGTTCATCTCAGCGACCGCGACATGGCGCGGGCGGCGGGTGAAGGCGCCGAAGCTCCAGTCATAGATCGGCGCCCAGCGGGCATAGGCGGCGACGACGTGGGCGTCATCGATCGCCGCCAGCGCGGCGGGAGGCTCGACATTGCCGGTCTGCCCCGCCATTTCGCGCCTCATAGCGCCGTGACCGCCGGCTGCTCGGCGGCGATGATCTTGCGGAGCGCCAGCTCGGCCTTCCGGTCGTGCTCGGAGC
>JBIQKL010000108.1:8267-12836 GCA_044506555.1 Hyphomicrobiales bacterium | reverse complement strand
CCGCGACGGCGATCACGGCGTCGTCGGGGGTGAGGGCGAGCGCGTCGATCGCGGCGCGCGCCGCCGCTTCGTCGTCCTCCTCGCCGCCGGTCATCGGCGCGAGCCGATCGCCGGACGCGAGCACGAAGGCGGTCCGTTCCGCCGGCCAGCCATAGGTGCCGAGCAACTCCATGCCGTCGAGGGCGGCGAGGATGCCCGAAGAGCCGGCGCCGGCATAGACGATCCGGCCCCGTTGGCCGAGGCGGGCCACGATCGCGCCGGCGGCGATCGCGAGCGCGGGAGATGCCGCGTCGAGGGCGGCGATCGCCCGTCTCTGGCCGTCGACGAGCCGGGCGAGGATCGCATCGTCGCTCCACGTGTCGAGGCCGATATTGGCGGGGTCGATCGTCTCCGTTCCAGTCATCCGATGTCGCATCCGCTTCGGGTTGGCTTTGCCATGGGCCTATACTATTCCATGCGCGGAACAAGCGGCGGGAAGACGATGGGGGAGCCCCTCTTTATCGGCGTCGACGGCGGCGCCACCAAATGCGTGGCACGGCTCCGGGATGCGGCCGGCCACGTGCTGGGCGAGGGGAGCGGAGGTCCGGCCAACATCCGCGCCCGCGACCCCGCCTATGCCGAGATCATGAAGGCCTGCCGTGCCGCGATCGCCGGCGCAGGCCTTTCCGACGCCGAGCTTGGCCGCGTCCGTGCCGGATTCGGCCTCGCCGGCGTGGCGCAGAAGCCGGACCGCGATTTCGTCCTCTCCCGGCCGAGCCCGTTCGCCTCGGTCGTGGTCGATACCGATGCCTATGCGGCGTACATGGGCGCCTTCGACGGTGCCGATGGTGCGATCCTGATCGTCGGCACCGGGGTCGCGGGCCTGGCGGTGATCGGCGGCGCGCGGATCAATGTCGGTGGCTGGGGCCACCAGATCGGCGACGAGGGCAGCGGCATGATGATCGGCCGCACCGCCGTCCGCCGTGCACTCTGGGCGCTCGAAGGCATGGCGCCGATGAGCCCGCTCGCCGAAGCCGTGCTCGCCCGCTTCGACCGCGACCCGACCGTCGCCGTCACCTGGGCCGACACGGCGGCGCCACGGGATTTCGGCGCCTTCGCCCCGCTCGTCTTCGACCATGCCGAGCAGCGTGACGCGCTGGCGATGCCGATCGTCCAGGAGGCCGCCGCCGACGTCGCCCGGGTCATCTCGCGGCTGCTCGCGGTCGGCGCGCCGCAGGTCGCGATGATCGGTTCCGTCTTTCCTCGCCTTCTGCCCTGGCTGCCGCCGCCAATCGCCGCCGTCTGTATCCGGCCGGCGCACGATGCGGCGGACGGGGCGATCCGGATGGCCGAGTTGGCCTACGCCGTGGAGACTGCACGATGAGCGACGCCGCAACTTCGAGAACCAGCCTGATGCTTCGCGAGACCGCCGAGGCGCCCGATGTGGTCGCCCGGCTCCTCGCCGCCAACGGCCCGGCCGCCGCCGAGCTCGGCGCCCGGCTCCGCGCCGCGGTCCCGGCCTTCGTGGTCACCTGCGCCCGCGGCAGCTCGGACAGCGCCGCGACCTATGCCAAGTACCTGATCGAGATCTGCCTCGGCACGGTGGTCGCCTCGGTCGGGCCGTCGATCAGCTCGGTCTACGGCCGCCGGCCGAAGATGAAGGGTGCGCTGTTCATCGCCGTCTCGCAGTCCGGCAAGAGCCCGGATCTGCTGACGCTCGCCGAGGCGGCGCGGGCTGACGGCGCGCTGACCGTGGCGCTCGTCAACGACACCGCATCGCCGCTTGCCGGGCTCTGCGAGGTGGTGCTGCCGCTTCACGCCGGTCCCGAGCGGAGCGTCGCGGCGACCAAGTCCTACATCGCCTCGCTCGCGGCGGTCCTGCAACTCGTCGCCGCCTGGAGCGGCGACCCGGTTCTCGACCGGGCGGTCAGCCGCCTTCCGGACTACCTCGACGACGCCCTGCGGCAGAGCTGGCTGTCGGCCGCGCCGCTCCTCGAATCGGTGCGGGGGCTCTACGTCGTCGGCCGCGGCCCCGGCTTCGCTGCGGCTCTGGAAGCGGCACTCAAGCTCAAGGAGACCGGCGGCCTCCATGCCGAGGCGGGAAGCTCCGCGGAGCTCCGCCATGGGCCCATGGCGATCGCCGGGCCGGACCTGCCGGTGCTGGTGTTCAGCCAGGACGATGCGTCGCTCGGCGGCATCGCGGAGTTCGGCACCGAGCTCGCCGGCCGCGGCGTGCCGGTGATCGCGGCGGGGCCGGCGCAGATCCCGGGTGCCCTGGCGCTGCCGGTCGCGGCGGGCGTCGATTCGTTCGCCCAGCCGATCGCCCTGATCCAGAGCTTCTATCCGCTGGCGGAGGCGGTCTCGCGCGGTCGCGGCAACGATCCGGACCGTCCGCCGCATCTCCGCAAGGTGACGGAAACCCTATGACCGCATTCGCGCTCGCCGGCGCCCGCATCTTCGACGGTGCCGAGATCCGCCACGCCCACGCCGTGATCGTCGCGGACGGACGGATCCGCGCGGTGCTCCACGAGAAGGAATGTCCCTCGGGCGTGCCGATCCGGCGCGTTGAGGGCCTGCTCGCGCCGGGCTTCATCGACATCCAGGTGAACGGCGGCGGCGGCGTGCTGCTCAACGATCATCCGACCGTCGACGGCGTGCGCGCCATCGCCGAGGCGCATCGCCGCTACGGGACCACCGGCCTGCTGCCGACGCTGATCACCGACACCCGCGACAGGATGCGGGCGGCGATTGCGGCGGTGCGCGCCGCGCTCGATCCGGGCGTCCCCGGCGTGCTCGGCATCCACCTCGAGGGTCCGTACCTCAATCCGGAGCGGAAGGGCGTCCACGATCCCTCGCTGATGCGGCGCATCGAGGACGAGGATATCGGCATCGTCACGTCCCTCGGCCGCGGCACGACGCTCCTGACGATCGCCCCCGAGCTGACCACGCCCGAGGCGATCGCCCGGATCGCCGGTGCCGGCGTCCGCATCGCCGCCGGCCATACCACGGCGTCGTACGAGGTGATGCAGGACGCGCGTGCGGCCGGGCTCACCGGCGTCACCCATCTCTTCAACGCCATGCCGCCGTTCATGGGCCGCGAGCCGGGCGTGATCGGCGCGGCGCTCGACGACGGCGACCTGTGGCCGAGCCTGATCGTCGACCTGTTTCACGTCTCGGCTCCGAGCCTCCGCGTCGCCCTCGCCGCCCGCGGCTGGCAACGGACGATCCTCACCACAGACGCGATGTCCACGGTGGGTTCGGACATCCCCGGCTTCATGCTCGGCGACCGGGCGATCACCCGCGCCGACGGGCGCCTGACGACGGCCGACGGTACGCTCGCCGGCTCCGACCTCGACATGGCGACGGCGGTCCGGAACACGGCCGACGTCCTCGGGCTGCCGCTCGAGGCGGCGCTGCATATGGCGTCCGGGGCGCCGGCCGGGTTCCTCGGGCTGGAGCGCGAGCTCGGACGCATCGCGCCCGGCTTCCGCGCCAGCCTCGTGCTTCTCGACGACACGCTCCATGTCACCGAAACCTGGATCGACGGCGTCGCCAACCAAAGGGGTGCGGCATGATGGACGGAGTGCCTGCGGGACTTACCTTCGAGATCTGCGTCGATTCGATCGCCGGCGTGATCGCCGCCAAGGAGGCCGGTGCGCAGCGGGTCGAGCTCTGCGCGAGTCTGATCGAGGGCGGCATCACGCCGAGCCTCGGCATGATCCGGCGGGCGAGGGCGGTCGGGGGCATCAACGTCCACGTCATCATCCGGCCGCGCGGCGGCGACTTCCTCTATTCGGAGGACGAGGTCGCGGTGATGGAAGCCGACATCGACGCCGCGATCGACGCCGGCGCGCACGGCCTCGTCTTCGGCATGCTGAATCCGGACGGTACCATCGACGTGGAGCTGACCAAGCGGCTGATCGCGCGGTCGCGTCCGCTGCCGGTCACCTTCCACCGCGCCTTCGACATGACGCCCCACCCGTTCGAGGCGCTCGAGACGCTCGTCGAGCTCGGCGTCGAGCGCGTGCTGACCACGGGGCAGGAGGGGCACGTGCTCGAAGGCGCCGACACGGTGGCGGCACTGGTCGAGCAGGCCGGCGACCGCATCGTCATCATGTCGGGCGGCGGCGTGTCGCCGCGGACGGCCGCACGGTTCATCGCCATGACCGGTGTCCGCGAGATCCATTTCGCGGCACTGGCGCCGGTGCCGAGCGGCATGCGCTTCCGCCGGCCCGACGTCTACATGGGCGGGACGCTCCGCCCGCCGGAATACGATCGCCTCGACACCTCGGTCGGGGACGTCGCCGCGATCATCGGCGCGGCGCGTGGCGGGTAGCATTCTGTTTTGGACGCCGGAAGACCTCCACTTTGGCGAAGTACTGATGGCAGATTCCAGCATCTCTCATGCTGGAAACCTTCGCGCGGAACCTGGATAGGGGTACCGAACCTCGCCGACCAGGTCATGTGCAAAGGTTTCCATGCCGAGGTGCTGCGCGGAACGCGGAGCCTCGAAGCACACACCTACGATGATCCGGGTGGTCAGCCCGCGGGCAGGTAGCCGAAGCGGCGCATCAGCGGCGCGTGGGCGGC
>JBIQKL010000108.1:0-8167 GCA_044506555.1 Hyphomicrobiales bacterium | reverse complement strand
GTGGTCAGCCCGCGGGCAGGTAGCCGAAGCGGCGCATCAGCGGCGCGTGGGCGGCGACCATCTTCTCGACCTGGGCGTCGCTCAGCGTGTCGCGCCATTGGCCCGACCGGCCGGCGCGGAAGAACTGGCTGGTCGTGTCCGGGCGTTCGACGAAGCCGGCCTTCGATTCCTTCTCCCTAAGGCGCTCGAAGCCGGTGAGCTCGACCGTTTTGGCGATCTGGTCTTCGTTGGGCGTCATCAACAGATGGCGCGCGACACCGCCGAAATGCTTCAGCGGATCCGACATCAGATCCTCGTAGCGCACGACCAGGATCGCCGGGTGCGGCCGCGCCGTCCAGCTCCCGACGTTCTCGCTCCACGAGCCGGTGACGACGCGGACATGGGTCCGGCTGGTGCGGACCCCGTAGCCGGGGAGCGCCATCTGCTCGATCGCGTGGTCGATCGAGGTGCCGCTGAAGGCGGCGAAGGAGATGACGACGTCGAGGGGGTTGCGGACGATGTAGATGGCGCCGGCGCTCGCACCCATGTTGATGATCGGAAAGCCGTGATCGAGCGCGTTGGCATTGTGGGTCTTGATGTAGACGGGCCGGTTGAGCTGGCGGGCGATCGCCGCCTGGACCCGCGGCCGGGCCGAAGCGATCTCGGCGTCGCTTGCCCGGTGCGCCGGCTTGCCGAGGACCTGGCTGTAGAGCTCGGCCTTGCTCTCGGACGCCGAATCCTCCTCGAGCCGGTTGATGTCGACGTCCTCGAAGCCGGGGTCGCGGATCAGGCGCGACAGCGTGTTGATGAACGCCCGCGTCCAGGTGTTGCCGGAACGTGGGTAGGACGCGATCCAGATGATACCGCGCGGGTTGTTCTTGCTGAGGACGATCATGCGTCCGCCGCCCCGAGCTGGCGCGGCAGATAGCCGAAGCGGGCCATCTGCTCCTCGTGTGCCGCGACGATCATGTCGACCTGGGCCGGTGTCAGTCCGTCGCGCCACTGGCCGGCCTTGCCGACGCGGAAGAAGCGCTCCGTCCCCTCCGGCCGTTCGACGAACCCGCGCGCATCCTCCTCCCGCGCCGCACGCTCGAACGAGGAGGCGGCGACCGCCTCGGCGATCTCGGTGGGGCTGGTGCCGATCCGCATGTGCTCGGCGACGGCGGTGAAGCTGCCGATCGGATCGGCGAGCAGGTCCTCGTAGCGGAGCACCTTGATCACCGGCGGCGGCTCGGTGGTCCAGCTCCGCACATTCTCGCTCCATGAGCCCCAGATCTCCGGGGCAAGCGCCGCGGACGGCGGCGGCGCGGTCAGCGTCGCGGCCATGGTGCGGATCGTCAGGTCGAGCGGCAGGCCGAGATAGGGGGCCAGCGACAGCGCCACGTCGAGCGGGTTCCGCACCACGTAGATGGCGCCGACCGAGACGCCGAGGCTGATCAGCGGCGTGTCGAAGACGCGTCCGAGGAAGCTGTGGGTCTTGACTGGCAGCACGCCTCGGCCGGCCTCGCGGACCATCGCCTCCTGCACCTTCGGCCGCGCCATCACGACGTCCTTCATGTCGGACGCCGTCATCGGCTTGCCCATGAACCGCTCGAATAGGCGGATCTGCCCGGCGAGGCTCGGCGAGGTGTCGCCGAGGCGGTCGATCTCGCGCTCGCCGTCGGGATGCCCCCGCTTGATGCGGAGGAGATGGTGGAGGAACAGCCGAATCCAGGTGTTCCCGGACTTCGGATACGAGGCAATCCAGACGATCCCGCGGGGATCGTTAGCGTCGGCGGCGATCATGGAGAGCCTTGTGCCTCAGGCGGGCGCTTCGCTCAAGGCGGCAACCAGATCGTCGACGATCGCGGTCACCATGGTCGGGTCGTCGCCTTCGGCCATGACGCGGATCACCGGCTCGGTGCCGGAGGCACGCACGACCAGCCGGCCGCTCTCGCCGAGGCGGCCCGTGACGTCCTCGATCATCTTCCGCACCGCGCCGTTCTCGAGCGCGCGCTTGCCGCCCTTGGTGCGGACGCTCTTCAGCACCTGGGGCAGCGGCTCGAACAGGTGGACCACGTCGCTCACCGGCCGGTCGAGCTTCTTGACCACCGCGAGAAGCTGCAGCGCCGCCACCAGCCCGTCGCCGGTGGTGGTGTAGTCGGAGAGGATGATGTGGCCGGACTGCTCGCCGCCGAGATTGTAGCCCTGCTGGCGCATGGCCTCGGCCACGTGGCGGTCGCCGACGGGCGTGCGTACGGTATGCAGCCCCAGCGTCGCGAGGTAGCGCTCGAGCCCGAGATTGGACATCACCGTGACCACGATGCCCGGCTTGGACAGGAGGCCCTGCTCGGACCAGGAATGTGCGATCGCCGCCATCATCCGGTCGCCGTCGACGACCTGGCCGTGCTCGTCGACCACCACCACGCGATCGGCGTCGCCGTCGAGGGCGATGCCGATGTCGGCGCGGACCTCGCGGACCTTGGCCACCAGCGCGTCCGGCGAGGTCGAGCCGACGCCGCGATTGATGTTGAAGCCGTCGGGCTCGACCGCCAGCGGAACCACTTCGGCGCCGAGCTCCCACAGCGCCTCGGGCGCCACGCGATAGCCGGCGCCGTTGGCGCAGTCGACCACGACGCGGATGCCGTCGAGGGTCAGCGCGCGGGGGAGGGTGCGCTTGGCATACTCGATGTAGCGGTCGGTGACGCTTTCGACCCGCTTGGCGCGGCCGAGCTCGGCCGGCGCCGCGAGCCGGCTGCCGAGGTCGGCGTCGATCAGCGCCTCGATCTCGGCCTCGGCCGCGTCGGTCAGCTTGGCGCCGTCCGGGCCGAACAGCTTGATGCCGTTGTCGTCGTAAGGGTTGTGCGAGGCGGAGATCATCACCCCGAGATCGCAGCGCATCGAGCGGGTGAGCATGGCGATGCCGGGCGTCGGCACCGGACCGGTGAGCATCACGTCGACGCCGACCGACAGGAATCCCGCGGTCAGCGCGTTCTCGATCATGTAGCTGGAGAGCCGCGTATCCTTGCCGATCACCACCCGATGGCGATGGTCGCCGTTGCGGAACACCAGCCCCGCCGCCATCCCCACCTTCATGGCGACGTCCGGCGTGATCGGCGGGCGGTTCGCACGGCCGCGGATGCCATCGGTCCCGAAATACCTTCCGCCCATCTTCGTCCTCGATCGACCCTATGCTGGCGGTGTTCTAGCGCGATCCTCGCCTACACGCGTTGAAAATTCACAAACCGCGGAAACAAGCCGCGATTCCCGAACCCATCATCCTGATTCGTCAGGGAATTCGGCATGTACGGCAAGCCGCTAGGCGGCGGCCGGCTCCATCCTCGCATCGAAGCGGAGCGAGCAGACCACCCCGCGTCGGCTCACGATCCGGAGCCGCGAGCCGATCTGGTCGGCAAGCGCCCGAATCAGCCGCGTGCCGATCCCGAGCGAGCGGTCGGCGCGAAAGCCGATGCCGTCATCGGCCACGGTCAGCGTCGCCCGGCCGTGCCGGACACGGAAGCGCACGATTATGCGGCCCTCGGCATCATGGTCGAAGCCGTACTTTCGGGCATTGGTGACCGCCTCGTTGACGATCAGCCCGATCGGCACGGCCTGGTCGACATGGATCTCGAACGGCTCGATCTCGCGCACGATCCTGATCCTGGTGTCGGCGAGGAGCGAGGTCTCGAGGTTGTCGCAGATGTCGTCGAGATACTTCTTCACCTCTACATGGGCGACGTCGCCGGAGCGGTAGAGCTGGTCGTGGAGATAGGCGATGGTGTTGACGCGCTCGATGGCGCGCGCGAAGTCCTCGGCGGCATTGGGGTCGGTCTGCTTTGCCCGCTTCATCCTGAGCAGGCTGATGATCATGCTCAGGTGGTTCTTCACCCGGTGGCTCAGCTCGTTATAGAGCAGCTTCTGCTTCTCAAGCGCCGCGTCGCGCTCCTCCTGGATACGGAGATGCTCGGTCACGTCGAGGCACGCGCCGAGCATGTAGGCCGGCGAGCCGTCGGGATGCCGGACCAGCGCGCTGCGGTCGTAGATCCAGCGGACGTTGCCGTCGACGACCGCGCGGAACCGGTAGTCGGCGTCCCGGCCCTCCTCGATGCAGGCGCGGATCGCCTCCCAGGCATGCGCCCGGTCGTCCGGATGGATGAGCGCGATGAACTCGCCGGAATTGCGCGGCGCACGCTCGGGCGGGACCCCGTAGACGGCGCACAGCGCCTCGTCCCATTCGACGACGTCCTCGGCGATGGTCCATCGCCATGTCCCGCATCGCGACGCCTTCAACGCGGCCAGCAGGCGTTCGTGCTCGTGCTCGGTGAAATTCCGGGCGACCGCCGCGACCTGCGCCATGAGGCACCTTGTCCCTCTGCGCCCCGGGTTGGCGGCGCATGCACCGAGCGTAGCTGAAAGCCAAGCGGCCGTACATGTGGAACATCAATGCCTTCGGCACGTTTTTGCGAGATGGCGTCCCAGCCCTTCGCGCAACCCCAGATCACCGAGAGGACCCTGCATATCTGCGTGGACATGCAGCGGCTGTTCGCGCCCGGCGGGGTATGGCCCACGCCGTGGATGCCGCGCGTCCTGCCGGCGATCACGGCGATTGCCGAGCGTCATGCCCGCCGAACCGTTTTCACCCGGTTCATCCCGCCCGAGAGGCCCGAAGACCTGCCGGGCCAGTGGCAGGCATATTATCGCCAGTGGCGCGAGGCGACCGGCGAGCATCTCGATCCCGAGATGCTCGCGCTGGTGCCGCCGCTCGCCGCCCTGGTGCCGCCGGCAACCGTGGTCGATAAGCCGACCTATTCGGCCTTCCATCGCTCGCCGCTGCCGGTCCTGCTCCGCGAGCGCGGCATCGACACGCTCGTGGTGACGGGAGGGGAGACCGACGTCTGCGTCCTGTCTACGGTGCTCGACGGTGTCGATGCCGGCTACCGGATCGTCCTGGTCACGGATGCGCTGTGCAGCTCGTCCGATGCAGGGCACGACGCGCTGATGACGCTATTCGGCCAGCGCTTCAGCATGCAGGTCGCCACGACCACGACCGAGGAACTCCTTTCCGCCTGGCACGGGTGACGCGATCTGCGTCCGGTGCCGTTCATTCCGCCGCTTCCGCCATTGCAGGGCCGCCGGCACGGAAGGCGTCCTCGAGTTCCGTCGCCCGGGCGGTGGCCTTCGCCGCGTTCTCGATCTTCACCGGCCCGAAGCCACGAATAGTCTCGGGATAAGCGGCGAGCGCCACCGCCGCGGCGTGGTTGTCGGGACGGAGATCGGCGAGGATCAGCGCCAGCGTCTCCTCGTAGTCGGCGAGCATGCGACGCTCGAACCTGCGGTCGGCCGAGAAGCGGAACGGATCGACGAAGGTGCCGCGGCGGCGGCGCATCTTCGCGAGCAGACGGAAACCGCGAATCATCCACGGCCCGTAGGTCGACTTGATCGGTCGGCCCGTGGTGCGGTCGGTCCGCGCCACCAGCGGCGGCGCGAGGTGATATGCGACCTTCCCCCATGAGGCGAACTCGCGGCCGAGCTGGCGAGCGAACGAGCCGTCGGTAAAGAGCCGCGCCACCTCGTATTCGTCCTTCACCGCCATGAGCCGGAACAGGTTGACGGCGACGGCGCGGGCGAGGTCGTCGCGGCCGGGCGCGACGCGCTGCTCGGCCTCGCGGATGCCGACGAGGGCGGCCCGGTAGCGATCGGCATAGGCGACGTCCTGGTAGTCGGTCAGAAAGGCCGCGCGTCGCTCGACCAGAGCACCGACATCCTGCGGGGCCGGCGCCGCGCGGCCGGAGAACCCGGCGGCGATGTGGGCGACCTCGTCCGGCTCGATCGCGGCGCGCCGCCCCCAGGCGAAGGCGGCGAGATTCATCGGCACGTCCGCCCCGTTCATCTCGATCGCGCGGATGATCGACGCCGCCGCGAGCGGGATCGCACCCGACTGCCAGGCGAGGCCGAGCATGAACATGTTGGTCGCGATCGCGTCGCCGAGCAGGGCGGTGGCGATTTCCGTCGCCTCTACCGTCCGGAGGCTGCCGGCACGGGCGCTGATCGCGCCGACGAGCTGGCGCGTCGGCAAGGTGAGGTCCGGGTTCCGCGTGAACTCGCCAGGATAAGTCTCATGCGTGTTGAGGAAGACCCGCGTCCGGTTGGGCTGGATCGCGGCGAGCGACTTCGCCGAGCCGGCCACCACCATGTCGCAGGCGAGGATGGTGTCGGCGCCGCCCGCCGGCACTCGGATCGCCTTGATGCCGGACGGCGTGCGGGCGATCCGGACATGGCTGGTCACCGGGCCGCCCTTCTGGGCGAGGCCCGCCATGTCGATGACCCCGGCGCCCTTGCCCTCGAGGTGCGCGGCCATTGCGAGGATCGCGCCGATGGTGACGACGCCGGTGCCGCCGACGCCGGTGATCAGCATGGCGAAGCCGTCGACGATCTCGGGCGGCGGCACGTCGGGGAGGTCGAAGTCGGTCGCTGCGCTCCGCTTGTGGCGCACCGCACCTTCCACCGTGACGAAGCTCGGGCAGAAGCCTTTGAGACAGGACGTGTCGACGTTGCAGGAGGACTGGTCGACGGCGCGCTTCCGCCCGAATTCGGTCTCGACCGGCACCAGCGCGACGCAGTTCGACTGGACGCCGCAATCGCCGCATCCCTCGCAGACCAACTCGTTGATGACGACGCGGGCCGGCGCCTCCGGGTAGGTGCCACGCTTTCGCCGGCGGCGCTTCTCGGCGGCGCAGGTCTGGTCGTAGATCAGCACGGACAGGCCGCCGACCGCCGCCAGCTCCTTCTGTACGGCGTCGAGCTTCTCCCGGCCGTAGACCTTGGTGCCCGCCGGCCAGCGGGTGCCTGCCGGATAGCGTTTCGGGTCCTCGCTGACGATGGCGACGCGCTTCGCGCCCTCCGCCGCCACCTGCCGCGCGATCTGGTCGACGCTCATGCCCCCGTCGACCTTCTGGCCGCCGGTCAATGCCACCGCGTCGTTGACGTAGATGCGATAGGTGACGTTGACGCCCGAGATGGCCGCGGCACGGATGGCGAGGCTGCCGGAGTGGTTGTAGGTGCCGTCGCCGATGTTCTGGAAGACGTGGCCGCGGGTCGAGAACGGCGCCTCGCCGACCCAGTTGGCGCCCTCGGCGCCCATCTGGGTATAGCCGTCGGTCTGCCGGTCCATCCGGAGCACCATGTAGTGGCAGCCGATGCCGGCATAGGCCCGCGATCCCTCGGGCACCACGGTGCCCGAATTGTAGGGGCAGCCGGCGCAGAAATAGTAGCCGCGGCTGGCGATGTCGCGGCCTTGCGCCAGGGCCTCCTCGGCCTGCTGCAGCGCCTGGATGCGGGATTCGAGCGGACGATGCGGGGCGTATGCCAGCACGCGCTCGCCGATCGCGATCGCGATGCGGTTCGAGTCGAGTGCGCCCTTCGACGGGAAGAGCCAGTTACCGTCCTCGTCGCGCTTCCCGACGATCGCCGGCGGGTTGCGCGTCCCGTAGAGGATCTCCCTGACCTGCCCCTCGATCAGGCCCCGCTTCTCCTCGACGACGATGATCGTTTCGAGCTTGTCGGCGAAGTGGCGGACGACCTGCGGCTCGACCGGCCAGGTGCAGGCGAGCTTGAGCAGCCTGATGCCGAAGTCGGCGGCGATCCGCTCGTCGATGCCGAGCTCGTCGAGTGCCTGCAGCACGTCGAGGTAGCTCTTGCCGGCGGTGACGATGCCGAGCCGCGGCTCGCGGCCGCCGGCGAGCACCAGCCGGTCCGGCACGTTGGCGCGGAGGAATGCCAGCGCCGCCGGGATCTTGTGCTCGTGGAGGCGCTCCTCCTGCTGCACCGGGTGGTCGCCGGGGCGGATGTTGAGCCCGCCCGGCGGCATCCGGAAGGCTCCGGGGATCACGGTCGCGGCGCGGTCGAGCGAGCCGTCGACGGTGGCGGTCGATTCGATCGTGTCCTTGACGCATTTGAGCCCGACCCAGGTCCCGGCGAAGCGCGACATGGCGAAGCCGATCAGGCCGTAGTCGATCACCTCCTGGACGCCGGCCGGCGACAGGATCGGGATCATCGCGTCGACGAAGGCGTATTCCGACTGATGTGCGGTGGTCGAGGATTCGCAGGTGTGGTCGTCGCCCATCAGCGCCACCACGCCGCCCCACGGTGAGGTGCCGGCGAGATTGGCGTGCTTCAGCGCGTCGCCGGACCGGTCGACCCCCGGGCCCTT
>JBIQKL010000222.1:0-1990 GCA_044506555.1 Hyphomicrobiales bacterium | reverse complement strand
GACCGCCGGCGAAGTCGGGGCCGATCGCCTTCGACACCTCGTTGTAGAGCGACTGCCCGAAGTCGAGGCTGACCAGTGCGGCCACCGTCTTCGGGCCGAGCGCATACTGGGCCGGCGAGATGGCGCTGACCATCCGTCCCTCGCCTTCGTTCCCCGCCTGGATGATGCCGGTATCGGTCGCCGCCGAGTCCGTCTGGATGTAGTCGATGCCGTCCTGGTACATCTGGGTGGCGATCTCCTGGCCCTTGGCCGGATCCTGGAACGAGCCGGCGAACGCCCCTGTCACCGTCTTGTCCGCTCCGACCGACGCCGCGGCGGCCTTCATCGCGTTGAGGTCGGCATTGAGCGGCGGCAGGCTGACCCCGCCGATATAGCCGAGCTTGCCGGTCTTCGAGACCTTGGAGCCGAACAGGCCCGAGAGGTAGCAGCCGAGATAATAGTCGTAGGAGACCGTGACGACGTTCGGCATCGCCGGTTCGAACGGATCGGCGAAGAGCTGGATGAACTTGGTGTTCGGGTAGCTCGGCGCCAGCGCCTTGATCGGCTCGGCAACCTCGTTGAAGGTCCCGACGATCACCTCCGCACCGGCCTCGGCCAGGCTCTCGAAGATCTGCGCGAAGGTGGCCGAATCCTGGGCGTAAATGGCGCGGTTCGGGAAGCCCTTCTCCTCCGAGAGCTTCTTCAGGGCCGCGACCATCGAGTCGATCGGGCCGTTGTCGCCGGCCGCCTGGGTATGGACGAGAGCCACCAGGCCGCCGCCCTGCGCCCGGGCGAGCTGCGGCAGCGCCAGCGTGCCCGCCGTTCCGGCGAGCACCGCGCCCGCGGACGTTTTCAGAAAGCTCCGGCGCGATAGCACGCCAAGGTCAAATCCTGACTTCCTCATGTCTGTCCTCCCTCGTGTGGAGCGCCTTTTGCGGCCCCTCCAGCCGTGTCACGGTTCGTCCGAACGATCACGCAAGCAAAGTCACGCCGCCCATGCGAAAACCGTGCCGTACGCAGGCGCGACCAGCGTGGCAAGAAGCGGAATCGAGGGGCGGACTTGTGGCGTGCCAGGGCGGTTCGGATGCGGATGCGACATCTCGAAACGCATCGGAAACGACCTCCCGGCTCGCGACAAGCGACGACGATAAACGCAACTTGACCGTTTGGTCAACTTTCCGCCTGACGAACTTGACGCTTAAGTCAGGTTTTTCCCCCGGCCGTTTGCCTGCCTCACAAGGACGCGCGGACCGGGCGTGAAGCTGGCCGGCACTTTCCGCCGTCCGAACACGATGCCGATGGTGTCGGCCTCGACCACGCCGTCGAGATCGACCTTGAAGTCCGGCAGCCGCGCGAAGACGCGCTCCAGAACGATCCGGAGCTCGATCCGGGCGAGTGGCGCGCCGAGGCAGCGGTGCGCACCGACGCCAAAGGTCATGTGCCGGTTGGGGCTACGGTCGAGAACGAGATCCTCCGCCGTCTCGCCGAAGGCGGCGGGGTCGCGGTTGGCGCTCGCCCAGAGCATGAACACCGTCTCGCCCTCGGCGATCGGCTGGCCGCCGATCTCGACGTCGCGGGTGACGGTGCGGGCGAAGCCCTGCACCGGCGCGTCGTAGCGGAGGAACTCCTCGACCGCGGCGGGGATGAGGTCGGGCTCGGCGCGGAGGCGCGACTGCAGGTCGGGCCGCTCGCCGAGCGCCACGAAGATGTTGCTCACCGCCGCCATCACGGTGTCCATGCCGCCGAAGATGACCATGCGGACGAGGTCGACGACCTCGTTCCGTGTCGTCTTCCGGCCGTCGCGCGACTGCGAGGCGAGGAGGCCCGAGATCATGTCGTCGCGCGGAGCGGCGACCCGCGCATCGACCTCGTCCTCGATCTTCTTCGAGAAGGCGACGATCTCCTCGGTCGCGGAGAGGTTCTCCGGCGAGCCCGGCCGTGAATAGCCGGCAGCGTGGATCGGGTCGGCGAAGATCCGCCATTCCGCGGGGTCCATGCCGAGCAGCTTCAT
>JBIQKL010000221.1:0-2020 GCA_044506555.1 Hyphomicrobiales bacterium | reverse complement strand
TCGCGTCCGTGACCGGCGCTGCCGTCGCATCCTGCTATTCCGAGCAGGGCACGCCTTCGCTTCGCGAGGCGCTGCTCGCGCTCTGCGAGGACGCGCCCGAAGCCATCGTCATCGTGCCGCTCCATGTTCCCGTGGAGCCCAGCTTCCGCAATCGGCTGATCCGCTCCCTGAAGCGCTGGCAGACGGAGAATCCGGGGCACTGGCCGCCGGTCCGCATCGCGGCTGATCTCGCGCGAAGCCCGCTCTTCGCCGCTCTGCTCACCGGACAGGTCGCGGCCGCGGAGCCCCCCATCCTGCCATCGGAGCGCGAACGGCCCGAGGGCTCGCTGGTCCCGTCGCAAAAACGCCGCGTCCTGGTCTGCGAAGGCCCGAGCTGCAGCAGCGCCGGCGCCGACGCGATCTGGGGCCATCTCCGGAACGTCCAGGAGCGCCGCGGCCTCCGGCAGGCCGGCGACGGCACCATGACCGCCAAGGCGACCTGCCTGGGGCCGTGCGCCCTTGCGCCCGTGATGCAGGTCTTTCCCGAAGGCACCTACTACGGCGGCGTCACCGAAGCGGCGATCGAGCGGATCGCCGAGGAGCATCTGCTCGGCGGCCGCGTCGTCGAGGACTTCGCCTACCACCCCACCGGCCGCAAGCAGCGGCTGCGACGCCCCGTCGACCGATCCTGAGCAAAAGGAGACCACCCGTGAAGTTCCTGTCCAAGAGCGCCCTTCTCGCTTGCGCCCTCGCCGCGCCGTTCCCCTTGGCGGCGTTCGCCGCCGAGCCTCTCCAGGTCGGCGCGACCTTCCTCGTCGGCAGTTCCGATCCGACCAACGGCTCCGCCGGCTGGGCGCTGACCAGCCACGGCGTCGGCGAGAACCTGTTCACCGTCGATAGGGACGGGATGCTCGTGCCGCAGCTTGCGGTGAGCGCCGAGCGGACCGGCGACCTGACCTGGACGGTCAAGCTCGCGCCGGATCGCATCTTCTCCAACGGTGAGCCGGTGACCGCAGCGGCGCTCAAGGAAGGCTTCGACAACACCATCGCCAGGAATCCAGCTGCGGCCGCCACCGGCGGCAAGCTGAGTTTCGCGGCGCCCGATCCGCTGACGCTCGAGGTGACCACCGCGAAGCCGGTGCCGCGCCTCGAAGCGCTATTCGCCGAATGGCCGCTGATCGCTTACACGCTCGCCGACGATGGCGCGCCGATCTTCACCGGCCCCTATGCGATCGCGGACCTCGAGGTCGACCAGCGGCTCGATCTCGTCCCCAACGCGCATTTCACCGGAGCCGAGAAGCGTTCGCCGATCGCGCTCCGGAAGTTCGGCGATGCCCAGACCATGGCGCTCGCTTTCGAGGCCGGCGAGCTCGACCTCGCCTTCGGCCTTCCGGCCGAGAGCCTGTCGCGCCTCAGGGCCGATCCCGAGCTCGCCGTGAAGTCGTTCCCGGTCGGCTACCAGTATTTCGGTTTCCTCAACACCGCGCATCCGACACTGTCCGACGTGAAGGTCCGGCAGGCGGTGGATCTCGCCATCGACCGGAGCGAGCTCGTCACCGCAATCGACGGCGGCCAGGCCGCCACCGGCGCCTTCGCGCCGTATTTTCCGTTCGCGGCGAAGGAGCCGCGCCCGACCGACCTCGCCCGCGCCGCGGCGCTGCTCGACGAAGCGGGCTGGACCAGGGGCGATGACGGCATGCGCGCGAGGGACGGCGTCCCCCTCCGCCTTCTCGCTGTGACCTATCCGCAGCGGCCCGACCTCGTCACCATGCTGCCGGTGATCAAGGCGGCGCTCGCCCGGGTCGGCATCGCCGTCGACACCCAGGTCGCCGAGAACGTCGGCGCGGTCGCCGCAGCCGGCGATTTCGACATCCTGCTCTGGGCGCAGCACACCGCACCCGCCGGCGACCCCGCCTTCTTCTTCAACTCGATGCTCCGAAGCGATGCCGCTCTCAACTACGCGCATTATGCCAGCGACGCCTTCGACGGCATCGTCGCCGGCTTCGCCACAGCCGCAGCGGAAGCAGATCGCACGGCGATC
>JBIQKL010000107.1:3674-13160 GCA_044506555.1 Hyphomicrobiales bacterium | reverse complement strand
CCCGAAGCTCCACAACGCGATGTGGCCCGGCGTCGTCGGCAAGGGAAGCGGCGACGGCGAGCCCTTCATCCCGCTCGACACGCTGCTCACGCTGACCGCCAACGCCCGCTACGAGGGGCAGAAGTTCGACGGCGTAGACCTGTGGCTCGCCGATCCGCACATCTCGATCGACTCGACCCCCGACCAGGTGAAAGCCGCCTGCGACCACATCGCCGGCTTCGGCCTGAAGATCGGCTCGATGGTGGCGCCGATCTGGGGCGGCGCCGGCGGCGGCTCGGCGATGGGTGGGCCGGACGACCGCAAGCGCTTCATCGACCAGGTGCGGAAGGCCTGCGTCATCGGCAAGCAGATGCGCGACCTCGGCATCCGTCCGACCGGCGGCGTCCGCATCGACTCGTCGACCAGCGTCGACGCCTGGGACAAGGACCCGGCCGGCGGCACGAAGATGATCGCCGAGACCTTCCGCGAGGCTGGCCGGATCGCCGAGGACCACGGCGAGTTCCTTGCCGCCGAGGGCGAGATCTGCTGGGGCGGCATGCATTCCTGGCGCGAGAACGTGAAGCTCCTCGAGATGGTCGGCATGCCCGGCGTCGTCGGCTACCAGGCCGACATGGCGCATTCGATGCTGTTCACGCTCGGCACCAATGCCGAGCAGGACCGTCTCCTGCCCGAGGGCTACGACTGGCAGGACCGCAGCCTCCTCGACAAGGCCTACGAGCAGGTCGCCGACGCGCTCCGTCCGTGGACGCTCGACTTCCACGTCGCCCAGAACGACGGCTCCGTCTTCGGCTCCGGCGATCATGAGAAGACCGGCCGCCACTGTCAGGTGAACGATCCCAACGGCAAGCTCGACATCGTCAAGCACGCCGGCTACTGGCTCCGGGACGACGCCGGCGACCTGACCAGGACCATGCGCCACATCTGCTGGGACGGCTGCATGTTCCCGAACGCGGTGATGGAGCAGCAGGAGACCTGGAACGATATCCTCGGCGCGATGGTCCGGGTCCGCGACGCCCACGGCTGGCAAGAGTAGGCCGGTCGCCGGCAAAGGCACCGTTTGGGAGTTCGCGAGCCCGGCTTTCGGATAGGCCTATCCCCCCTCACCCTGTCCCTCTCCCTTCGGGCGAGGGGACGTCGGGGCGGCGGCCGTGTGAAACGTCGACGGGAGATCGGTGCGTTGCAGATTGGTCCCCTCTCCACGGAGGGGAGAGGGACAGGGCGAGGGGGTACTGAACCTCTCCCGGCAATTTCAGGAACAAGACGCGGGGAATAAAGCACTATGGCGAAGAAGCCTCTCAACATCGGCATGATCGGCTACGGCTTCATGGGCCGGGCGCATTCCAATGCGTGGCGGAAGGTCGGCAACTTCTTCGACCTCGAGTACCAGCCGGTGCTCAAGGCCGTCGCGGCCCGGAGCAAGGCCAAGGCGACCGACTTCGCGGCGCGCTGGGGCTACGAGTCGGTCGAGACCGACTGGCGGAAGCTGGTCGAGCGCGACGACATCGACGCGGTCGACATCTGCGTGCCGAACGACCTCCACATGGAGATCGCGATCGCCGCGGCGAAGGCCGGCAAGATGGTGCTCTGCGAGAAGCCGCTCGCCCGCACCACCAAGGAAGGCGAGAAGATGGTCGCCGCCATCGAGAAGGCCGGCGTCCCCAACATGGTCTGGTACAATTACCGCTGGATCCCCGCGGTGACGCTGATCAAGCAGGTCGTCGCCTCGGGCAAGCTCGGCAAGATCTTCCACTACCGCGCCAATTTCCTCCAGGACTGGACGATCTCCCCCGACGTGCCGCAGGGCGGTGCCGGCACCTGGCGGCTCGATGTCGAAGCGGCGGGCTCAGGCGTGACCGGCGACCTGCTCGCCCACTGCGTCGACACCGCGATGTGGATCAACGGCGGCATCACCGACCTCTCGGCGATGACCGAGACCTTCGTGAAGAAGCGGAAGCACGCCGACACCGGCAAGATGGCGGAGGTCGGCATCGACGATGCCGCCGCCGTGATGTGTCACTTCGAGAACGGCTCGCTCGGCCTCTTCGAATCGACCCGCTATGCCCGCGGCCACAAGGCGCTCTACACGCTGGAGATCAACGGCGAGAAGGGCTCCTTCATCTGGAACCTGCACGACCTCAACCGCGTCTCGTGGTTCGACCATTCCGTCGAGGGCCAACTCCGCGGCTGGTCGTCGATCCTCGTCACCGACGGCGAGCACCCGTACCTTGGCAAGTGGTGGGTGCCGGGGCTCACCATCGGCTACGAGCACAGCTTCGTCCACGCGGTGGCCGACTTCATCGAGGGCCTGACCTCGGGCACGCCCGCCGCGCCGACCTTCCGCGAGGCGCTCGAGACCACGCGGGTCTGCGACGCGATCATCAAGTCGGGCCGGACCCGGAAGTGGGTGAACCTCGGGTAGGCCCGCGATCCTCGCTTCCCGCGCCGCCCCGACACCGGCCCTCGGGCCGATTGCCGGGGCGGCCCGAAGCCCGCTACGATGTCCGGCAAGGCCGCTGTCGAACATCCGTCGTGGGCAAGCGGCCAAGGGAAGGAGGAACCCCGATGAATACCGAGCAGGCCTTGGCCCAACTGGGCGTTTCGATCGACGCGCTCACCGCAGAGCAGCGGCGGTCGTTCGAGGAACAGGGCTACTTCATCGCCGAGAACGTCTTCTCGCCGGACGAAGTGGCCGAAATGCTGGGCGAGGTCGACCGGCTGGCCGCCATCGAGGGCGAGTTCGGCGGCCACGAGGTGCATATCGAGCCGGGTGCCAGCCGGCTTTCCAATCTGTTCAACAAGTCCGCCGCCTTCGACCGCTGCCTCACCTGCGCGCCGACGCTCGCCGCCGCGCACCTGCTCCTCGGCGAGATCCATGTCGGCTCTCTCAACGAGCGGAGCCCAGGCAAGGGCACCGGCCAGCAGCCGCTCCACAGCGACCTGCCGCGCGCCCATCCGAACGACTGGCGGGGCGTGAACAGCATGGTCATGCTCGACGACATGACCGAGGAGAACGGCCCGACCCGGATCGTCCCCGGCTCGCACAAGTGGTCGCCGATCAACGTCCCCGACGTGAACATGGGCGAGCTGACCAGCATCGAGATCGACGCGGAGACGCTCCCCAAGGTGCCGAAGGACCGGCTCGCGACCTATCCGGGCGAGGTCCACATCACCGGCAGGGCGGGGTCCGTGGCGGTCATCAACGCCTGCCTATGGCACGGCGGCACGACCAATGTCAGCGGCAATCCGCGGCGCGTCCTCCACCTGTTCATCGGCCGCCGCGACGTGCCGCAGCAGCTCGTCGAGCGGGATCACGTGACGCCCGAGCTGCTCGCCCGCACCAACGCCGCCCAGCGCTACCTGCTCGATATCGAGGGTGCCGAGGCGAAGGTCGTCGGCTATCCGCCGATGCCGAAGGAGGCGCGCGTCTGGCACGCCGACGAGACCCGCGGCGAGCGCTACTAGGCGGAAGGGATCAGAGCGTCGGCTGCCAGGCGCCGTCGACGAAGATCGCCTCGTCCGCCCCCGGCCATGCCGGGACCGTGACGCCGACGATCTCGAGCGGCGCATCGCCGTCGGCGCGGAACTGGAAGGCGGTGCCGACCGGGATGTCGATCGACATGCCCGGCGTCACCGCGACCACCGATTCCCCGCTGTCGTTCTTCCGCCACATGCGGCCGCGCCCGCCGGTGAAGAACCACACCTCCTCGACGCTGGCGTGACGCACCGCCCTGGTGACCGCCCCCGGGGCGAGGCGGAACTGGGCCATGCTCGAGCGCGTCGCGGTGATCAGGAGGCGTACCTCCGAACCGTCGGGCGCCAGCACGTCCGCCTCGCTCGCCAGCACCTTCTCGCCGAAATTCGTCACGTCGGTCTCCTTCCCGAAAATTTACGGGCGACCTTCGCAGAAAGTCCTTGATTGTGAAACCGAACGCCCATACGTAGCGCCTTGCCCAATTTCGCACGTGCCTGTGGTCGCACAAGGTCCGAGGGCGAACCGCCGGGAACGAGTCCCGGACGCTTCGAAGGACGCGGCTTAAAGCAACGACGTAGCGGGCTTTTTTGGTCTCTGTCGGCTCTCCATCAGCCGGCGTTACTGAAGAGGCATCTACATCTTGCCGGGCGTGCGGAACGGGTTCTCCCGATCCAAGCGAAGGCAGCGACAGACCGGACAGCCCTGTCCGCCTGGCGACTGACCAACCGGAAAACCAGCCGGCCGACAGCCGGCAAACCGTGCCGCGACTCGCGCGGGGTCTGCCGTCTCCACAGCGGCGCCCGCGTCGATGGCGGCCCGGCGGTTTCAACCATGCTTGCTTGGGGAGCGCCCTGAGAATGACCGACCGTATCCGCGATTTCCTCCGCGTCCGACGTCCCGACGGCCCCTGCCTGGTCATCGACCTCGACGTCATCCGTGCGAACTATCAGACGTTCGCGCGCGCGCTGCCCGATTCCCGCGTCTTCTATGCGGTGAAGGCGAACCCCGACCCGGCGGTGCTGAAGCTGCTCGCCGAGCTCGGCTCGTCGTTCGACTGCGCGAGCGTCGCCGAGATCGACATGGCGCTCGCCGCCGGCGCGACGCCGGACCGCATCTCGTTCGGCAACACCATCAAGAAGGAGCGCGACGTCGCCGCCGCCTTCGCGCGGGGCGTCGGCCTGTTCGCCGTCGACTGCGTCGAGGAGGCTGACAAGATCGCCCGCGCCGCCCCCGGCGCGCGGGTGTTCTGCCGCATCCTCTGCGACTGCGTCGGCGCCGAGTGGCCGCTGTCGCGGAAGTTCGGCTGCGCGCCGGAGATGGCGGTCGAGGTGCTCGAGCATGCGCACCGCGCCGGCCTCGAGGCCTATGGCGTATCGTTCCACGTCGGCTCGCAGCAGCCCGATCCCAATGCCTGGGACATCGCGCTCCAGGCGGCGGCCGGCGTGTTCCGCACCCTGTCGGAGCGCGGCATCCAGCTCCGCATGGTCAATCTCGGCGGCGGCTTCCCGGCGAAGTATCTCCGCGACGTGCCGGCGGTGAAGACCTACGGCAACGCGATCTTCTCCGCGCTCCGCCATCACTTCGGCAACCGCATCCCGGAGACGATCATCGAGCCGGGCCGCGGCATGGTCGGCGACGCCGGCATCATCAAGGCCGAGGTGGTGCTGATCTCGAAGAAGGCGGCCCAGGACGAGCAGCGCTGGGTCTATCTCGACATCGGCAAGTTCGGCGGTCTCGCCGAGACCATGGACGAGGCGATCCGCTACCCGATCCGCACCGTCCACGACGGCGACCGGACCGAGCCCTGCGTCATCGCCGGCCCGACCTGCGATTCGGCGGACGTCCTCTACGAGAAGACGCCCTACGAGCTGCCGATCTCGCTGGCGATCGGCGACGAGGTTCTGATCGAGGGGACGGGTGCCTATACCCAGACCTATTCGGCGGTCGCCTTCAACGGCTTCGAGCCGCTCAAGGCCTACGCGATATGAACGGCCGGCTGCGACGACCCTAGTCGTCCCTAGCGTGTTTCGAGGGGCGCCCCCTTGCGGGCGCCTCTCGCTTGCGGACGTTGGGTTTCCCCTTCCCCTGGGTTCTCCATCCTCCCCATGCTGAGGCTCGAGGCCGAAGGCCGAGCCTCGAAGCACGCACGGCAGACCCTTCTGCGCCCCGTTCATTTCGATCTCCCCTGGACCACGCCGATGATCCACATCGATTCCGAGACCCCGAACGACATCCCCGCGCGCGAGGCGCTCCTCGACCGGGCGATGGGCGCCGGCCGCGTGCTGAAGCCGTCCGAGCGCCTCCGCGAGGGACGCCTGCCGGCCGACGGCCTCGCGCTGGTCGCCCGCGACGGCGACCGCCTCGTCGGGTCGGTCCGCCTGTGGAACGTGTCGGCCGGCGGTATCCCGGCGCTGCTCCTCGGCCCGCTTGCCGCCGATCCGTCCGTGCAGGGCCGCGGCGTCGGCAGCGGGCTGATGCAGGTCGCGCTCAACCGTGCCGAGCTCGCCGGCCACCGCAGCGTCATCCTCGTCGGCGATCCGGAATATTACGCCCGCTTCGGTTTCAGCGGCGACGGCACCGGCGGCCTGGTCATGCCCGGCCCTGTCGACCGGCGGCGTTTCCTCGCCGTCGAGTTCGCGGACGGCTGCCTCGGGCGCGCCGAGGGCAGGGTCGTCGCGACCGGCGCTCTGGCCTCGACTGCCGGGTTCCTCCGCGCCGCCTGATCACGCATCGGTGAACGCGGTCCGGCCGGCGACAACTGGCCGGGGATCGCGGTTCCCCTATGTCCGGCCCGAGGGCGTGGGACACGGACGGAGGGACGACCACCATGAAAGCCATGACGCTTGCCTTGCTTGCCGGCGCGATGCTGGTCACGGCGGGGAACCTCGGGGCGCGCGCGCAGGACCCGGGCATGAGCTTCTTCATCACCAGCGCCGGCTCGGGCGACGGCGCCAATCTCGGCGGTCTCGACGGGGCCGACGCACTCTGCCAGCGCCTCGCCGAGGCGGCGGGCACGACGGACAAGACGTGGCGGGCCTATCTCTCCACCTCCACAGTCAATGCCCGCGACCGGATCGGCGCCGGTCCCTGGCACAACGCCCAGGGCACGCTGATCGCCAACAACGTCGACGAGCTGCACGGCGAGGCCAACGCCATCAGCAAGGAGACCGGCCTCACCGAGACGGGCGCGACCGTCAACGGCCGCGGCGACCAGCCCAACCAGCACGACATCCTCACCGGCTCCAACGCGGACGGCACCGCCAACGAGAACACCTGCGGCGACTGGACCCTGAACGGCGAGGGCAGCGCCATGGTCGGCCATCACGACCGCATGGGCCTCGACGACAGCGCCGCGGCCAAGTCGTGGAATTCGTCGCATGCCTCGCGCGGCTGCAGCCAGGAGGCGCTGGTCGGCACCGGCGGCGCCGGGCTGATCTACTGCTTCGCGGCGAACTGACCGCGTTCGGATCGCCGGAGGAGGCGGCGCAGTTCGCCGCCTTCGTCCCCTCCATGCTGGAAGCGCCCGCCGCCATTGTGTAGGTTCGCGCCGGTTGCGACGGAGGGAGGCGGCGATGGCCCATTGGCTCTTCAAGTCCGAGGCGGACGTGTTCTCGTGGGACGACCTCGTCAAGGAGGGCAAGGCCGGCACCGAATGGACCGGCGTCCGCAATTTCAGCGCGCGGAACTTCATGCGCGCGATGAAGAAGGGCGAGCGCGGCTTCTACTATCATTCCGGCGGCGAGCGCACGATCGTCGGCATCGCCGAGGTGGTGAAGGAAGCCCATCCCGATTCGACCGACGACAGCGGCCAGTGGGACTGCGTCGACATCCGGGCGGTCGAGAAGCTGCCGAAGCCGGTGACGCTCGCCGAGGTCAAGGCCAATGCCCGGCTCGCCGACATGGCGCTGGTCCGCCTCAGCCGCCTCTCCGTGCAGCCTGTCACCGACGCCGAATGGGCTTTGGTGACGAAGATGGCCGGGCTTTGATCCCCGGCGGCTGACATCGCCGGCGAAAGCGCCGCGCGGGGCGGGCTTGCCACGCCGCGTCGGGCGGCGTTTATTCATTCTAGGAAAGATCCCGCCGCGAGGCGGGAAGTGACTGTCGGGAGGTATCATGTCCGAGAAGGTCTATCCGGTTCCGGCCGAGTGGGCGGAGCGCGCCTATGTCAACGCTGCGGCATACGAGGAGATGTATGCGCGTTCGGTGAGCGATCCCGACGGCTTCTGGCGCGAGCAGGCGGAACGGATCGACTGGATCAAGCCCTTCACCCGGGTCAAGGACACCCGCTTCGCTCCGGACGTCTCGATCAAGTGGTACGAGGACGGGACCCTCAACGTCGCCGCCAATTGCCTCGACCGCCATCTGGCCACCCGCGGCGACCAGACGGCCATCATCTGGGAAGGCGACGACCCGAGCGAGTCGCGCCACATCACCTATCGCGAACTCCATCACGACGTCTGCGTCTTCGCCAACGTCCTGAAGAAGCTCGGCGTCAAGCGCGGCGACCGCGTCACAATCTACATGCCGATGATCCCCGAGACGGCCGTGGCGATGCTCGCCTGCGCCCGGATCGGCGCCATCCATTCCGTCGTCTTCGGCGGCTTCTCGGCCGACAGCCTGGCCGGCCGGATCGAGGATTGCGGCTCGAAGCTGGTGATCACCGCCGACGAGGGGCTCCGCGGCGGCCGGAAGGTACCGCTCAAGAAGAACACCGACGAGGCCCTGGCAAAGGCCGGCGACAGCGTCCAGGCGCTGGTCGTGCGCCGCACCGGCGGCGACGTCCCCATGCGTCCCGGCCGCGATCTCTGGTACCACGAGGCGGCGGCCGGGGTCTCGGCCGACTGCCCGCCCGAGGAGATGGGCGCCGAGGACCCGCTGTTCGTGCTCTACACCTCCGGCTCGACCGGCAAGCCGAAGGGCGTCCTCCACACCACCGGCGGCTACCTTGTCTACGCCGCGATCACCCACCACTACATCTTCGACTACCACGACGGCGATGTGTACTGGTGCAGCGCCGACGTCGGCTGGGTCACCGGGCACACCTACATCGTCTACGGGCCGCTCGCCAACGGCGCGACGACGCTGATGTTCGAAGGCGTGCCCAACTACCCGACCACCAGCCGCTTCTGGGAAGTCTGCGACAAGCATCAGGTCAATATCTTCTACACGGCACCCACGGCGATCCGTGCGCTGATGGGCGCCGGCGACGAGGCCGTGAAGAAGACCTCGCGGAAGTCGCTCCACCTCCTCGGCACGGTCGGCGAGCCGATCAACCCCGAGGCCTGGGAATGGTACTATCGCGTGGTCGGCGAGGGCCGCTGCCCGGTCGTCGACACCTGGTGGCAGACCGAGACCGGCGCGACGCTGATCTCGCCGCTGCCCGGCGCGACGCCGCTCAAGCCGGGATCGGCGACCAAGCCCTTCTTCGGCGTCAGGCCGGCGCTGGTCGACGGCGACGGCAAGTTCATCGAGGGCGCCGGCAGCGGCAACCTGGTCCTGACCGACTCGTGGCCGGGCCAGATGCGCACCGTCTACGGCGATCACGAGCGCTTCGTGCAGACCTATTTCTCGACCTACAAGGGCCTCTATTTCACCGGCGACGGCTGCCGCCGCGACGAGGACGGCTATTACTGGATCACCGGCCGGGTGGACGACGTGCTGAACGTCTCGGGCCATCGGCTCGGCACCGCCGAGGTCGAATCGGCGCTGGTCGCCCACGAATACGTCGCCGAGGCGGCGGTGGTCGGCTACCCGCATGCGGTCAAGGGCCAGGGCATCTATGCCTATGTGACGCTGATGAGCGGCACCGACCCCGACGAGTCGCTGCGCAAGGAGCTGGTGCTCTGGGTGCGGCAGGAGATCGGCCCGTTTGCCGCGCCGGACATCATCCAGTTCGCGCCGGGCCTGCCGAAGACGCGGTCCGGCAAGATCATGCGCCGGATCCTGCGCAAGATCGCCGAGGACGACTTCTCCAACCTCGGCGACACCTCGACGCTCGCCGATCCCGGCGTGGT
>JBIQKL010000107.1:0-3574 GCA_044506555.1 Hyphomicrobiales bacterium | reverse complement strand
CCCGCTATCCCGCCGCGTCCTTGAACAGGACGTCGCGGTCGCGGGCGAAATTGGCGAGAAGCGGCAGGCACGCCCCGCCGATCGCCCGCGCCGTATAGCCGATCGAGCCCTCGGCGACCTCGAACGGCGGCAGCGCCTGCCGGTCGAACGCCTCGAGCCGTGCCCGGATCCTCTCCACAAGGCGGCGCCGGATGACGGGCGGAAAGGCGCCGTCGACCACCATCGCCTCGAAGTCGATGATCGCCTCGGCCGCCACCATCGCCATCGCCAGGTCGGCGGCGACGGTCTCGATCCAGGGGCCGACCTCGGCCTCGACCGACGACCAGTCGTCCGGCGAGTCCCATGGGTGGCGCGGATCGGCGCCGTTGGCGATCAGCCGGCGCTCGAGCGTGTAGATCGAGGCGCTGTGGATGAGCTGGCGGAAGCGGCGCGGTCCCCGCCCCGGCACCTGGACGGGCAGGGGGCCGACGGCGCCGGCATAGCCGGTCCGGCCCGGGAAGAGGCTGCCATTGAGCACGACGCCGCCGCCGACGAACCAGCCGACGAAGATGTAGAGGAAATCGAGGAAGCGGGCGCCGTTGCCGACCACGAGCTCGGCCGCGCAGGCGGCCGTGGCGTCGTTGCAGACATGGACCGGCCAGTCCGAGACGGCCTCCACCGCCGCCTTGATGTCGACCTCGCGCCAGACCTGCATGGCGCCGGGCGGGGCGTCGACCTCCTCCTCCCAGTTCCACATCTCGAACGGGGTCGCGACCCCCATGCCGGCGATGCGGCGCGGCGGGATGCCCGCGGTGATCCGGCGGATGCCGTCGGCGATGAAATCGACGATGAATGCCGGCTGCGGGTAGCGGTAATCCTCGCGGAGCGTCGCCCGCACGCGCCCGGTGAAATCGAGGAGCACGATGTCGGCGCTCCGCCGGCCGACCTTGACGCCGAGCGACAGCGCCCCGTCGGGATCGAGGGCGAAGGGTACGGAGGGCTGGCCCACCTTGCCGCGTTGCCGGCTGCCCTTGACGACCAGCCCGTCCGCTTCCAGGCCGCGCATGATCACGGTGATGGTCTGCGGCGACAGCCCGGTCAGCCGCGCGATCTCCGCCTTGGGCAGGCTGCCGTGGCGGCGGATGAGCGAGAGCACCAGCCGCTCGTTGTAGAGCCGGACGCCGACCTGGTTGGTGCCGCGCGCCAGCCCGCCCAGCACGGCGCGGTCGGCCGCGGCGTCGCCGACTCCCGATAGCCCCCCGCGCTGCCTCTCCGCCATTCCTGCAATCCCCCGGGGCGCCGGTCATGCCGATCGCCTCCCGGCCCCAAGTCCACCGCCGGCATCCGTTCCGGAACGCGGACGATGGCAGTCCGGGGTGGCCTGTCAATAAGTAAATCAGATCGATTTAATATTGACAGCAGCCCGCCGGGCGATTTTTCTATCCGCCCGAAAGCGGGTCGGCTTTGCCGGCGGCGGGGTGGTTTGGGAGGGAGGCCACACGAGACGGCACGCCGTCGACCGGCACGGAGGCCCGTGTCGGCATCCGGCGGAGGCATCGGATCGATGCAAGCAGGGCCGCGCACCCCGCGATTTTCCTGAGGCGCGCCGAACGGCTAGAATGACGGCAATGCGGGACGTGCCGGCCGGGTAGCGACTCCGGTCCTGTCCCTGAAAAAACAAGACGGCAGGTGGGGGGAATGCAGAATCAGACGACCGGACAGATCGAGTCCAACAGGTTCGAATCCGGCCTGCCGGCGACCGATCCGACACTAGCCGTGTTCGAGGACACCGAGAGCGGGCCGCTGAGGCGGGTCCAGCACTTCCTCCACGCCTATCCGACGACGATCCCGTTCATCATCCTCGTCCTCAGCGTGGTGATCTTCAGCTTCTTCGCGGGCAGTCGGTTCTTCGCGCCGCTGAACCTGTCGCTGGTCCTCCAGCAGGTGACGATCATCGCCGTCCTCGGCATCGCCCAGACCCTGATCATCCTCACCGCCGGCATCGACCTTTCGGTCGGCGCAATCATGGTCCTGTCGTCGATCGTAATGGGACGGCTCGCCGTCGAGAGCGGCGTGCCGGTCTACCTGGCGTTCCCGATCGGCCTGTTGACCGGCATCGCCTGCGGCTGGCTGAACGGCGTGCTGGTGACCAAGCTCCGGCTGCCGCCGTTCATCGTCACCCTCGGCACCTGGAGCATCTTCGGCGCCCTGGTGCTGTTCTATTCCAAGAGCGAGACCATCCGGCAGCAGGACGTGGAGGCGGTCGCCTCGTTCCTGCAATGGACCGGCTACGCGATCAACGACGGGCTGCGCGACGCCTACGGCTACTTCCGGGGGGCGTGGGGATCGGAGGCGTGGCCGGAATGGACGTTCCGCTTCTCCGGGGCACGGATCACCTACGGGTCGATCCTGATGCTCCTGATGGCCTTCGTCGTCTGGTACATCCTCAACCGCACCGCCTTCGGCCGCCACGTCTATGCCACCGGCGACGATCCCGACGCGGCCCGTCTCGCCGGCATCAACACCGACCGGACGCTGCTCGCCGTCTACATCCTCGCCGGCCTGATCTGCGCCGTCGCCGGGTGGGTGCTGATCGGCCGGATCGGCGCGGTCAGCCCGCTCTCCGGCGCGACCGCCAATCTCGATTCGATCACCGCCGTGGTGATCGGCGGCACCAGCCTTTTCGGCGGCCGCGGCTCGATCGTCGGCACGCTGATCGGCGCGTTGATCGTCGGCGTGTTCCGCAACGGCCTCGCTCTCGCCGGGCTGGACGCGCTGTGGCAGGAATTCGCCGTCGGCGTGCTGATCATCGTCGCGGTGGCGCTCGACCAGTGGATCAGGAGGGTGTCGACATGAGTGCCGAAGCTCAGGCGATGGCTGCGGAAGCTCCGAAGACCGGGTCGCGCTCGATCCTGCAGGCCCGCAACCTGGTGAAGCGCTACGGCCGGGTCACCGCGCTCGACCACGCCGACTTCGACCTTCGCGACAACGAGATCCTCGCGGTCATCGGCGACAACGGCGCCGGCAAGTCGACCCTGATCAAGGTGCTCGCCGGTGCGGTGACGCCCGATACCGGCGAGGTGGCGATGGACGGCAAGCCGGTCCATTTCCGCTCGCCGCTCGAGGCGCGCGAGGCGGGCATCGAGACGGTCTACCAGAACCTCGCGCTTTCGCCGGCGCTGTCGATCGCCGACAACCTGTTCCTCGGCCGCGAGCGGCGGAAGAACAGCTGGGGCGGCCGCTGGCTCCGCACGCTCGATCGCGCCGGCATGCGCCGGGATGCGCGCCAGTACCTCAATTCGCTCGGCCTCCTCACCATCCAGAACATCAACCAGCCGGTCGAGACCCTCTCGGGCGGCCAGCGCCAGGGCGTGGCGGTGGTGCGGGCGACGGCGTTCGGCAGCCGCGTCGTGATCATGGACGAGCCGACCGCGGCGCTCGGCGTCAAGGAGTCGCGGAAGGTCCTCGAGCTGATGCTCGACGTGAAGAAGCGCGGCCTGCCGATCATCCTGATCAGCCACAACATGCCGCACGTCTTCGAGGTCGCCGACCGCATCCACATCCACCGCCTCGGGCGGCGGATCGCGGTGATCGA
>JBIQKL010000106.1:2122-13215 GCA_044506555.1 Hyphomicrobiales bacterium | reverse complement strand
TCGGCGGCGATGATCTTGCGGAGCGCCAGCTCGGCCTTCCGGTCGTGCTCGGAGCGCTCGATGAAGCCGCCGCCGAGGACGCGGGCCCCGGCCGCATCGGAATCGTAGAAGACGCAGGCCTGCCCCGGCGCGACGCCGGCTTCCGCACCGGAAAGGTCGACGTGGACATGGCCGTCGCGATGGACGATGCGCGCCGGCATCGGCGGGCGGGTGGAGCGCACGCGGGCGAATATGTCGAGCCCGACGCCCGGCAGATCCGCGATATCGTCGTCGCCGAGCCAGTTCACGTCGCGAAGGTGCAGCCGCCGCGTCGACAGAGCGTCGCGCGGGCCGACGATCACCCGCCGTCCGCGCGGATCGAGATGGACGACGTAGAGCGGCTCGCCGGCGGCGACGCCGATGCCGCGGCGCTGGCCGACGGTGTAGTTGATGATGCCATCGTGCCGGCCGAGGATGCGGCCGTCGATGTGGACGATGTCGCCCGCCTCGACCACGCCCGGCTTCAGCTTCCGGATCACGTCGGCGTACTTTCCCGAGGGCACGAAGCAGATGTCCTGGCTGTCGTGCTTGTCGGCGACCGGCAGGCCGAACTCGCGGGCGGCGTCCCGCGTCTCGGCCTTGGTCATCGGCCCGAGGGGGAAACGCAGGAACGACAGCTGCTCGCGGGTGGTGGCGAAGAGGAAGTAGCTCTGGTCGCGCTCGATGTCGGCGGGGCGGTAGAGGGCGCGGCCCGCGCCATGGGCCGCCGACCGGACGTAGTGGCCGGTGGCGAGCGCGTCGGCGCCGAGCTGGCGCGCGGTCTCAAGCAGGTCGGCGAACTTCACCGTCTGATTGCAGGTGATGCAGGGCACCGGCGTCTCGCCGGCGGCGTAGCTGTCGGCGAAGCGGTCGATGACCGCGTTCTTGAACCGCTCCTCGTAGTCGAGAATGTAGTGCGGAATGCCGAGGGTCTCGGCAACCCGTCGGGCGTCGTGGATGTCCTGCCCGGCGCAACAGGCGCCCTTCCGGTGCGTCGCCTCGCCGTGGTCGTAGAGCTGAAGCGTCATCCCGACCACGTCGTAGCCGGACGACTTGAGGAGACCCGCCACGACCGAGGAGTCCACCCCGCCCGACATCGCGACGACGACGCGCGTCCGGTTCGGGCTGCCGGGAAGATCGAGATCGTGACGCATGGCAATCGGCCGGCCGAACGGGCCGGGCCTCGCTCCGGGGAAGACGCGAGAACTATAGTCACGATCGCGCCATCTTCAAGGCAAGCCGTCGTGATGGCCGTCACCGCAGATGCGCCGCACTGGCTCGCAACTCGGTTACCGGAATCCTGACAAATCGCCCGCCCGACTCGCGGAGGTTGCAGCTATCCCCTTGAGATTCCGGCAGGAGTCGGCGCCGGTTACTATTGCCAAGCCTTTACAATTCTTACTGATTTGTCACCTGGCGATTAGGCGGAATTTAAGGGAGGGCCTCTAGTCTTCGGGCTTGGGACGGTCAGACAAGAGTAACGAGAGTAGTAATGACCGGAGAGGTTCGTCCGCGCGTCAAATACGTCATCGGCCCCGACGGGAGCCCGCTGACCATCGCCGATCTGCCGCCGAAGGACACCAAGCGGTGGGTGATCCGGCGGAAGGCCGAAGTCGTCGCCGCGGTGCGCGGCGGGCTGCTCAGCCTGGAGGAGGCCTGCAGCCGCTATACGCTGACCGTGGAGGAGTTCCTCTCCTGGCAGCAGTCGATCGACCAGCACGGCCTTGCCGGGCTGCGCACCACACGCATCCAGCAATACCGCGACTGAGGGGGTCGGTGCGTCCCCCGGGGCCGGACGTCGTCGAGCCCTCGACGGACCTGCCGCGACGCGCCCTCACATCGCGCTGAGCACGCCGCCGTCGACATAGAGAATCTGCCCGTTGACGAAGTCGGACGCCGGGGCGGCAAGGAACACCGCCACGCCCTTCAGCTCGTCGACCTCGCCCCAGCGGCCCGCCGGCGTGCGGCGCTTGACGAAGGCGTCGAACTCCGGATTCTGGACCAGCGCCGTGTTCATCTCGGTGGCGAAATAGCCCGGGCCGATACCGTTGGCCTGGATGTTGTACCTGGCCCATTCCACGCACATCGCCTTGGTCAGCATCTTCACCGCGCCCTTCGAGGTGGTGTAGGGGGCGATGGTGGCGCGGGCGAGCTCGCTGCCGAGCGAGCAGGTGTTGATGATCTTGCCGCGGCTGCGCGGGATCATCCGCTTGGCCACCGCCTGGCCCAGGTAGAAGACGGCATCGAGATTGATCGCCATCACCTCCCGCCAGGTGTCGATCGGGAAATCGACCAGCGGCGTCCGGCGCTGGATGCCGGCATTGTTGAACAGGATGTCGACCGGCCCGGCCTCGGCTTCGATCCGCGCGACGTTCTCCTCGACCGCCGCCGGATCGGCCACGTCGAAGGCGTAGCCGGTCGCCTTGTGGCCGTCGGCGCGCATCTTCTCCACCGCCTTGCCGACGTCCTCGGCGCTCCGCGAGTTGAGCACGACCTCGGCCCCGTGCTCGGCGACGGCATAGGCATAGGCGAGGCCGATGCCGCGGCTCGATCCGGTGATCAGGGCGCGGCGCCCGGTGAGATCGAAGAGCGGCGTCGGCATGGAGTTCCCCCGTTTTCGCGATGTCGCCATCGGTTATCCGGGAGCGCGGCACGGGCGTCAACGGACCGACCGGGACGAAGGTGTGTTGGGGGCCGCGACGAATCGGAGGGGGCCCCTGGCCGCACCATGGGCGCAGCCAGGAATGGCGGATGACGGCGGGCCGTCAGACGACGAAGAAGTCGTCGTGGTGGAGGTCGAGCTGCTTGTCGATCTTGGCGAATAGCTTCTCGCCGCCGGACTTCGATCCGTTCTTGTCGTAGGTGAGCGTGCCGGCCTTGCGGTCGTACACGATCTGCGCATCGTTGCCCTTGGCTTGCTTGCCGACGGTGAAGTGGTCCTCGCCGAGGACGCCCACCGGGCCGAGCTTGGTGAAGATGTCGTGGTCCAGAAGGATCCGATCCTCGCCGTGGGTGAAGTCGACGATCTTGTCGACGTGCTTCTTCTTGAGCTGGGACGAGAACTGGAAGCTGTCGTTGCCGTCGCCGCCGATCAGCTTGTTCTTGCCCTTGCCACCGTCGAGCAGGTCGTCGCCGGCATTGCCGTAGAGCTTGTCCTTGCCCTTGCCGCCATAGAGGACGTCGTCGCCATTGCCGCCGTGCAGCTTGTCCTTGCCGCTGCCGCCGTCGATGGTGTCGTTGCCGTCGCCGCCGTAGAGCTTGTCCTTGCCGCTGCCGCCGTAGATCTCGTCGTCGCCGGCGATGCCGGAGAGATTGTCGTTGCCGCCGAGGCCGTAGATGATGTCGGCACCGTCGGTCGCCGGCAACTGGCCGAACACCGTATTGGTGGCGCTGACCAGGTCGTCGCCGTCGGTCCCGGTGATCACCGCCTGGATCGCGGTGACGACGACGTCGTTGCCGTCCCCGCCCTCGTAGGTGATCGAGAATGCCCGTCCCGCGGCGACGAACTGGGTGCCTTCCGCCAGTCCGGCAAAGGTGCCCTGGTTCGCGTCGACGCCGTCGTTCTCGATGATGACGAAGCTGTCGCCGAAGTCCGGCGCGAAGCCGTTGAGGAACGATAGGCCGAGCGTGGCATTGCCGAGCTGGACGCCGCCGACATTGGAGACGACCTGGTCGTAGCCGCCGATGCCGGCATTGAGGCCGCCGATCTCCACCTCGAAAATGGCGCCCGCCGCCAACTGCAGCCCGGCGGTCGTCAGCCGGCCGGCGCTGGCGCCGGCGCCGATGGTGCCGCCGCTCGCCACCGCGACGAAGCCGGTGGTGCCGTTGCCGCCGAGGCGGCCGGCGTTCTGCACCTGGGTAAAGGAATTGGCGATCGATCCATCGACCCGTAGCGTGCCGGCGGCGACGGTCGTGAAGCCGGAATAGAGGTTGTCGCCGGACAGGACCACGGTGCCGTCGCCGGTCTTGGCGACGTTCCACCAGCCGGGAATGTAGCCGTTCGCGGGCGGCACGTAGCCGATCTCGATCAGGCCGAGCTCGTCGTCGATGTCGTCGAGGATCGTGGCGGTCTCCCCGCCGCCGGGGTTGAACGTCAGCGTGCCGTTGCCCTGAAGGAAGATGCCGCTGCCGGCGCCGATGCCGTCTTCCCCGGTGATGGCGCTGTTGAGCGAGGCGCCGCCCTCGCCGCCATCGGCCGATCCGCCGCTGATGGTACTCGTGCCGACGGTCAGCCCGCCGCCTTCGCGGACGAAAATGGCGCCGCCGAAGCCCGCACCGCCGCCGCCGCCGCCGGCGGCGAAGACGTCCGGGATGGTGTCGGGCGAGTCGACGGTATCAGGATCCTGGAATCTCGAACCGCCGTTGCCGGCGCCGAAACCGCCGGTGCCGGCAAACACGCCGTACTGGGATGCGCCACCGCCGCCGCCGCCGAAGCCGCCGCCATTGCCGCCGATGATGCTGGCCAACGCGCCGCTGCCGCCGCCGCCGCCGCCGAAGCCGCCCACGCCGCCGGCAGAGCCGATGTCGGCGAGGTCGCCGCCGCCGCCACCGCCGCCGCCGAAGTCGCCGCCATTGCCGCCGTCGACGCCGCTCCCATCGGCACCGTTGACGCCGCCGCCGCCGCCGCCGCCGCCAGCGGTGCCGATGGACCCGCCGCCGCCGCCACCACCACCGCCGCCGGCCAGGCCGCCGTCACCATTGTTGTTTGCGACCGAGCCGTCGGCGCCGTCACCGGCGGACGTCTGGCCGGCCGCAAGACCATCGTCGCCATCGGCGCCGTTTCCGCCGCCGCGTGTGCCACCGGCGCCGCCGTTCGCACCCAGGCCGCCACCGCCGCCGCCACCGCCCCAGATGCCGAAGTTGATGACGTCGTCGTCGAAATCGTCGACGTTGAGAATGTCTGCCGCGTTGCCGCCGTCACCGCCGAGACCGCCGCCGCCGCCGCCGCCGGTAGTGAGCGTTCCGGTGCCGCCGTCGCCGCCCTGGGCGGCATTGTCGGCGAAGCCGACGCCGACGATGGTGACGTTCGCCCCGCTGTTGACGAAGAGAGCGCCGCCCGCGCCCATGCCGGCGCCACCGGCCGAACTGCCGTCACCGCCATCGCCACCCTGGGCGTGGCCGTTGGCGAGGGTCACGTTCTCGATCTGTACGTTGCCGCTGTCGGCGAAGAAGATGCGGTGCGCGCCCTGGCCGTCGATGGTGAAGCCCGCACCGTTGACGATCAGCGTCGTGCCGCCCTGCGCCTGGAGTAGCGGCAGGTCGTCGCTGAGGGTGATGTTGGCGGTCAGGGTGATTGTATTGACGGCGTCGGTGCTGGCGTTGGCGCTCGCGATCGCCGCCGCGAGCTGGGTGGCATTCGCCGCGATGAATTCGGCCATGATGCTGTTCTCCCTGTCAGAATCTGCATGAATTCCGGTCGGCTCAGCGCGTATATGGCCCTGACTATACTCATTAACGCAAGCAAAAGTGGAGGCGCGCCGAGGCGGACCGCAGGCTCGGCGTCAGGCCCCGACACGCCGCCGCTGTTCGTCGAGCACGGCCTGCAGCGTCTCGTCGAACGGGATACGCGGCGTCCACTCGAGGAGGGCCTGCGCCCGTGCCGCGCTGCCGAGCGCCCGCGGCAGGTCGCTGGCGCGGAGGCGGGCCGGATCCTGCTCGACGCGGATCGTCGTCGGCGTGAGGGCGAGGAGGGCGGCAAGAACGGCACTGATCCGTCGCGGCGTCCCCGAGGCGAGATTGAAGACGGTGCCCGCCGGGATGGCGTCGGACCGCCGGAGCGCGGCGACATAGGCGTCGGCGACGTCGCGGACGTCGACGAAGTCGCGTTCGGCCTCGAGGTTGCCGACGCGGATCACGGGCTCCGCCAGCCCGGCTTCGATGCGCGCCACTTGCGCGGCGAAGGCGGGGGCCACGAAATCCTCGGACTGGCCGGGCCCGATCTGGTTGAACGGGCGCATGATCACGCAGCGGAGGCCCTTTCGGGCGAGGACGCCGAGCGCCAGGTCGCCGGCCGCCTTGGACGCGGCATATTCGTCGCGCGGCCGGAGCGCGGCGGTCTCGTCGAGCGCTTCCCCGTCGCCGAAGCTGTCGCCGTAGACGAGGCCGGTGCCGGTGTTGATGAACCGGGCCGATGGCGCCAGGTCGAGGAGCGCCGCGCCGAAGTGCCGGACGGCGTCGAGGTGAAGCCGCCAGGCGAGGTCGGCGTCACGGGCCGCCTGCCCGGGCGCCGCCACCCCGACCAGGTTGACGACGTGGGTGGGCCGGAACCCGGCGACCGCCGTCCGCAACGTTGCGGCATCGGTGATGTCGAGGGGGACGACGCCGTCGCTGCCGTCGCGGCTCGTCGCCAGCATCTCCGCCGAGGCGAAGGCGGCGCGGATCGCCGGCACGATGTGCCCGCCCATGAAGCCGCCGGCTCCGGTGAGAAGAATGCGCATCGCGCGCGCGGCCGTTCAGCCGCCGAGGCGCTCGAGGTCGGCGTCGACCATCTCGCCGATCAGCGTCTCGAGGCTGGTGCGCGGCTCCCAGCCGAGCTGTGCCTTGGCCTTGGCCGGATCGCCGAGCAGCACGTCGACCTCGGCCGGCCGCATGAAGCGCGGGTCGACCACGACATGGTCCTCCATGGCGAGGCCGGCGTGGCGGAAGGCGAGGCTGCAGAAATCGCGGACCGACGTGGTCCGGCCGGTCGCCACGACGTAGTCGTCGGGCTTGTCCTGCTGGAGCATCAGCCACATCGCCTCGACATAGTCGCGCGCGTGGCCCCAGTCGCGCTTGGCGTCGAGGTTGCCCAGCGCCAGCTTGTCGGCGAGGCCGAGCTTGATGCGGGCGACGCCGTCGGTGATCTTGCGGGTGACGAACTCGATGCCGCGGAGCGGCGATTCGTGGTTGAACAGGATGCCGCTCGAGGCATGCATGCCGAAGCTCTCGCGATAGTTCACCGTCATCCAGTGGGCATAGAGCTTGGCCGCGGCGTAGGGTGAGCGCGGATAGAACGGCGTCGTCTCGCTCTGGACCGGCTCCTGGATGAGACCGTACATCTCCGAGGACGAGGCCTGGTAGAAGCGGGTCTCCGGCGCCAGGAGGCGCGTCGCCTCGAGCACGTTGACGGCGCCGAGGCCGGTGACGTTGCCGGTGAGGATCGGCTGCTGCCACGAGGATGCGACGAAGGACTGGGCGGCGAGGTTGTAGATCTCGTCGGGCTTCACCGTGCGGATGACCCGGATCAGACTCGAGAGGTCGGTGAGATTGGCGTCATGGATGACGATGTCCTTCTCGATGCCGAGCCATTTCAGCCGCGCGCCGACGACCTCTGCCGAAGCGCTCCTGCGGACGATGCCGTGCACCTCGTAGCCGCGTGCCAGCAGCAGTTGCGAGAGATAGCCGCCATCCTGCCCGGTAACGCCAGAGATCAGGGCGCGCTTCATGCTCATGTCGGATGGTCCGTCCTCTTGCCTGCCGCTGCGGTGCAATCGCCCGGCTGCGGCAAGACGGCCGGGGCTCCGCGGTCGCTGGTAACGTACCGGCAGGGGGCGCGCAAGGTGGCGGGGAGCCGCCTTCCGGAAGCGACAAGCCGGCGGCGTCCGATGGTCTGAACGCCGCCGGCGAGGTGAGGACCGGCATCGGAGGGGGGCGGGACGATAGCCGGCCTCAAACGGGGGCGTCTCGGGGAGCGATGTCTCCGATCGGCCTGTCCGATGGGTGAAAGACATAAGCCCGGGCATCTGAACCGCGTCCGAAACGGCCGTTCATCCGGCGTTCAGGAATGGCGGCTTCGCCACCCTTGAAACCGCAAAGTCCAGTCCCCACCTCCTCGTTGCGGACGCCGATATGGGTCCGCGGCGCCTCGGGCGGAGCCAATCCCGTGCATCTGGCGGCAGGCTCCCGAGGCACCCGATCAGTCGCTTCCAATGGAGGACATCATGCGCAATTTCGACCTCAGCCCGCTTTACCGCTCGACCGTCGGTTTCGACCGCCTGTTCGGCATGCTCGATACGGCGAGCAACTTCGACAACTCGGCCCCGACCTATCCGCCGTACAACATCGAGCGGACCGGTGAGAACGCCTACCGCGTGACGCTCGCCGTCGCCGGTTTCGGCGAGAACGACATCGAGGTCGAGGTCAAGGAAGGCACGCTCAACATCTCCGGCGCCAAGAAGGAGACCGGCGAGGGCGAGGGCAAGGAGGTGCTCTATCGCGGCATCGCCGCCCGCAGTTTCGAGCGCCGCTTCCAGCTCGCCGACCACGTCGAGGTGAAGGGCGCCACGCTCGAGAACGGGCTCCTGCACGTCGACCTCGTCCGCGAGATTCCCGAGGCCATGAAGCCCCGCACCATCGCCATCAACGGCAAGGGGCGGAAGGTGGAGAAGCAGGTCGAGGCCAAGGTCGCCGCGTAACCTCCCCTACGCAGTCGCGACCGGCTTCGGCCGAACCAAGGGCGCCCTTCGCGGGCGCCCTTTTTCCTTGTGGGATCGGGGTGCGGACCGCGGACCTTTCCTATTGCGGCCGCGCCGCTAGCCGTCCGCAGGTGTCGCCTGGAGCACCGGGCCGTCGTGGCCGACGATGCGGACGCGGGTGCCGGACGGCAGGTCCGGGCCGGTCAGCCGCCATAGGGTGTCGTCGATCCGGATCCGGCCACTGCCGTCGACGATCGGTTCGCCGAGGACGTAGCTCCGCCCGACCAGCCGCGTCGCCCGCTCGTTGAGGAGCGGCTCCTCGCTTGCTCCCGGCCGCCCGAACCAGACCCGGCCGATCAGGACAAGGACCAGCGACAGCACCGCGAACAGCACCAGCTCATACTGCCAGGCGATGTCGGTGATCAGTGCCGCGGCGCCGGTGAGGATCGCGGCGATCCCGAACCAGACGAAGACGTTGCCGGGCGCGACGATCTCGATCGCGAGCAGGATCGCGCCGCCGACCCACCACGCCCAGGCGCCGAGGTCGTTGACGAAATCGAGGATCATGGCGTCTCCCTCCCTCCCGTCGCGGGCGGACGGCTGCCTCGGCGCGGCGGTGCATCGTCCTCGCCGAAGGTCGCCCTGGCGAGTTCGGCGATGCCGGTCAGCGAGCCGATCAGCGAGGTCGCCTCGAGCGGCAGCATGATGACCCGCTGGCCCGGGGCCGAGGCGAGCGTCTCGAGCGCCTGGGTATATTTCTGGGCGACGAAATAGTTGAGCGCCTGTACGTCGCCCTTGGCCACCGCCTCCGACACGACCCGCGTCGCCATCGCCTCCGCCTCGGCGAGGCGCTCGCGCGCCTCGGCGTCACGGAACGCGGCCTCGCGCCGGCCTTCGGCTTCCAGGATCTGGGCCTGCTTCTGCCCCTCGGCCTTGAGGATCTCCGAGGCGCGCATCCCCTCGGCCTCGAGGATCTGGGCGCGCTTCTCGCGCTCCGCCTTCATCTGCCGGGCCATGGCATCGACCAGGTCGCGGGGCGGCGAGATGTCCTTGATCTCGATCCGGGTCACCTTGACGCCCCACGCCGAGGCGGCGGCATCGACCACGTGCAGGAGCTTGTCGTTGATCTCGTCGCGCTTCGACAGCACCTCGTCGAGATCCATTCCGCCGAGGACCGTCCGGATGTTGGTCATGGTGATGGCGAGCAGCGCATTCTGGAGCCCGGTCACCTCATAGGCGGCGCGCGCCGCGTCGATCACCTGGAAGAAGGTGATGCCGTCGGCCGCGACGGTGGCGTTGTCGCGGGTGATCACCTCCTGCGTCGGCACGTCGAGCACCTGTTCCATCATGTTCATCCGCGCACCGACGCGGTCGATGAACGGCACGATCAGGTTGAGACCCGGCTTGAGCGTCCGCGTGAAGCGGCCGAAGCGCTGGACGGTGTAGTTGTAACCCTGCGGAACCGTCTTGATCCCGGCGAACAGCACCAGGACGATCAGGATCACGATCGCGAGGACGACCCAGTCGAATCCCTCGAGCATCGGCATTCACCTCCCGCGAATCGGGCGCGGCCATTGGCGCCCGTCTATGCGGCCCCGGCCGGCGGCGCAACGCGACCCGGCGTTCCTCGCCGCGACATGTATGGGGTCGCGCGTCCTGGAGCCAGAGGAAATCGGCGGGGTCGAGGCGGTCTACGTCCAGCCCATCAACTCGCGCCGGACGAGGTGGGCGATGAGCGCCATGCCCTCCGGGCCGTCGTTGAGGCAGGGGAGCGTGGCGAACTTCTCGCCGCCGGCCGCGACGAAGCTCTCGCGGCCGCGGACGGCGATCTCCTCCAGGGTCTCGAGGCAGTCGGCGGAGAAGCCGGGCGTGATCACCGCGATGCGGCGGACGCCGTTCCTGGCGAGCTCGGCGATGGTGACGTCGGTATAGGGCTGGAGCCATTCGGCGCGGCCGAAACGCGACTGGAAGGTGAGGAGCAGCCTCTCCGCCGGCCAGCCCAGCCGCTCGCGGAGCAGTCGCGTCGTCTCCTCGCAGTGGCGCTGGTAGGGGTCGCCCTTGTCGACATAGGCCTGCGGCAGGCCGTGGAACGAGGCGACGACGACCTCGGGCACGAAATCGAGCCGCGCCAGCTCCGCGGCCATCGAGGCGGCCAGCGCGTCGATATAGACCGGGTCGTCGTGGTAGGGCGGGAGGGTGCGGATCGCCGGCTGCCAGCGCATCGATTCGAGCGCCGCGAAGGCGGAATCGTTGGCCGTGGCGGTGGTGGCGGCGGCATATTGCGGGTAGAGCGCGGCAAGCAGGATGCGCTCGCAGCCCTGCTCCTTCAGCGCCCAGAGCCGGGCCGGAATCGAAGGATCGCCGTAGCGCATGGCCCAGTCGACGACGATCCGGCCGTCATCGAGCATCGGCGCGAGCTTCTCAGCCTGGGCGCGGGTGATGGTGATCAGCGGCGACTCGTTCCGTTCCCTGTTCCACACGATCGAATAGGCGTGGCCCGACTTGGACGGCCGCGTGGTCAGCACGATGCCGTTGAGGATCAGCCACCACAGCGCCCGCGGCGTCTCGATCACCCGGCGATCGGACAGGAACTCCTTGAGGTAGCGGCGCACGGACCAGTAGTCGGTGCCCGACGGCGAGCCGAGATTGGCGAGCAGCACGCCGATCCGACCGGTCCGCGTC
>JBIQKL010000106.1:0-2022 GCA_044506555.1 Hyphomicrobiales bacterium | reverse complement strand
GCTTGTCCGCGCGGGCGATTGTTCTTATAGGTCGCAGTCGTCGAACCTGTCGGGGGTAAGAATCAAATGTCGATGCCATCCAACGTTCCGGCGCGGGCCGCGCTTGCCGAAACGCTTCTGCCCGAGGGCGCGCTCCGCCTGGTCACGGCGATCCTGCTCGTGGTGGCGGGGACGGTGATCCTGACGGTTTCCGCCAAGGTCCGGGTTCCGTTCTTCCCGGTGCCGATGACGCTGCAGACGCTCGCGGTGCTGGCGATCGGCGCCACCTACGGCTCGCGGCTCGCGGTGATCACCGTGCTGGCCTATTTCGCGCAAGGGGCGCTCGGCCTGCCGGTCTTCACCAACACCCCGCCGGCGCTCGCCGGTCCGGCCTATTTCCTCGGCCCGACGGCGGGCTTCCTGCTCGGCTTCGTGGTCATCGCCTTCGTCGTCGGCAAGGCCGCCGACCGCGGCTGGGGCCGCTCGTTCCCGCGGATGCTCGGCACGATGCTCGCAGCGGAGGCGATCACCTTCGCGCTCGGCTTCGCCTGGCTCGCCTGGTTCCTGGCGACGCCGAACGGCACCGGCCTCGGCATGGCAGGCGCCTTCAGCGCCGGCGTCGCGCCCTTCGTTCTCGGCGACCTGCTCAAGATCGTGCTCGCCGCCGCCGCAGTGCCGGCGGTCTGGCGGCTCGTCGAACGCCGCTGATTCCCGCGCCTTCCCCGCGCATGTCGAAGCCCCGGCCTTGCGCCGGGGCTTTTGCTTTGGCGTCTCAGAAGGCCTTGAAGGTGACGATGGTCCGGGTGTCGCGAATGCTGCCGACCTGCTGGACGACGCCGGTCACGAACCGTCCGGGATCCTCTTCCGGCGGTACGTAGAACTTGACCAGCAGGTCGAAGTCGCCGGCGGTCGAGTAGATCTCGGAAGCGATCTCGGCATCGGCGATGGCATCGGCGACCTCGTAGGCCTTGCCGATCTCGGTCTTGATCTGGACGAATAGAACCGCCATCCGCATCACCTCGCTCCGGTCGGCGGCAGGATAGCGGGATCGCGCGGTCAGCCCAAGTGCGGTGTCGCAAACCATGCTCCTGCGTCCATCGGGTGCAACCGGCAAGCGATCCTCGGGTCAAGCCCGAGGATGACGCGGTGGTGGCACGGGCGACCGCGTCCTCCGCCGCCACGCCGGCGTCGATACGACAGGCTCCGCCGCGAAGGGGGCGAGGCCGGTCATGCGAAGCCGAGGCGCTTCGCCGCGCGGCGGCGCTGCAGGCGGCCGATCACTGCCATCCGTACCCGGGCGAGGAAGCGATCCCAGGCGTTCGGATTGGAGATGATGTCGGTGCGGTAGAAGGACGGGCAGAGCACGGCGGCGTCGGCCACCTCGCCGCAATTGCCGCAGCCGACGCAGGACTGGTCGATGGCGGCGACCGGATCGTCGCGGAGCGGGTCGTCGAGCTTCTTCACCGACAGCGACGGGCAGCCCGAGAGGCGGATGCAGGCATGGTCGCCGGTGCAGACGTCCTCGTCGACACCGAAACGCGGGCGGACGACACGCTTGCCGTCGGCGACCGCCTTCTGCATCAGCGGCCGCTCGCGGCGCTGGCGGTTGAGCATGCATTCGGAGGAAGCGACGATCACCTTCGGTCCCTTTTCGGGCGTGGTCAGCGCCTCCTTCAGCGTATCGCGGACCTTCCCGACGTCGTAGGTGCGGTCGATGGTCCGCACCCATTCGACGCCGACGCCGCGCACCGCCTTCTCGATCGGGTGATGCGTCGAGCGCGATTTGTTCACGGCGCGCGAGGAGGGGATGTCCTGCCCGCCGGTGGCGGCGGAATAGTAGTTGTCGACGACGATGGTGACGCCGTCGTGCTTGTTGAATACGGCGTTGGTGATGCCCGAGGAGAGGCCGTTGTGCCAGAAGCCGCCGTCGCCCATCACCGCGATGGGGCGCTTCTTCGCCGCGACGTTGAATGCCGAGTTCGAGGCCGGGCCGAGGCCGTAGCCCATGGTGGTGCCGCCGATGTTGAACGGCGGCAGGATCGA
>JBIQKL010000105.1:0-13259 GCA_044506555.1 Hyphomicrobiales bacterium | reverse complement strand
CTGAGGTGCTCGGCCATAGGCCGAGCCTCGAAGCACGCACCTTCCCCTACAGCGCGAAGCCGCCGTCGACGAGGAAGATCTGGCCGGTTGTATAGGCCGACTCGTCGCCGGCGAGATAGACCGCCATTGCCGCGATCTCCTCCGGCTTGCCGAGGCGCGCCATCGGCTGGCGGTCGACGAAGGCCTGGCGGATCGTCTCGATCGACTTGCCGAGCGCCTTGGCCTGGGTGTCGATGCGCTGGTCGAGCGAGGGCGATTCGATCGTTCCCGGGCAGATCGCGTTTACCCGGATGCCTTGCTTGATGAAGTCGGCGGCGACCGCCTTGGTGAGGCCGACGACGGCGGCCTTCGAGGCGCCGTAGACGTAGCGGTTCGGAATGCCGCGCACCGAAGAGGCGCCCGACGAGATGTTGACGACCGAGCCGGCGCCCTTGTCGAGCATCCCCGGCAGGAAGGCGCGGATCGTGCGGTGCATCGCCTTGGCGTTGATGTCGAAGGAGAAATCCCATTCCTCGTCGGAGGTGGTCAGCACCGTGCCGTGGTGGACGAAGCCGGCGCAGTTGAACAGGATGTCGACCGGCCCGACCTTCTTGGCGATGGCATCGACCGCCTCGGTCGAGCGCACGTCGAGGCTGGCGGTCTCCGCGATGCCGTGATCCTTGAGGTCGGCGATCAGTTCCGGCTTGATGTCGGTCGCGATGACCTCCGCCCCCTCGCGCGCGAAGGCGATGGCCGTCGACCGGCCGATGCCTGCGCCTGCGGCGGTGAGAAAGGCGCGCTTGCCCTTGAGCCGGTCCATGGTTGTTCTCCCCTCGTGACCCGACGAAATCGGCCGGGACCATGCCTAGCGCCGGCCCCGCGGTCAACGCCGGAGCGAGGCTCCGGCAAAAATGTCACGCCGCCGATTTTGAGCGTGCCGGACGCCCGGTCCGATTCCAGGCGACGCCGGCCGATGGCATACACGCGGCCTTAACGGGTGACGTGATTCTGTCGCCCGACGGGGACAACGACGGGACCTCAAGAATGCTCAACGTGGTGCGCGGAAGCGTTCTCGCGATGCTGGTCGCGCTGATGCTCGGTGCGGTCGTCGCCTATCTGACGCCGGCGGGCTCGGCGACCTCGGAGGCGCCGCCGGCCGACCTCCAGGTCGAGATCGGGCAATCGATCGACCGGTTCTTCGCCGCGGTGATGAGCGGCGAGCCCGCCGAGGTCCGCGCGGTCCTGGCGCCGGAATTCCAGATCATGCGCGCCGACGGCTCGACCTACGATGCCGCCGGCTATGCCAATCAGGGCCTTCCCGTGATCGCGGCGGTGCCGGAGATCGACCGGCTCGTGGTCACCGCCCATGGCGATCTCGCGGTCGCCGCCTACTACGTCGACATCGACCAGACCCGCGACGGCGTACGGGTCGCGGCCCACGCGCCGCGGCTCAGCGTGTTCCGGAAGGAAGCCGGCACCTGGCTGATGGTCGCCCACGGCAATTTCGCCGCGCTCGAGCAATAGGCCGCGCCCGCCGGGCCGCCGATGCCCTACGGCTCCAGCTCGCTGTCCCAGTAGAGGTAGTCGAGCCAGGATTCGTGGAGATAGTTCGGCGGAAACGCGCGACCGTTGTTGTGGAGATCGGCCACCGAGGGCCGGTAGGGGAGCTGCGTCGGCCACATGCGGGCCTCTCGCGGACTCCGACCGCCTTTCTGGAGATTGCACGGAGAGCAGGCGGCCACGACGTTGTCCCAGGTCGTCTGCCCGCCCTTCGAGCGCGGCACCACGTGGTCGAAGGTCAGCTCGTGCCGCGCGCCGCAATACTGGCACTGGAAGCGGTCGCGAAGGAAGACGTTGAACCGGGTGAAGGCGGGATGGCGCGCCGGCTTGACGTAGGTCTTGAGCGACACGACCGACGGCAGGTTCATCGCGAATGACGGGCTGCGGACCTGCGTGTCGTATTCCGAAACGATATTCACGCGATCGAGGAAGACGGCCTTGATGGCATCCTGCCACGACCAGAGCGACAATGGATAATAGCTCAGGGGCCGGTAGTCGGCATTGAGCACGAGCGCCGGATTGGACCCCGGCGAGACCTGGACGTTCACTGGCGCTCCCGAATCGAAAAGGTGAGCGGGGCTAACCCGTTACGGCGCGCCATAGTCTAGGCGAAGTATGACGCCGGTGTGAAGAGGGCACCGTCGGGCGCTCACACGACGAAGATGTCGTCGGCGCCGAGGTTCACGGGCCCGTCGATGCTGAAGACGATGGCGATCAGCTTCATGTCCCTGCCGCCTGCCCCGTCGCGATCGTAGAGAAGCTGGTTGTTCTCCACGTCGAACAGGATCTTCGCATCGGGATTGGTGAGCGTCCCGGATTTCGTGATCACCCCGAAATCGTCCGGATCGAGCCGCCCCTTCGGGCCGATTCCCCGGAATCCGTCCTTGTCGAGCTCGATCCGGTCGTTGCCGCGACCGAAATCGCCGATCGTCTCCCGGTCGTCGCCGAACCGCACGGTGTCGTTGAACCGAAACGCATCCCGACCGCCGCCGCCGAACAGGAGGTCGTTGCCGGCGCCGCCGAGAAGGATATCGGCGCCGCCCTCCCCGAAGAGCTGGTCGCGCCCGCCCGAGGCGACGAGCTTGTCGTTCCCGTCGCCGCCGTGGAGCGTGTCCGGCCCGTCGCGCCCGACCAGCCGGTCGTCGCCGTCGAGGCCCCAGATGTCGTCGCTGAGGTTGCTGCCGAGGATCACGTCGTCGCCGGCGAGCATCACGTGCGGGTTGCCCCAGTCGGGATCGCCCAGCTTCATGTCGAGGCCGGAATAGCGCACGAGGAGATCGAATATCCCCTCGGTGACCGTGACCTGGCTGACGGTGCCGCTCATCGTCCCGGGCGTGAAGCTGATCCCCTCGCCGCGGAGCTCGGACCAGACCGCGTCGCTCTCGGAGAAGACGAGGGCCTTGCTCGCGTCCTGGTACGGCTCGAACGGCGTGAGCCCCTCGCGGAAAGCCAATGCGCCGATGCTCTTGAACCCGAAGTTCAAGGCATAGGTCGTGACGCTGAGGACCTCGATCTTCATGGATTCCCCCATCGGGCCGCTGCGATTCGCGCCGCGGCGTCCGGCCAACCCGTCGCCCGGGCACGATGGTAGCCGGAGAAGCGCTCCCCTGGCGAGCGGGCATCGCGGGGGCAGTTAATGCCCCTGTCGCTACCAGGGCAGCTCGTACCCCTCGGCGTGGCGGAACTTGCCGGTGTCGTCGAGGTTCAGCTCGTCGATCCGGGCGACCATCCGCGCCGCCGCATCGGTCGCCTCGACGGCGCCGGGGCCGCCGCCCATGTCGGTCTTCACCATGCCCGGGTGCAGGAGCATCACGGCGATGCCGCGCGGCTTGAGATCGAGCGCGAGGTTGACGCCGGCCATGTTCACCGCCGCCTTCGACATCCGGTAACCGTAGGTGTTGCCCGAGCCGTTGTCCCCGATCGACCCGGAGCGGCTGGTCACGATCGCGACCTTGCCACCCTTCCCGAGATGCGGCAGCAGCGCCCGGGTGACCCGGAGCGGCCCGAGCGCGTTCACCTCGAACTGCTTGCGGATGCGGTCGAAATTGAGGTCGTCCAAGGTCTCGTTGGAATGGATGGCGGCGTTGTTGATCAGCACGTCGATCCGCGTGTCGCCGAGCGCCGAAGCGAGCCGGTCGACCGCGGCATCGTCGCTGACCTCCACGCCCTCGTAGACCGCGACGCCCAGATCGGCGAGGGCCGTCGAGCCGACCCGGCAGGCGGCCAGCACGGTGTCGCCCCGCGCCGCATAGACGCGCGCGAGCGCAAGCCCGATGCCGCGATTCGCGCCGGTGATGAGGATCGTCGCCATTTCCGTCTCCCCTATTGCGGGCTGTGCCCGCCGTATCTCAGTTGCGCTCGTCCGGAACCGGCGGTAGCGGCGCGAAAGCGACGCCTTCCTCGGCAAGCTCCTCCGCCTCCTCGCGGGTCGCCTCGCCGTAGATGCCGCGCGGCTCGGTCTCCTGGTAGTGGATCTTCCGCGCCTCCTCGGCGAACTTGTCGCCGACATAGTCGGCGTTCTCGGTGATCTTCTGCCGCAGCTCGCGCATCGCCTCGATCAGTGCGCGCTGCCGCGGATCCGCGACGAGCTGCGCCTTGTCCGGCGCCGCTGCCGGCGCCGGCGCCTCGGGCGGCGGGAGCGCCGCCCGGTCCTTGCCGGCGCGGCCGATCGACGGCGCCATCGGCGCCTTCTCGACCCGGACGCTGCCGCAGACGGCGCAGGCGACGCCGCCGGCATCGGCGAGCCGGTCGTAGTCGGCGCCGGACCGGAACCAGGCCTCGAACGCGTGGTCCTTCTCGCAGCGGAGCGCGTAGCGGATCATCGCGCCCTCACGCGACGGCCTGCCGCACCGCCGGCGGCGCGAAGACGCGGCGATTGGCCAGCGCCGGGATGCGGGCGCGCGCGTCGACGCTCTGCTCGGTGTCGATCTCCGCGAGGATGATGCCGGGCTCGCTGTCGGCCTCGGCGAGGATCCGGCCCCAAGGATCGATGATCATCGAATGGCCGTAGGTGTCGCGGCCGTCCTCGTGATGGCCGCCCTGCGCCGCCGACACCACGAACGAGCCGGTCTCGATGGCGCGTGCCCGAAGGAGCACGTGCCAGTGGGCCTCGCCGGTCGTCTTCGTGAACGCCGCGGGGATCGCGAGCACCGTCGCGCCGTTCGTCGCGAGCGCCTGGAACAGCGCCGGAAAGCGCACGTCGTAGCACACCGAGAGGCCGAGCCGGGCAAACGGCAGATCCGCCGCCACCGCCTCGCTGCCCGGCCGGTAGAGCGCGGATTCCTTGTAGCTCTCGCCGCCGGGGAGGTTCACGTCGAACATGTGGATCTTGTCGTAGCGGGCGACCACGCCGCCGTCCGGCGCGATCAGGTAGGCCCGGTTCGCGACCGCATCCGCCCCGAGCTTCACGGCCATCGAGCCGACATGGAGGTAGATACCGAACGCCTTGGCGAGCGCCGCGAAGCGGGCAAGCTCGGGGTTGCCCTCCTCGGGCGAGACCCTCTCGAGGAGCAGCGCGCGGTCGCGGCAGAGGATGTTGGTCATTTCCGGCGTAAGCACGTAGTCGGCGCCGGCGGCCGCGGCCTCGCGGATCAGGGCTTCCGCCTGGTCGAGGTTCGCTTCCACCGATATGCCGCTCCGCATCTGCGCTGCGGCGGCCTTGAACACTGGCATTTTCGGGATGTCTCTCGCGGATGCTTCGTCCTGTCCGGAGAATATCGTTCAGTCCGCGCCGCGGACAACCCGTGCGAAGACCATCACGTCGACGGCGCCCGCCCCGCCGCGGAGCAGGGCACGGGTCGCCGCCTTCACCGTGGCACCGGTCGTGTAGACGTCGTCGACCAGCAGCACCCGGCGGCCGGCGAGCGCCGCCCGATCCTCGTCCGACACCCGGAATGCGCCGCGGACGTTCCTGTCGCGATCGGTGGCGCTGAGCCCGACCTGCTGGACCGTCGCGCGGACGCGGCGAAGCAGCGTCGGGGCGAAGCGCCGGCCCGAGCGCGTCGCAATCACCTGCCCGAGCGCGGCCGACTGGTTGAAGCGCCGCATCCAGAGCCGGAAGCGATGAAGCGGCACCGGCACGACGAGATCGGCGTCGGCCACCACGTCGGCACCGGCCCGGGCCATCCATTGTCCCATCCAGCGGGCCAGTTCGCCATGGTCGCGGTACTTGAGGCCATGGACGAGACGTCGCGCCACGTCGTCGAAATGCGCGACCGCACGGCAGCGCTCGAACGGCGGCGGATCGGCGATCGCCTCGGCCGACAGGGCATCGGGGCCGAGATCGTAGGCGAAGGGGATGCCGAGGCGCTGGCAATAGGGCCGCTCGATCAGGCGGAATCCGCCCCAGCACACCATGCACAGGCCGCCCTCGGCGGCGACGTGCCGGTCGCAGGCGAGGCACCGCGGCGGCAACGCCAAGTCGATGGCCCCGCTGCCGAACGCCGCGGCGCCGCGACGGAGGCGCTGTAAGAGGGTGGGATGGAGCTCGGCCGGGACATCGTCGCTCATCGCGAAAGCCTAGCGTCGCCGCGCCGGCCGCGCCATATATCGCGGCCGATGAACACGCCCCCACAGGTCTTCGACCGCCACCTGCTTGCGGCCCGGCGCGGCCGGGTCGCCGATGCGCCGAGCGACTTCCTGCTCCGCCACGTCGCCGGCGACATGCTCGAGCGCCTCGGCGCCGTGCAGCGGCGGTTCGAGGTCGCCGCCGATATCGGCTCGCCGCTGCCGGTTCTCGCCGAAGCCCTCGCCGCGGGCGGCCAGGCCGACCGCGTCCTGTGGCTCGCGCCGCCGGGAAGCGCGGCGCCGCCCGGCATCGAGACGGCGGTCGGCGACGAGGAGGCCCTGCCCTTCGTCGCGGCGAGCCTCGATCTCGCGGTCTCGGCGCTGGCGCTTCAGTTCGTCAACGACCTCCCCGGCGCGCTGGCGCAGATCCGGACGGCGCTTCGGCCCGACGGCCTGTTCCTCGCCGCCTTGGTCGGCGGCGAGAGCCTCCACGAACTCGCGGAAACCTTCGCCCTGGCCGAATCCGAGGTATCCGGCGGCGCCTCGCCCCGCGTCGCGCCGTTCGTCGAGGTCCGTGCCGCCGGCGGCCTCCTGCAGCGCGCCGGATTCGCGCTGCCCGTCGTCGACCAGGACCGGCTGACGGTCCGCTACGACGATGCGGTCGCCCTGATGCGCGACCTCCGGGCCATGGGTGCGACCAATCCGCTCACCGAACGCGCCCGCCGCCCGCTTCGCCGCGAGGTGCTGGCCCGCGCCGCAGCGGACTACGCCCAGCGCTTCGCCGACGCCGACGGACGCATCCGCGCGACCTTCGACATCATCTCGATGTCCGGCTGGGTGCCGCACGAGAGCCAGCAGAAGCCGCTCCGTCCCGGCTCGGGCCGGGTGCGGCTCGCCGATGCCCTCGGCGCGGCGGCCCGTTCGGCCGACAAGAAGCCGGGATAGGCGTCCTATTCGGCCCCGATCGAACCGGTCGCGATCGTATCCACGACGGGAGCCGAGGCGGTTTTTTCGTGGCGGGCCGAGATGCCGCCGAGAAGGATCGCGCCGATGCCGAGAATCGCGATGGCGAGCGGCACGTAGGCCGCGATCCGCACGCGGAGCGGCCGCTCGACGTCGGGCGCGCCGTCGGACTCGACCAGGATGTCATCGCGCTGCGGCATGGCCACTCACACCCGATGGGAGGCTGCGAACGGCCGAAATCTTAGGAAAACACTATAAAAGTTCGATTAACGGCGCGATCAGCGGCAGGTCGGCGGCCGGCATCTCGTATTTCCGGAGGTCCGGCGCCCGCACCCATTTCGTCTCCTGCCCCTCGGTCGGGCGGACGATCCCCTGCCAGCGGCGACAGACATAGAGCGGCATCAGGAGATGGAAGTCGGGGTAGGCGTGGCTCGCGAAGGTGAGCGGCGCAAGGCAGGACGCCTGGGTGTCGATGTCGAGCTCCTCCCGGAGCTCGCGGATCAGCGTCGCCTCCGGCGTCTCGCCGGTCTCGACCTTGCCGCCGGGAAATTCCCAGAGACCGGCCATCGGCTTGCCCGGCGGGCGCCGGGTGATCAGGACGCGGCCGTCGGGGTCGATCAGCGCCGCGGCGGCGACGAGGACGAGGCGGAAGGTCACCCGCGCGACGCCTATCGGCGGACGATGCCGGTCGACAGCGCGCCGGCCCGCGGCACGCCGAAATCGGGCTCGAGCGCGGCGATGCCGACCGGCGTCATGCCGATCACGAACGGTTCGCCCCTGGCGTCCTCGAGCAGGAACATGTCGAAGCCGTTCTGGTAGCGAATGATGTCGCCGAGCCCCGGCGCATCGGTCTCGGGCAGCGACTTCATCGACTTGCCGCCGGCCACCCGGCCGAGCACGTAGCCGGTGAAGCCGGGCGAGTTGAATCCGACACCGGGCTTGTTGGCGCTTGAGAAGCGCGTGTTCCGCGACTGGAGGTCGAGCACCCGGGAGAGCAGGCGGGCGAGCTGGTTGGAGCTGTCGGCGAGCTTCCGCGCGTCCTCCGTCGTGACCGGACGGAGATGCTGCGACAGCGCGACGGAGAGCCCGATATGCTCCTGGAGCGTCGCGACCACCGCCTCGGCCTCCTCGAGGCGGACCTCGGCATAGGCGACGTCGGCCCGGAGCGTCGCGATCCAGCTCTCCGCGATCGCCGCATAGCCGGCGCCGCCCAGGGCCTGAAGCCGCGCCATCGCGAGGCGCCCGACCAGACCGTCGATCTCATGGCCGGCATCGGCCACTTCGGCTTCGAGGCGCGCGATCTCGGTTCGTGCCGCATTGCGCTCGCCGGTGCGGAGCGTCGCGAGATTGCGGCTCCGGGTCAGCGCGTCCTTGACCGAGGCGAGCGCCGAGCGGGTCCGCAGCAGTTCGGCCTTGGCACGGTTGACGACCGTCACGCCTTCGGCGAAGCGGACCCGCCCGTCCTGCAGCTCCGCCATCGCCGTGCTCGCCCCGCGACGCGCGGCGTCCGCCTCGGCGCGGGCCGTGGCGGCCGCGTCCTCGGCCGCAGCGATCCGGTGCTCCGCAAGATCGAGGACGAGCATCATGTTCCAGACCAAACCGCCGGTCACGGCGATCAGGACGACGACGATCGCCGCGGTGAGCAGCGACAGGCGGCGCTCGCGGGCGACGAGGGCCGAGACGTCCGGTGCGGGGACGATCGCGTCTCTCATGGCGCGCCGCTCAGCCGGGCGCGAAGGTCGCTGCCGACCAGGCCGGCATAGGCGCGGGCGAGACCGGCGATCTGCTCGCTCGGGTCGCCGGCGCGGGCGAGCTGCAACCAGCGGCTCCGGAGCGCGGCGAGAAACGCCAGCCGCCGCCTGCGGCGCCAGGCGAGCACCAGCGGCAGGAGCGACAGGAGAAGAAGGAACCCGCCGGCGCCGAGGAAGACCCCGGCGCGCAGCCCCTCCGCCGGTTCGAGCAGCCCGGCGGCGCAGAGCGCGACGCCGCATGCGAACGCGAGCGCAGCGATGACGGACAATATGCGGGCCGAACGCTGGAATGCGCGGGATACGCGATCATAGCCCGGCGGCTCGATGGCGGTCTTGCGCATCGTCCGTGCATCGCCGAGGCCGGTCCGCAACCCGTTCATGCTCACAATTCCCGGGGAGGACATCCAGAGCCCGATCCTACCATCACCGCTGGTTCAGTTCCACCGCCGGTCCGGGCGGGGAACGGGCGTATCCATCCTGTCCCTTGTCCGTGCCGGGAGGATGACGGTGCTCGCCACGCCCCGGCGGCTTGGCGGAAGGCGCCTTCCAGCCGGTTCACGATGTCCCCAGAGCCGCCGTTTCCTGTGGCGGACGCCGCTTGCGGCGCATTGATGCTCTTCTTATATACGCCGGGAACCCGCGCGCTTCCGGGGAATCCCACGGCGCGTGAAATCACGATAAGGGGACCGGCACACCCTTCGGGAACGGACCATAAGTACCCGCCTCGAAGGTTGCGGGGGCCAGAACGGACCCGCCCGGTCTGCCGAAAGGAGATGGGAATAATGGCTAAAGTCATTGGCATCGACCTTGGCACGACCAATTCTTGCGTCGCCGTCATGGACGGCCGCGACGCCAAGGTCATCGAGAATTCCGAGGGCGGGCGGACGACCCCGTCCATCGTCGCCTTCACCAGCGACGGCGAGCGCCTCGTCGGCCAGCCGGCCAAGCGCCAGGCGGTGACGAATCCCGAGCGCACGATCTTCGCGGTGAAGCGCCTCATCGGCCGCCGCTACGACGACCCGATGGTCGAGAAGGACAAGAAGCTCGTCCCCTACAAGATCGTCAAGGCGCCCAACGGCGACGCCTGGGTCGAGGTCGACGGCAAGACCTATTCGCCCTCGCAGATTTCCGCCTTCATCCTCCAGAAGATGAAGGACACCGCCGAGGCCTTCCTCGGCGAGAAGGTCGAGCAGGCGGTGATCACCGTGCCGGCCTACTTCAACGACGCCCAGCGCCAGGCCACCAAGGACGCCGGCAAGATCGCCGGGCTCGAAGTGCTCCGCATCATCAACGAGCCGACGGCCGCGGCGCTCTCCTACGGCCTCGACAAGAAGGAAGGCAAGACCATCGCCGTCTACGACCTCGGCGGCGGCACCTTCGACGTCTCGATCCTCGAGATCGGCGACGGCGTGTTCGAGGTGAAGTCGACCAACGGCGACACCTTCCTCGGCGGCGAAGACTTCGACATGCGTCTGGTCAACTACCTCGCCGACGAGTTCAAGAAGGAGCAGGGCATCGACCTGCGCAACGACAAGCTCGCCCTCCAGCGGCTGAAGGAAGCCGCCGAGAAGGCCAAGATCGAGCTTTCGTCCGCGACCCAGACCGAGATCAACCTCCCCTTCATCACCGCCGACGCGTCGGGCCCCAAGCACCTGACGATGAAGCTCACCCGCGCCAAGTTCGAGGCGCTGGTCGACGACCTCATCCAGCGCACCATCGGCCCGTGCAAGGCGGCGCTGAAGGACGCGGGCGTCACCGCCGGCGAGATCGAGGAAGTGGTCCTGGTCGGCGGCATGACCCGCATGCCCAAGGTCCAGGAAGTGGTGAAGCAGTTCTTCGGCAAGGAGCCCCACAAGGGCGTCAACCCGGACGAGGTCGTCGCCATCGGCGCCGCGATCCAGGCGGGCGTGCTGCAGGGCGACGTGAAGGACGTGCTGCTCCTCGACGTGACCCCGCTGTCGCTCGGCATCGAGACGCTCGGCGGCGTGTTCACCCGCCTGATCGACCGCAACACCACGATCCCGACCAAGAAGGGCCAGGTGTTCTCGACCGCCGAGGACAACCAGAACGCCGTGACGATCCGCGTCTTCCAGGGCGAGCGCGAGATGGCGGCCGACAACAAGATGCTCGGCCAGTTCGACCTGGTCGGCATTCCGCCGGCGCCGCGCGGCGTGCCGCAGATCGAGGTCACCTTCGACATCGACGCCAACGGCATCGTCAACGTCTCGGCCAAGGACAAGGGCACCGGCAAGGAGCAGCAGATCCGCATCCAGGCCTCCGGCGGCCTCTCGGACACCGACATCGAGAAGATGGTCCAGGATGCCGAAGCGCATGCCGAGGAGGACAAGAAGCGGAAGGCGCTGGTCGAGGCGCGGAACCAGGGCGAGGCCTTGGTCCACTCTACCGAGAAGTCGCTGTCGGAGTACGGCACGCGGCTCGCCGCGGCGGACAAGTCGGCGATCGAGGCGGCAGTGGCCGACCTCAAGTCGGCGCTCGCCGGAGAGGACGTGGATGCGATCCAGTCGCAGACCAACGCCCTCAGCCAGGCCGCGATGAAGCTCGGCGAGGCCATGTACCAGGCCAGCCAGCAAGGCGGTGACGCGGGCGACGGCGACGGTGCCGGCCCGAAGAACGACGATGTCGTCGACGCCGATTTCGAAGAGGTCAGCGACGACGACCAGAAGAAGTCGGCCTAAGGTCCGACGGAAACGGCAATGGCCCGCACCCGGAATGGCAGGCGCTTCGAGCGTAGCCGGGCGCGGGCCGACGCCTTCCTCATTCCACGAATGACGTGAGCGGAGGCGCCGCGCGACCGGCGCCGGACTGATAGCGAATGAGCAAGCGCGATTTCTACGAAGTGCTGGGCGTGACCCGGGGCTGCGACGAGAAGACCCTCAAGGCGGCCTTCCGCAAGCTCGCCATGCAGTTCCATCCGGACCGCAACAACGGCGACCAGACCGCCGAGGTCAAGTTCAAGGAAGTCAACGCCGCCTACGAGTGCCTGCGCGACCCGCAGAAACGCGCGGCCTACGACCGGTTCGGCCACGCCGCCTTCGAGCAGGGCGGAATGGGCGGCCAGGGCTTCCCCAACGACTTCGCCGCGTCGATGTCGAACATCTTCGACGAGGTCTTCGGCGACTTCATGGGACGCCGCGGCGGTGGCAACCGGTCCGGCGGCCGCGAGCGCGGCTCCGACCTCCGCTACAACATGGAGATCAGCCTCGAGGAGGCCTATCTCGGCAAGACCGCCGAGATCGAGGTGCCGACCAAGGTGGTCTGCACCTCCTGCACGGGCAGCGGCTCCAAGCGCGGCTCCTCGCCCAAGGTCTGCCCGTCCTGCGACGGCAGCGGGCGGGTCCGCGCCGCTTCCGGCTATTTCTCGATCGAGCGCACCTGCCCGACCTGCCAGGGTCGCGGCGAGGTGATCTCCGATCCGTGCCTCGAGTGCAACGGCGCAGGCCGCGTCACCGAGCAGCGGAAGCTCAGCGTCAACATCCCGGCCGGCATCGAGGACGGCACGCGCATCCGGCTCGGCGGCGAGGGCGAAGCGGGGCTCCGCGGCGGCCCGGCGGGCGACCTCTACATCTTCCTCTCGATCCGGCCGCACGAGTTCTTCCAGCGCGACGGCGCCGACATCTTCTGCCGGGTGCCGATCTCGTTCACCACTGCCGCGCTCGGCGGCGAGTTCAACGTGCCGCAGATCGACGGCTCGATGACCCGGGTCAAGGTCCCCGAGGGCAGTCAGACCGGCAAGCAGTTCCGGCTGCGCGGCAAGGGCATGCCGGTGCTGCGGACCTCGAAGGTCGGCGACATGTACATCCAGATCGTGGTCGAGACGCCGAGCAACCTCACCCGCCGCCAGCGCGAGCTGCTCGAGGAATTCGAGAAGGGCGCCTCGGCCGAGAACCATCCCGAATCGACCGGCTTCTTCTCCCGCGTCCGCGACTTCTTCGGGGGGTGAATGGGCGACGTGACTGCCCGCCGCCTCGACATGGGCCCGCCCCCTCTCCCATGGGGAGAGGATAGCGAGACCGGCTTCGCGGAACGCGGAGCCTGGTCGAGCTTGGTGAGGGGCGTGCCCTCCAACATGAGTCCCTCCCCTCACCAATCTCCGCCTCGCCCGCAAGCGGGCATCCTCCGGTATCCTCTCCCCATGGGAGAGATGGCGTCGCGTCAACTCTCCCAGGGAAACCCCCATGCGTGACCAGATCCGCTTCCTGAAGTCGCTTGCCGAACGGCCGCGGATGACCGGCGCCGTCGCCCCCTCGGGACCGGGGCTCGCGAAGAAGATGGCGAGCCACGTCGATCCGGCCGGAACCTTGCCGGTCGTCGAGCTCGGGCCGGGGACCGGCGTCGTCACCAAGGCGCTCATCGAACGCGGCGTAGCGCCGTCGCGCATCATCGCCATCGAGTACAGCCCCGACTTCTGCCGGCTGCTCGCCGAACGCTTCCCCGGCGTGACCGTCATCCACGGCGACGCCTACGATCTCGACAGGACGC
>JBIQKL010000007.1:63108-69973 GCA_044506555.1 Hyphomicrobiales bacterium | reverse complement strand
GCGATCTCCAGGTCTATCCCCCTCAGGATCTCGTTCGGCCCGTACCATTTCCGGAGTTCCTTCAGGCGAAGGAGTGACTGCCCAACCATGGAGAAACCGCCTTCCGCGAAGAGCCGAGGGTAAGGTTAGCCGATGGCGCGACGGTCGTTCAAGCAGCGCCGGTCCCAATTGTCGTCGGCCGCCTGACGGAACCGGCACCGGTCCCCTCGCATGGCTCCGACCGCTCGCGACAGGCGGGCATGGCGCTGAATGCGATCCGATCATCCGGCGGAGCGCGGCCTGCTCCGAATGAACCTGATCATGAGTCGTGCTGCCTCATGCGCGTGGGTCTCGAGAAGGAAATGGCCGCCGTCGAGGATGTGCGCCTCCATCCTGGGCAGCGCCTGCATCCACGACAGGGTCTCGGAGAGGTCGAAGAAGGCATCGTGGCGGCCCCACAGCATCAGTGCGGGGGGCTGCCGGTGCCTGAGATAACCGGCAATGGCATCGAAGCTCGCGGCATAGTTCCCGTAGTCGGCAATGAGAGCGCGCTGCGTGTTCATCCGTCCCGGCAGCTGCATCACCGCCCAGTCCTCTTCCCAGCGCGAGGCAGGCACGCGCTCGGCCACGTCCTTCGGAACACCGGCAATGTATTGATCCCGCGTCCCTTCGAATGTGAGGTGTGCGGTCGCCTTGGCTTCGTTCTTCAGGGAGGGGTCGGCCCAGAAGGCCTGGGTATCGGACCTACCCGGCCCGAAGCCGGTGCGGTGCGCGTTTGCGTTCTGGACGATGAGCCCGAGCACCTCGTCCGGTGCCTGCATCGCGACGTGAAATCCGACGGGCGCGCCGAAGTCATGGAGATAGACGTAGCGCGGGCCGACGGCGAGGTGGTCGAGGAGTTCCTGCACCGCTTCGCCGAAGGCGTGGAACGTGGGTTTCGGAAGCGGATCGGAGACACCGAAACCCGGCAGGTCGGGAGCCACCACATGAGCGACCTTCGCCAGCTCCGGAACAACGTGCCGGAAGGTGCGCGCCGAACTCGGGAACCCATGCAGGAGGAGGAGCGCGGGATGCGATGGGGAGCCCGCCGTCGTGAACGACAGGTCGGTACCTCCCGAGAGTCGGAACCGTTGCCGGGTTGCGGCGCTCACGCTCAGGATCCTCGTCGCGCTATCGTCCCGAACGTCGCGCCGAAGGCCTTGTTCCGCAACTGAAAGGCAGTTGGAGCATAGCGGGCGCGCAACCCGGGACATCGAGACGGCATGCCCGCGGATCCGTCATCGGAGTCCCGACGCCTTCGGGCGGCCGGCACCCCGACACCAGCGCCGTCCGACAGGGCCGATCCCGTTACCCGCAGACGGGTCGAAGTCCTCGTGGGGCCATGTCGGCCCGACCCGCGGCGCCCGACGGCAAATACATCGCGAATGCCACCTGCTTCTTGATATGTTTGTACCCGTGGACCCGCAGCCCCACCGGGGAGGTGGCGTCGTCTGTGAAAGGCACTTGGGTCGGCATCCGGCGCGACTGCCGACTTTCCAGTCGACATGAGGGAGAAGCACATGGGTAAGCGCAAAGGTCTGAAGATTACCGGCTTCGACTTCGCACTCGCGAAGACCACCGTCGTCGATATCGGCGGCCATAACGACACCGGCGCAGCCTCCTTCTATGGCGCGACCAGGAAGCATTTCGGCATCAATCAGGGCTTCGATGCGCATGACGTCACCTTCGACATCTTCGGCAAGGGGTTCAAATATCAATTCGGATCTCCGGTGCCGACCTCCGGCACCGTAAAGAAGGTTCTGGTGAAGGTCGGCGGCGAGGACGCGCTTCTCGTCGAAGGACTGAGCCTACCGGCGCTCGACGCGATCAAGGCTTACCAGAAGGACGACCCCTTTTCGGCCTTCGCCAAGCTCCTGGTCGGCGACGATACCATTCACGGATCGAGCCAGAACGACGACCTCTGGGGCGGCAAGGGCGATGACTACCTCTTCGGCCACTGGGGGTGGGACACGCTCAACGGCTTCAAGGGGAACGACATCAACGACGGCGGCCCCGGCAACGACTACCTCGCCGATACCAAGGGAAAAGACTGGTTCCAGTTCTCATCGGGGCTCGCGCTCACCGCTGGCGAGAACCTCGGCTACAACTACGACACCATCAAGAAATTCGGGAAGGGCGACGCAATCTACCTGGATACCGGCGTCTTCCTCGAGATCGGCGGCAAGCTGAGCAAGGCCGAGTTCCACTATGGCGATGCGGCGACCACTCCCGACCAGCGCATCCTTTTCGACGGCCGGGTCGGCTACTGGGACCGCGACGGAAGCGGCACCGGCTATGAGGCCATCCCGTTCTTCGAGGTCGAGAAGGGCGGCGGCATTTTCAACCACAAGTCCTTCGTCATGGGCGTGATGCACGGCGACGGCTACGACTGACGGCCGTTCGTATCGGCCTCCGCCACGGCCGGCTTTGCTTCAACCTGCCACCGGCCGTCGCCAAGCACCCGCCGGCGCCGTGGCGGCGGCGGTTCGACGACGCCTTCGAGCGCATGAAGCCCTTGTCGCGGGTCGCCACGCCGCGACCGCAGCGGCTTATCAAGTGCGTCCGCGTTGAAGTTTTCTGGAACTGCTCAATAATGGGAAAGGGGAGTCGGACGACAGAGCGGTGCGCCCCGAGGAGACGCCATGACGATACTGCCGAGCCAAGCGCCGGATGTACCGCCAAGTCGGCGCCGTGAACTCCTGACCTTCTTCGTCCTCGCCTTCGCGATCTGGCCGGTCGTCGCCGTGGGCGTGGTCGGCGGATACGGTTTCCTCGTCTGGATGTACCAGATCGTTTTCGGGCCGCCAGGCCCGCCGAGCAGCATGCATTGAGGTCAGACGTGCGTGAATCCGATCAGCCGACACGGCGCGATTTCCTTTCCCCCCGCATCAGCATCGCAGAGCCCGCACATATCTCGAGCGCGGTCGTGCTCACGAAGCCCGCGGAGGCGGAAGGGGTGATCGCGCGCCTGTCCCGGGAGCCGGGCGTCGAGGTCCATGGCCGCAACGGGCCGCGGATCGTCGTGGTGATGGAGGCGCCGACTGCGGGCGAACTGGGCGAGATGCTGAACCGCATCACCCTGATGGCGGGCGTGATCTCCGCCGCCATGGTCTACGAGCAACTCGACCGGCCGGAGGAAGCGTCGACATGAAGCCGATATCTCGCCGCGATGTGCTGAAGGCGCAGGCGGCGGCCGTTGCGGCAGCCGCCGCCGGAATCCCGCAGCAGGCGGCGGGCCAGGCGGTACCGGGCGGGGTGGAGACGCTCCAGATCAAGTGGTCGAAGGCGCCGTGCCGGTTCTGCGGCACCGGCTGCGGCGTGATGGTCGGGGTGAAGAACGACCGCGTCGTCGCCACCCACGGCGACATGCAGGCGGAGGTGAACCGCGGCCTCAACTGCGTCAAGGGCTACTTCCTGTCGAAGATCATGTACGGCACGGACCGTCTCACGACGCCCCTTCTGCGCAAGCGCGACGGGGTCTACGCCAAGGACGGCGCGTTCGAGCCGGTCTCCTGGGACGAGGCCTTCGACGTCATGGCCGAGCAGGCCAAGCGCGTGCTCCGCGAGAAGGGGCCGACGGCGGTCGGCATGTTCGGCTCCGGCCAGTGGACGGTGTTCGAGGGCTATGCCGCCACCAAGCTGATGCGGGCCGGTTTCCGCTCCAACAACCTCGATCCGAATGCCCGCCACTGCATGGCGTCGGCCGCCTATGCGCTGATCCGCACCTTCGGCATGGACGAGCCGATGGGCTGCTACGACGACTTCGAGCACGCCGACGCGTTCGTGCTGTGGGGCTCGAACATGGCGGAGATGCATCCGATCCTCTGGACGCGCCTCGCCGACCGCCGGCTCGGCCATCCGCACGTGCGCTGCGCCGTGCTCTCGACCTTCACCCACCGCAGCATGGACCTCGCCGACATCCCGATCGTGTTCCGCCCGGGCACCGACCTCGCGATCATGAACTACATCGCCCGGCACATCATCGAGACCGGGCGCGTGAACGAGGCGTTCGTCGGCCGGAACACCAAGTTCATGAAGGGGACCACCGACATCGGCTACGGTCTCCGTCCGGAGCATCCGCTCGAGACCGCCGCGACCGGCGTGGGTGCCGCCGCCGCGATGGAGCCGACCGATTTCGAAGGGTTCCGCGAGCTCGTCTCCACCTACACGCTCGATCACGTGTCGGAACTCTCCGGCGTGGAGCCGGACCTGCTCGAGGAACTGGCCGAGCTCTATGCCGATCCGGCGAAGAAGGTCATGTCGCTCTGGACCATGGGCTTCAACCAGCACGTCCGCGGCGTCTGGGCCAACCACATGGTCTACAACCTCCACCTTCTCACCGGGAAGATCTCGGAGCCCGGCAACAGCCCGTTCTCGCTGACCGGCCAGCCCTCGGCGTGCGGCACCGCGCGCGAGGTCGGCACCTTCGCCCATCGCCTGCCGGCCGACATGGTGGTCACCAATCCCGAGCACCGGAAGCATGCCGAGGAGATCTGGCGGATCCCGGAAGGGATCATCCCCGCCGAGCCCGGCTACCACGCCGTGCTCCAGGACCGGATGCTGAAGGACGGCAAGCTCAATTTCTACTGGATCCAGGTCAACAACAATCTCCAGGCTGCGCCCAACACCAGCGAGGAGACCTATCCGGGCTACCGCAATCCCGAGAACTTCATCGTCGTCAGCGACGCCTATCCGACGATCACCGCGGTCAATGCCGACCTCATCCTTCCCGCGGCGATGTGGGTCGAGAAGGAGGGCGCCTACGGCAACGCCGAGCGGCGTACCCATGTCTGGCACCAGCTGGTGAACGCGCCCGGCGAGGCGCGCTCCGACCTCTGGCAGCTCGTCGAGTTCTCCAAGCGCTTCACCACCGACGAGGTCTGGCCCGAGGAGATCCTCACCGCCAATCCCGACTACCGCGGCAGGTCGCTCTACGACGTCCTGTTCAAGAACGGCGTCGTGGACCGCTTCCCCCTCGCCGAGGTGGACGCGGAATACCGCAACCACGAAGCGGAGGACTTCGGCTTCTACCTCCAGAAGGGGCTGTTCGAGGAATACGCCGCCTTCGGCCGCGGGCACGGTCACGACCTCGCCCCGTACGATGCCTATCATCGGGTCCGCGGCCTGCGGTGGCCGGTGGTCGACCTCGAGGAGACCCGCTGGCGCTATCGCGAAGGCTACGATCCCTACGTGCCGCCGGGGGAGGGCCTCAAGTTCTACGGACAGCCCGACGGCCGCGCCGTGATCCTCGCCGTGCCTTACGAGCCGCCGGCCGAATCGCCGGACGAGGAATACGACCTCTGGCTGGTCACCGGCCGGGTGCTGGAGCACTGGCATTCCGGCTCGATGACGATGCGCGTCCCGGAGCTCTACCGCGCCTTCCCCGACGCGGTCTGCTTCATGAACGCCGACGACGCTCGCGACCGCCGCTTGAACCAGGGCGCCGAGATCCGCGTGACGTCGCGGCGCGGCGAGGTCCGCCTGCGCCTCGAGACGCGGGGCCGCAACAGCATGCCCAAGGGCGTGATCTTCGTGCCCTGGTTCGATGCGCGGCACCTGATCAACAAGGTGACGCTCGACGCGACCGATCCCATCTCCAAGCAGACGGACTTCAAGAAATGCGCGGTCAAGATCGCCGTCGCCTGAGGTCGTGGCTCGCGGTGCTCGCCGGCACGCTGACGCTCGCCACGGTCACCGCCGCGCTCGCCCAGCAGATGGGCGCGGAGCTCCGGGGCGACGTTCCCTATGTCGAGACGGCGCCCGCCGATCCGCTGCCGAAGTGGGTCACCGACGACATCCGCCAGATGCGGGCCTATCCGGAGCAACCGCCGGTGATCCCGCACTCGATCGAAGGCTACCAGCTCTCGGTCAACACCAACCGCTGCCTGTCGTGTCACAAGCGCGAGTTCACGCAAGGCTCGGGGGCGCCGATGATCAGCGTGACCCACTACATGGATCGCGATGGCCAGATGCTCGCCGACGTCTCGCCGCGGCGCTACTTCTGCACCGCCTGCCACGTTCCGCAGGCGGCCCGGCAGCCCCTGGTCGGCAACACCTTCATCGACATGAGCGACATGGGAATCCATCCCGCCGGGGAGGAGTAGCCGATGCGGCGCCTTCGCTCCGCCGCAGCCTGGGTCTGGGGGGTGCTGACACGCCCCGCCGCGACGCTCAGCCTCGCCTTCCTCACGCTTGGCGGCTTCATCGGCGGCGTCCTGTTCTGGGGCGCCTTCAACACCGCGCTCGAAGTCACCAACACCGAAGCGTTCTGCATCTCCTGTCACGAGATGGAAGCGAACGTCTACCAGGAACTGACCCGCACCATCCACTATAGCAACCGCTCGGGCGTCCGCGCCTCCTGTCCCGACTGCCACGTGCCCCACGAGTGGACCGACAAGATCGCGCGCAAGATGCAGGCCTCGAAGGAGGTGTGGGGGCACATCTTCGGTACGATCGACACCCGCCGGAAGTTCCTCGACGAGCGGCTGAGGCTGGCGAAGCACGAATGGGCGCGCCTCAAGGCGAACGACAGCCTCGAATGCCGCAACTGCCATTCGGCCGTGGCGATGGATCTCTCCAAGCAGGCCGAACGCGCCGCCGAGATTCACTCCCGTTACCTGCTCACCGGCGCCGCCACCTGCATCGACTGCCACAAGGGCATCGCCCACCAGCTCCCCAACATGGAGGGGATCGATCCCGGCTGGCGGGTTCCTCCCGAACTGCGCGGCGAAGAGCTGCCGCGCTCATCGGCCGTCGACGAACTCGAGACGCGCATACGGCTGGCGCACGAGTAGCGATCGGCACCGGACGGTTCTCATCGCGGACAGGTGCGCGCAGCGGCTGAGCT
>JBIQKL010000007.1:59912-63008 GCA_044506555.1 Hyphomicrobiales bacterium | reverse complement strand
GCGGCAGCGCCGGCCATCGCCCAGGACTGCGCACCGCCGACACCGGCGGACCTCGAGGCGATCGGCACGGCCTATTTCGACGCCTTCAACAAGGGCGATGCCGCCGCCCTCGACGTCCTTCTGGCCGAGAACTACAACCAGCCCGAGGGCGCGATCATGAGCCAGGGCCGCGACCTCCATCTCGAACGGCTGAAGGCGGTCCGCACCGGCTTCCCTGACGGCGTCTTCACCATCGACTGGACGTTCTCCGACGGCGACACGATCGTCATTCGCAACACGTTCCGTGGCACGCACCAGGGCGAGTTCGCGGGCGCGCCGGCGAGCGGCAACAAGGTCGCGGTCGGCGCATTCCACGTCCATCGCGTCGAATGCGGCAAGATCGCCGAGACCTGGAACGCGGGCGATGCGCTCAGCCTCTTCCATCAGATGGGCGCGGTCGACCTCGAGGTGAGCACCGTGCCCGACGAAGAGCCGGCACCGGCTCCCGACCCGACGGTCGCGGAGTGTGCGAAGACCACGCCGGAGGAGAACGTGGCGGCTGCCCGGCGCTGGTACGACGAGGCGCTCAACCAGCGCCAGATCGACGTCCTCGACGAGATCGTCTGGCCGGAGATGGTGCATCATGCCGGCCTCTTCCCCGATGCCGTCGGCGTCGAAGCCGTCAAGGGCAGCCTCACGCCCCTCAGCGCAACCTTCCCGGACATCCGGTTCTCGGTCGACGCCGTGCTCGCATCCGATGACCGCGTCCTGGTCCGCTGGACCGGCAAGGGCAACCATACCGGCAGCGCCTTTCTCGGCGTTCCGACGAGCGGCAAGCCGGTCGACTGGAGCGGGATGAACGCCTTTCGCTTCGCCTGCGGCAAGATCATCGAAGGTTGGTCCGAGGCCAACGGCCTCACGCTCCTCCGCCAGCTCGGCGGCCTGGACTAGGGGGCGGGCGTCGCAATCGGAATCGGAGAGTTCTCCGCCAGCCGGTTCCGTTGGTCCGGACGGCACATCGACGCGCTGCGCGGGCTCGCGGCGACGGGCACCTTTCCCCCGGCCCGCGGAGCGGGCATAACGCCCCCTTCGCCGGGAATCAGCGAGGGGAACGGCCGGGGTTGGCGCATCTCGACAAGCATCTGAAGAAGGTCGGCCACCTCGAGGAGGCGAGCTCCTCGGTATCGCGGCCGATCGCGGCGCCGGGCCTCGCCGGCACCTTCCTCCTGATCATCCTCGTCTTCGCCGTCGCCACCACGGCCTCGGGGCCGCTGTCGCTCTACGTGATCGCGGCGGTGGTCATCAGCGGCTACATGGCGCTCTACGTCGGCGCCAACGACGTCGCCAACAATGTCGGTCCCGCGGTGGGCGGTCGGGCGATGACGCTCGGCACCGCGCTTGCCCTCGCCGCGGTGTTCGAGGCCGCCGGCGCGCTGATCGCCGGCGGCGACGTGGTCGAGACGATCTCCAAGGACATCATCCGGCCGCAGCCGGACATGGACGCGCTCAACTTCATTCTCCTCATGATGGCCGGGTTCCTCGCCTCCGCGATGTGGATCCACCTCGCGACCTATCTCGGCGCGCCGATCTCGACCACACATTCGGTGATCGGCGGGGTGATCGGCGCCGGCATCGCCGCCTCGGGCATCAATGTCGTCCACTGGCCGACGATGGGCGCGATCGCGGCGAGCTGGGTGATTTCGCCTGTGATGGGCGGGGTTATGGCCGCCGCGCTGTACTGGCTCGTTCGCCGGCTCATCATCGACCGGCCCGAGCCGTTCGCCGCCGCGCGCCTGTGGCTTCCGGTGATCGTCGCGATCATGGCCGGCGTGTTCACGCTCTATCTCGCCACCAAGGGCCTGTCCCACGTCTGGCGGCCGTCCTTCGCGGTGCGGCTGGCGATCTCGGCCGCGGTGCTGGTCGCGGTGGGCGCGGCTTCGGTGCCTTGGATCCGGGCGCAGTCGGCGGCGGTGGAGGCGGCGGGCCGGCCGGTGACGACGCTGTTCAGCCTGCCGCTGATCGCGGCCGCGGCGCTGCTCTGCTTCGCCCACGGCGCCAACGACGTCGCCAATGCGATCGGGCCGCTCGCCGCGATCGTCGCCGCGGCCGACGCCGGCGTCGCCGCTCCGCAGGAGGTGCCGTTGCCGCTCTGGGTGCTGGTCATCGGCGCCGTCGGCATCTCGCTCGGGCTCGCCCTGTTCGGGCCGACGGTGATCAAGACGGTGGGCGAGAAGATCACCAAGATGAATCCGAGCCGCGCCTATTGCGTCGCCCTCGCGGCGGCCACGACGGTGCTGATCGCATCCGCGCTCGGGCTGCCGATCTCCTCGACCCACGTCGCGGTCGGCGGCGTGTTCGGGATCGGGCTGCTCCGCGAGGCGATCACCAACCGCGGCATCCCCAATCCGGCGGTGCAGCCGCGGACCCGCTCGCTTCGCATCTCCGAACTGAACGAGACGCCGGAGGAGGCGGTGGCGCGGTCGCGCAAGCGCGAGCGGCGCAAGCTGGTGCGGCGCCAGTACGGTGCCTCGATCGGCGCCGCCTGGCTGATCACCGTGCCGGCGACGGCGACGATCGCGGTCGTGCTCTACGCGATCCTTTCCGCGGCCTCGGGCAACTGAGACCCGCGTTCGCGGAGCGTCCGTGCAAAGCTGCGCACCAGGCCGACGATCTGCTTGTCGGTGACGAGCCGCACCGCCTCGGCGAGCGTGACCCAGTGACGGTAGCGCTCCCCGGTTTCGCGCCAGGCATCGAGTTGGCGTTCGACGCGGAACGGATACATCTCGACCTCGATGACCATGCGGCGCACGCCGCGCGTTTTCCACGCCCGGTAGGAGCCGATCGGCTCGGTCGCCACCGCGCCCTCGACGCCGGCCTCGTCATAGGCTTCCCGCGCCGCGGACTGCCACGGCGTCATCCGCTCCGGGATCCGTCCCTTGGGGAAGATCCAATGGCCGCGCTGGCGCGAGGTGACGAGGAGGAAAACCGGCGTGCCGTCGACGACCACATAGGGAATCACGCCGCTCTGGTGCTCGCCGACCGGGGCATTGGCCGGCGGTGGCGGCGTGAAACGTTCGAGGAGGGCAATCGCCGTCTCGGTAAACATCGGCACCCGGG